>NZ_CALKTT010000048.1 GCF_937997535.1 uncultured Campylobacter sp.
CCTTTTCGGCGGAGTTTTTCCGCCGATTTTTCTCTCTTTGACGCTTCATTTTTGCAACTTTTTTTATAATTTTTCTTTTAACTTTTTAAGACTATAATCTCGTCTAAATTTCTATCAAAAAGGACGAAAAATGAAAATATATCGCATCGCTACCGCCGTTTTGGCGCTAAATTTATCTCTATTTGCGGCTAGCGGCGAAGCCATTTACAAAAAATGCTCGGCCTGTCACGGCGAAAAAGCGGAGACAAAATACGCAAACAAAGTGCCTGCGCTAACTAGTATCGGCAAAGAAGATCGCATAAAAGCGCTACAAGGCTACAAAGACGGCTCAAACAACGCCTTTGGCATGGGCAAAGTCATGCAGCTGCACGCCAAAAACCTAAGCGACGAGGACATGGCGGCTGTTAGCGAGTATATAGAAGACCTAAAATAAGCTTGCGTTTAACATCGCAGGCTAAGTGACGAACAACAAAACCTTGCGCAAGACATTATACGGATTTAGCTTTTAAATTTGCATATTAGCGGCGACGAAGCAAAATTTAGCGTCTCCGTTTAGCGTCTCCGATAAGTCAAATTTGCCTCGGAGACGACGTAAAATTAATACGACGATTTGTGATTCTAAATTTAAGGTGCGGCTTGGATATGCTTATTTTTTGCTTTACGAGCGGATATAAATTTAACTCCAAAACGCCGCACTTTCATCGGTTACTAAGTCGCCCGTATCACCACTATCGTAATTTTTAGCTCATAGCCGCAAGGGGGCAAAACTAAATTTGATACTCGCTAGGACTTAGCTCTCCTCGTAAAAGCTTGCCAAAGCGCGCGGCTGCGGCATCTACGGCATCGTCGCCAAACTCGCCGGGCTCAAATCCGCTGCTGATAAACGGCACGGCAAAATCCATCCCGCAGTAGTTTGCCGCGATCTTAAGCGGCGTTAAAATTTCGTCCATGCTATAGCCGATCGCGCCCCGTTTGGAGTACTCGCTAAGCGGCGTACTAGCGCTTAGCGCGAGCTGCAAGACCTTGCCCTTAAGCGCGCCGGAGCCCACCAGCTCGTGCGAAAAGACGATGTCGATATAGGCTTTTAGCATAGGCGGCACGTTTAGCCAGTACATCGGGTACAAAAATACGATGCGGTCGGCGCCCAATAACGCGTCTTGCTCTGTGCGAGCATCTATGCGCGCAGTATCGGTGCCGTAAAGTCCCTCCAAATGGCGCACCTCTACGCCGGCAGCGCCCTTTGCGACCTGCGATAGGGCTTTGTTCACGCGCGAGGCGGCAAAATTTGGATGCGATAAAATCACGAGCGTTTTCATGTTATCTCCTTTGTTAAAATTTGTAGAATCATATCGTTAAAAAACTAAAAGTAGATTAAGAAGGGTTGTGAAAACGAGCGTTATTTTGCTTGTGAGGAACCTGGATTTGCGTGGCACGATAGATACGAGGCGCTCTCGTACCATACTGCCTCAAAGCATGTGCAACAAAATGTTTTTCGCGTGCCGCAAAGCAAGCCCCTAGCCCGCTCTTGTCTGGAACGATCTCGCTTGCGATCCACCCGATCGCGTGCAGCTGCGGCGCGAGGCAAAATTTCATCCAAGCAAGGATAAATTTATGAAAAAAGATTAAAATTTAGCCGCGATTTGGGCTACGAGCCCGAAAATTTCAAAAAAAAGGACACGATATGCAGAGAAAAACACAGATCGAAGACGAGTTTAGCGCAGAGGATCGCGAGCGCAAAATCACGCTGCAAGCAGGAGACGTAGCGCCCGCTTTTACGCTGCAAAACGCCGACGGAGCGAGCGTCGCGCTAAAGGATTTCGCAGGCAAGAGGATCGCGCTGTATTTTTACCCCAAGGATAACACTCCCGGCTGCACGACCGAAGCGTGCGAATTTAGCGCCGCGTACGATGACTTTATCGCTGCAGACTGCGTGATCGTAGGCATCAGCCCCGACAGCGCCAAATCCCACGCAGGCTTCATCGCCAAGCAGAGCCTAAAGCACATCCTGCTGAGCGATCCGCAGCACGAGGTAGCCAAGCTATACGGCGCGTGGCAGGTGCGCAAAAACTACGGGCGCGAGTATCTGGGCATCGTGCGCTCGACCTTTCTGATCGGTGCGGACGGCAAAATTTTAAAGGTCTATAAAAGCGTCAAGGCGAAAGATCACGCCGCAAAGGTGCTTGCAGATCTGCTAGCTGCGGGGAAATAAAGCGCCAAGCCATCGTTTTGAAATAGGACCCCGGCGCATTTGGGCGCTAAGCTTTAATTATGAAATTTATGCACTGAAATTTGCTACGGAATTTCGGCGTCAAATTTAAGCGTCGAAGCTTCGGCATTAAAATTTGGTCTTGAAATTTTGCCTTAGAATTCCGCCGCTCATTTGAAAATAAAATTTCAAAGCGGAGTTCTATCTGCGATTTTAGCGGCAAATTTATCGCCCAAACCAAAATTTTAAAGGAAAAATATGAAAAGCTTAATCATTCTAGCTCACCCCGACATTAAGAATTCGGTCATAAACAAGCAGTTTTTGAAAGAGGCCGCCGTGCAAAGCTTCACCGTGCGAGACCTAGCGCGCGAGTATCCTAGCGGCGAAATAGACGGTGAGCGCGAGCGCGCGATAATCAAAGCCCACGACGCGCTGGTACTGCAATTTCCGCTGCATAATTTCTCCTCGCCCGCGATTCGCGATTTTAAAAAGCTGGATCGATGCGACGATGACATACGGACTTGCCTACGGACGCACGAGCGAGGGCATACGGGGGCGCGCCGTGGCGCTGGCGGTGAGCGCCGGCATCAAGCGCGCCGACTACGCGCCTAGCGGGCGATATCATTTCACGATGGAGAAGATTTTAGTGCCATTTGAGCTGGCATTTCGCTACTATTTTCACGCCGACTGGCGCGAGTTTTTCGCGTTTTACGGCGCCGAAGAGACGCCGGGCGTGGATTACGAAAGCAGTGTCACGCAGATAGAAAAAAGGCGCGGCGGAGTACGCGGAATTTTTAAGAAATTTAGGCACAAAGGGCGCAGGTAAAAAATTTTAAATTAAAACCAAGCTAGGTTTTTGGGCTAAATTTTAAAATTCGAGCCTCGTTTCGGGCTTGAACTGCGCCTTTGAAATAAAGAAAGTCGCGATAAAATTTTACACGAAGCGTTAAATTTAGCCTGTGCAGTTTATAGATAATTCAGCGCGAGCCGAGCATTACGGCAAAATTTTAATTTAAAGAAATTCCGTGCCTTTTTAAGCGCTATTGCGACGCCGTCTAGTTCCTAAAGGCTGATCTCACTTGCGCTAAAAACGTCCGCTCTGCCTGCTGCGGGGATAAAATTTTGCCGGCCGATACGGCGTGTCTGCTAGCCATCTAAATCGTCGAAATATAAAATTCACCGCAGCTTGTCGTGTAGGCTGCAAAAATGCGCGGTCGCGCCGTCTGCGAATAGCATTAAGGGCACGACAATAAGCGGGCTGTAAAGCACAGGATGCGGCAAAATTTTACAGCGCGCCTTTGAGCTCGCCAAACCGCGCGCTCAGCAGAGCAAATCAAAATTTCATAGCCGCGCGGAATCCCGCTTAGCAAGATAAAATTTCACCTTGCCAGCGAAATTCCGCCGAGCAGGTAAAATTTCGCGGCGGAATGAATAAGCCAAATTTAAAATCAAATCTACGCGCGGAGTAGAAAGCGCCCGAGCTAAGCTCGCGCCGTCGCCAGCGTTATGATCCGCTTAACCACTTCGCTCGCCGCTTTTAAAGAGCCTACGGGCAGATACTCGTAGATCGAGTGGAAATTATGCCCGCCAGTAAAGAGGTTCGGGCACGGCAGCCCCTTTGCGGAGATGACGGCGCCGTCGTAGCCGCCTCGCATAGGCTTGATCTTGGGCTCGATATTTAAGCTTTTAAAGGCCTGCTTCGCAAAGCGTATCGCCGGCGCATCGTCGTTTTTCAAAAAGTTATAGACGTTTTTATAGCGATCGTTTAGCGAAATTTCGATCCGATCGCCCCAGATTGCGCGAAGCCCGTCCGCAGTTTTTTGCAAAAATTCCATACGCTGCTCGTATCTTTTCTCGTCAAATTCCCTCACGTCGATCTTTAGGACGGTTTTTGCGCTGTTGCCGCTAAGCTCCTTGACCCAAAAATAGCCCTCCTTGCCCTCTGTGTATTCGGGCGCCTCGCCCGCAGGCAGCAGCGAGATAAACTTATGCGCCAAAAGCAAGGAATTTACGAGCTTGCCCTTGGCGTTCATCGGATGAGCGGACTGGCCTTTGAAGGTAACGACGCAATCGCCCGCGTTCCAATTCTCGTAGATAAACTCGCCGATACCGCAGCAATCAAGGCAGTAGCCAAAATCCGCGCCTATCTCGCTTACATCCAGCACTTTTGCGCCCCGCAAGCCCTGCTCCTCGTCCGGCACGAAGCAGGCGATTATCTCGCCGTGTTTTATCTGCGGATTTTGGACGAAAAATTCCAGCGCATTCACGATCGCTGCGATCGCTGCCTTATCATCGGCGCCTAGCAAGCTGGTGCCGTCCGTTACGATGATCTCATCTCCTTTATAATCTTGCAGCTCCTCATTTTCGCTCTCTTTAAGATAGATCTCTAGCTCTTTATTCAGGCAGATATCGCCGCCTTCGTATATTACGATCTGAGCTTTGGTATCATTCGTCTGCTCGGCGCTGGTATCGAGGTGAGCGAAAAACGCCACTCTCGCAGCGGGCGCGTCTAAATTTGATGGAATTTTAGCGATCAAAATCGACTTCTCGCTAAGGCTGATATTTTTTATGCCCAGAGCTTCGAGCTCGCTTTTTATGAGTTCTGCGAGCTCAAGCTCCTTGGGATTTGAGGGCATTATGCCCGCAGCACCCGCGGCTCTATTTGTGGTGGTGTTGATCTTGGTGTAGTTTAAAAACCTCTGCACAATATCCACAAATAAGCCTTTTATAAAATAACAAATGCGATGACGCAGACGGATAGAAACATCCCTAGAGCCGTTCTTTTAGCGATCTGAATAGGACTTACCATCGCAAGTCCCGCGCAAACGATGCAAGCGCCCGCGATCGGCGATGCGCTCCTGCCTAGCGCGCCGCTTATCGCAACCGCCATACCGAGCTTATCTTGCTCAAAACCCAGCGCGTCGGCGTGCACGGTCACGGCGGTGTTAAACGCCATCGACGCCGCATCTCCCGAGCCCGTTACGATGCCCATAAAAAACGGCACGAAGGTTCCGCCGAATTTTACGTAGCCCTGCTCGCCCTTCAGCCACTCAATTACGAAATCTATCGCTCCGCACGCGCTAAGACCCGCGACGAAGACGCCTGCTGCGATGATGATACCTATGATCTCGGCATACGCGCTACCCATGCCTTTGAAAAATTCCTTCGTAATTTTTTGAGGATCGGTTAGGGTAACGGCGATGGTGAGGATAGCGCCCAGTAGCATCGCTTCGGCGACGCCCATCTTCGTCCATTTTAGAAAAGAGACCTGATTTAGGCTCGTGCCGCCGATTACTAAGATCACTAGCGGCACTAGCGGCATAAGCGCGTATAAGACGTTTATCTTTTGAGGCTGCGCGTCTAAATTTGAACCGTCGGCTGAATTTGACGCAACGGAATTTGCGCCGCCCTCTTTTTGTGCGAGATAATTCACCCCCCTGGTGTAGTCTTTGCAAACTATCGCCGTTATACTCATTACGATCAAAACCACGATCAAAGCGGTAATCGCGCTAGAAAACTGCACCCCGATGACGTCTTGAACCGTATAGGATGGGTTGTGCGCCTTTACCATATCGGCGACAAATACGTTGTGCGCCGAGCCCGGGCTTAAAACGCTACCGAAAGTTCCCGCAAATACCGCAGCTCCCGCCATCTCCGGTTTAACGCCCGCAGCCATCATCACGGGGATCAGCGTAGCGCCGACCGCAGCCGAGCAGCCCGCAGCGGAGGGGATAGCGATATTGATAAAATATGTAAGCGCCACGACGATAGGGATCAATAAAAATCCGATATTGCCAAGAGGCCTGGTTAGTAAATTTACGAGCGCGCGGTCGCAACCGGTAAATTTCATCACGAAGGCAAAACCCATACTGGCGCAGATCGCCTTAATAAGCCCCGCCTTGGTCATATACGAGGTAAAGGCGCCCAGCCCGTCCAGCGGCTTTAGACAAAGCACGCACAGCACCAAACCCACGCCGATAAGCACGGTTTTGGTATCCTTCTTCATGATTAGCAAAGCGACGACTGCGACGATACCCGCAAGCGCCAAAAATAGCCTAAGTGTCTGCACGATAACTCCTTTTAAATTTTAAATTTACTTCCCACGGCGATGCGCGAGATCTCTTTTTTATACTCGAATTTCAGCACGTCCGCATATCCCATCACCTCGCATTCGTTTCCGTTTATCAAAAACGCGCTACCCTCGGGCATAGCATAGACGCTGTCATTTTGATTGACGATCAAAAACTCCTCCAGCCGCTCCTCCCTGCTCTCGCCGTTGTGGTTTAAAATTTTACCGCTTATGAAGTGCGGATTGATCTGGTGCGGAAAGATCCCAAGAGCCACCGGCGAGGGCGGGAAGACGATCGGCATGTCGTTGGTAGTCATCATCGTCTTGCCCGCGACGTTTGCGCCCGCAGACCAGCCGAAATACGGCGTACCGCCGTCCACGACGTCTTTGATCGCACCCAAAAGATCAAATTTATAAAGCTCATTTAGCAGCACGAAGGTATTGCCGCCGCCGATGCAGATCGATTTGGCATTTTTAACGGCGGCTTTCATATCGGCAAAGCGATGGATCGATCTGATATTATTACTCTCCAGGCAATCCGCGACCTTCTGCTCGTATTGCTCGTTCGTGCGCCTAACGCCCGCAAACGGAATGAATAAAATTTCATCCTCCCAAAGACCCCCTAAAAATTCCTTGATCCACCCCTTGCAGTGGTTCAGATAGCCGCTGTCTTTGTAACTGGAAGCGCTTAGAAGCAGTGCTCTTTTCATGCCGCTTTCCTTAAATTTTGCCGTTTAGCTTATACGCGCAGCGCAGATACACGTCCACTCCAGCAAGCAGCGAGTCCTCGTCGAAGTCGAATTTGGCGTTGTGATGCCCTGCCGCAAGCGTCGTGCCGATCATCAGATATCCGCTTTTGCCGCCCGCATCCTGCACCGAGCGCATAAAATGCGCGAAGTCCTCGCATGCGCCAAAGCTTAGCTCCCTTACGATTTTATCATCGTCGATAAACGGCGACGCCTTCGCCGCATCCTCGTAAAGCTGCGTGGTGGCCTCGTCGCTATCGCCGCCTGCGGTACCGCCCGTAACCTGCACATCGTAGCTAACGCCGTAAATTTTAGAAACGCCCTCCACTATGTCCATGCATTTGGCCTTCATAAACTCATTCAGCTCCGTGCTCTCGCCGCGCGTCTCGCACGCGAGATAGCCGTTGGGCGCGATGACGTTGCGTCCTTCGCCTGCGCGCAGCACGCCTACGTTGATACGCGTGACGCCGTCTGCGTGTCTAGTGATGCCGTGCATATCAAGCGCCATCTCGGCTGCGGCGAGCAGAGCATTGGCTCCGTTTTGCGGTGCGCCCGCTGCGTGAGCGGACTTACCCTTTAAATTTACGTCAAATTTAGTGGTCGCAAGTAGCTTTTTTGTGCCGCAGATGATGCCTCTCATGGTAGTAGCCTGAAAGCCGATATGACCGCCCAGCAGATGATCCACGCCCTTAGTAACGCCCGCAGCTTCCATACCTACGGCGCCCCTGGTACCCTCCTCGGCGGTTTGGAAGATAAATCTAAATTTACCGCTAAAATCGTCTAGGCTCTGCGCGATCAGCTTTGCCAGAGCAAGCCCCATCGTGATATGCCCATCGTGCCCGCACGCGTGCGTAATGCCGCTGATGTCGGAGCGAAAGCCCTCCTTAAAAGGGCGGTGATCCGCGTCCGTGCTCTCGGTCACGTCTACGCCGTCTATATCAAATCTAAAAGCGACCGTCTTGCCCGCGCGCCTCGTGTCTATTTCGGCCACTAGACCCGTTAGCCCGTCCTCCATCGCATCAAGAAATTTTATCTGATCCGCGTTTAGCAGCTCTTTGGCGCGCTGCTTCGCCTTCTCGCAGGCATCCTTGCTACCTACGCCCTGTCTGGCTTCCGCCTTTACCACCTCGCGACCGAGCTTTATCTCATAGCCCAGGCGCTGCATTCGATCTGCGATAACCGCGGTCGTAAAAAAGGTAAACCAACCCGTCTCGGGATGCGAGTGGAAAAACCTGCGATCCCCGATCATCTCGCTCTTGAGCGCCTCTACTTTTTGTGCGATAGCATCCATCTTCTCTCCTTTATTTTTTAGCTAAGCTTAACATCGCCGCGGCTAGAACCTTCGTAGCGGCAAACGCGTCGTGCCAGTTTATACTTTCATTTACGTTGTGGCTGATGCCGTCCTTGCACGGCACAAAAAGCATCCCCACGCGATCCGCAAGCTCCGTCATATTCATCGCGTCGTGTCCCGCGCCGCTAGGAAGCCTCAGGCTTGGAATTTTAAGCTCGCCGGTGCAGCTCTCAAGCAGATCTATCATCTCCTCGCTTAGCTTTACGGGGCGATCCTTGATGAGATTTTTTAGTTCAAATCTGCACCCTCTGCGAGCGCAAATTTCACCTATCGCCGCACAAATTTTATCATCCGCCGCCCCAAGCGCATCCTCGTCTATATCGCGTATATCAAGACCTAGCGTGCAGGAGCCGGGGATTACGTTTAGCACGCCGGGTAGCGCGTTTGCATAGCCCGTCGTCGCGACCGTGGTTTTGCCCTCCTTTGCGATCCTCTCCGCGCTTAAAATGATCTCGCTAGCGCAAGCTAGGGCGTCGCAGCGCATATCCATCGGCGTAGCGCCGCTATGATCGGCTCTGCCCTCGATCCGCAGCTCATATCGCACGGGTGCGGCGATACCCGTGACGATGCCTACTGGGATGCCGCGTCGCTGCAATACCGGCCCCTGCTCGATATGAAGCTCGATGTAGCTATGAAAGCTGGATTTGGGCAGGACGCAGCTTTTTAAATTTGCGGGATTTAACCCGAAAGCCTCCATGGCGTCAAACAGCGAAATTCCGTCCCCATCCTTCAGCTCGCCTAGCCGCTCTTGCGAGAGCTTGCCGCTAATTATCTTGCTGCCTACGGTCGCCATTTTGAAGCGGCTTGATTCCTCGCAAACAAAGACGATGAGCTCCAGCGGTCGCGCAAGCCTCTCTCCGCTATCTCGCACCGTGCGGATCGCCTCCAAAGCGGCCATGACGCCTAGCGTGCCGTCGTAAAAGCCGCCCTGCGGCACGCTATCGATATGCGAGCCAGCACTTACGGACGGTAGATCGGGATTTTTAACGTCCATAAATTTAGCGAAAATATTGCCCGCATCGTCGATTCTGATCTTGAAATTTTCTTTTTGAAGTAGCGATATGAGGAAGTCGCGCGCCTCTTTATCTTCGCGCGAAAACGCAAGCCGCGTAAGCCCGCCGCCCGCCAAAGCCCCAAAGCGGCTTATCTGCTCGAACTCGCTTTTAAAGCGCTGCATGTTTATGTCCATAAATCCCCTTTTTTAAAAAATTTATGAATACAGCATTTTAATATTAAATTTATATAACAAAGCTGAAATTTACCTATCGAGGCGGCAAATATGGCGCTAAAACGGCACGAGCAGAGTCGCTTTAAGATAACGCTATAAATTTTAAATTTTGCCTTTTGGACTTTAAAATCGCGATAAGCTGCTTAGCTTCAGACTAAACGGATATAATTATCGCAAAATTCAACGAGGAGTGCAGATGAAGCAGGGCTCGCTAGAGGGGCTTTATGAAAAGCTAAGGCAATTTGATAGGCTGGCGGATAAAGAGGAGTATCTGTTTGATGCGATAAGGGGAGCTATCGAGGCGGAAAATTTCGAATTTGCCACGCAAATTTGCGACTTTGTGCTAAACGAGGAATTTGAAAAATTCGGCGCGGTTTTAAGAACGAGGGCGCTAATGTGGCTCACGGGCTACATCGCGCAAAATTTAAAAGAAAGCGAATACCCAAATTTCGGCGACTTTACGGATTGCCTATGGAAATTTAAATGGATAGTCTCGGGCATCGCCAAAAGCTCTATAATCGAAAGGGAGCTCATAGACGAGGTGAACGAAGCGATGCTGTTTTACTACGAGCGCTTGGAACTATCTCTGGCGGCTTACTACAAGGCTTTGATGAACCAAAACATCGACATGGGCGATGCCAGAGAGGCGAAGGCAAACTACGAGCTGTGGAGAAAGCTCGCCAAAGACGACATGGGTGATTGCGAGGCGTGCGAAGCAAGCGATGAGATAGCGTATTTAAATTTTGCAGGCGAGCACGAAGCGGCGCTGGGTCTTGCCGAGCCGATACTTTCAGGCGAACTAACCTGCTCCGAGGTGCCGCACATAACCTACGCGCCGATACTTTTTAGCATGATAAAGAAGGCAAGATAGAGGAGGCAAAAACCCTGCTACCCAAGGCCGCCGCGACGATCGAGTCAAATCCTCGCGTTATAAATCAGATCGCGCCGTTAATCGAGATCGCCGTTAGGCTGGATGAGCGCGAGACGGCGCTAAGCTTAGCTCGCAAGCACTCGCACGCCATACTCGATAGCAACGACGATCTGAACGACCTGCGATTTTTCATCGCTGTTAGCGCATTTGGCGATGAGAGCGACTACAAAACGGCTTTGGAACTGGCGGGTAAATTTGACGCTAGAAATCAAAACTTTTACTACGCTGATTATCTAAATAAATTTTACGAGGAATTCGGAGTTTGAAATTTGACGGTTTAAAGACCCAACGCGCTTTGCCTATAAATCAGTCGTCGTTTCTAGCGCGCGGCAAATTTTAACCGCTTACTCGCGCACGTCGGCAGCCGGTCATCAAGATATGCGACGTAACACGCATATGTCATAAATTTTAAATTTTATTTGGTGGGATGAGAACAAAAACGCCCCAGCAGCCCACATCATCCGCTAAACCGCGCGGACGGAAGCGAATATCTGCGGCGGTAGGATGTGCGTTCTAAATTTAGCCGCCTTGGTCGACGTAAAATCTAAATTTAAACCCGGCCTAGCGCTGATCTCGCAGTGAAAACACGCACAAATCGCAGCGTATCTCATGCTACTACTCAATTTAGCGGCAAATTTAATAGTGGGTTTAAAAGCGCGGTACGACGAAATTTTAAAGTAAAATTTCGAATAGAATTTAAAATTCAGGAATTCAAATAAAGCTTTAAAATTCCAAGAGAATTTCACTCTCTGGAATTTTAAAGCTTTGGCGTTAGCATGTAGAAAAATTCAAAGCAGTGATTAAACCAGAAAAACATTAAGACTGTTATACTTTGACTCTAAACATTGCCTATACATTTTTTCACAAACTCAAAACCAAGTGGCGTAAGCGTTGTTTTATTATATCCGATCGGGATAGTACCGGTACCTATTAAAACTTGGCTAGGGATGTCTGATTGTATTATTAATCCTAATCTCATAAGAGAGCTTATGTTGAAAACAAAGCGATCTTCATCTATATCTAAATGTTTTAAAATTTCATTTTTTACGACTACTGCTTTAAGAACTCTGTCTAAGCTAGGGTATTCTCTTTTATTGATTATAACTTCATAGTAAAATTTTAATATTTTTGCTTGCACAGGAGTTATCTCTTTTAATATATTCATAAAAATCAAATTATCTTTATCTTCATTATTGCTTACAGAATCCACAATAAGTTTTGCCCACATACTTTGCAATGTTTCGTCTTCTTCTAAAATAGCATGCTGTTCAATAACTGCAAGTTCTTTTAGACCTATATTGGTAAGTTGCTCCTTTGTAAAATTTAAACTCTTTGCTTCTTCTTGTATTTTCTTAGCAAGTTTTAGTTGATTTATTTTTCTTCTTGCTTTTATCTCATCCGCAACAATTCCAAGAGATTCAGTTATCGGGCCAAAAATATCACCTAAAACGCTTGTTAATGCCTGCGTTGGCTCTTTGCCGGCAGAGAGCTTCACACCATCTTTTGATAATTCAACTTCCAAATCTTTACTCATAATAATCCTTTAATATTTTATACACATATTATATCGAAAGTAGTTGAAAAATATTTTCTCCTTCGCCTCAAAAAATCTTTAAGCCGCGAACCTCACCTCGAGTTTCACCGTTTATTCTCATCTCTTTTTCCGGACTTAACATTTATCTCGCTATAAAACACGCGCGACGACAGCGCATCTTCACCTAGATTTAGCGGTAAATTTAATAGCAAAATTTGAAGCGTGGCGCGACGAAATTTTAAAACAAAATTTCAAGTAG
The DNA here is from genome assembly GCF_937997535.1 of uncultured Campylobacter sp. Lineage (GTDB taxonomy): Bacteria > Campylobacterota > Campylobacteria > Campylobacterales > Campylobacteraceae > Campylobacter_B. Next base: position 12,325 of record NZ_CALKTT010000048.1, read on the forward strand.
ATTTTTAAATATAAAATTTCAAGAGGAATCTTAAATTTAGAATTTCAAATAAATTTTAAAATTCCAAGAGAATTTCATCCCTTGGAATTTTAAATTCAGTGCTTGGCTAGGTAATTTGTGTCGTAGTTATTATCCACGAAATCGGGGTTGTTCATCATCCTAAGATGAAAATCGCGCGTCGATTTTATGCCGCCGATGATGAGCTCATCTAGCGCGACTTTCATCTTCGCAATCGCACGCGCGCGGTTCTTGTCGTAAACGATGAGCTTGCCGATCATGCTGTCGTAGTAAGGCGGCACCGAGTAGCCCTCATAGACGTGGCTGTCCATTCGCACGTTTCTGCCGCCCGGAGCGACGTATTTTGTGATTTTGCCCGGATTTGGCATAAAGCTTTTGGAGTCCTCGGCGGTGATGCGGCACTCAAGCGCATGTCCGCTAAATTTTATCTCGCTTTGAGGCAGCAGCTTCTCGCCCTGCGCGATGCGGATCATCCACTCGATCAGATCGAGCCCGCTTCGCATCTCGCTTACGGTGTGTTCGACCTGCAAGCGGGTATTCATCTCGATGAAATAGAATTTCTTATCCTTGCTGTCGTACAAAAACTCAAACGTTCCAGCGCTTGCGTATCCGATCGCCTTAGCGGCGCGAACCGCCGTTTCGAGCAGGCTCTTGCGCGTCTCCTCGTCCAGGATCACGGCGGGACTTTCTTCGATTAGCTTTTGGTGGCGGCGCTGCATCGAGCAGTCGCGCTCGCCGATATGCACGACGTGTCCGTGCTCGTCACCTAATACTTGAACCTCGATGTGGCGCGGGTTTGTGATATATTTTTCCATATACATCGTGCCGTCGCCGAATGCACTCATCGCTTCGCTCTCTGCCGACCAAAAGAGCTTTTCAATATCCTCTTCGCGCTCAACCACGCGCATTCCGCGCCCACCGCCGCCGGCTGCGGCTTTAATGATGACCGGATAGCCGATTTCGGCGGCTAGCTTGCGTGCCTCTTCGACACTTGCAATCGCGCCGTCGCTACCAGGCACTACGGGGATGCCCGCGCGCATCATTACTTGCTTAGCCTTGCTCTTATCGCTCATTAAAGTCATTGCCTCGACGCTTGGACCGATAAATTTAATGCCGTGCTTGGCGCAAATTTCGACGAAATTTTGACTTTCACTCAAAAAGCCGTATCCCGGAAATATCGCGTCGGCTTCCGTTAGCTCGCAAGCTGTGATGATTGCGGGGATATTTAGGTAGCTGTCGCTGCTGCGCGGTCCGCCTATGCAGACCGATGCGTCGGCGTATTTGACGTAAAGCGCGTCTTGATCAGCGGTGGAGTGCACGACGATGGCTTGCTTGCCCATCTCTTGGATCGTGCGAAGCGCTCTGAGCGCTATCTCGCCGCGATTTGCGATTAGAATTTTCTTAAGCTCCCTCATAGCTTCTCGACCTCAAACAGCGCCATAGCGTATTCGACGGGCTGTCCATCTTCGACGAGAGCTTTTTTGATGCGGCAGTCGAATTCCGCTTCAATCTCGTTCATAATCTTCATCGCTTCGATGATGCCGATCGTATCGCCCTTATGCACGACCTGACCTACGCTTACGAACTCTGCCGCACCGGGACTTGGCGCTTTATAAAAAGTACCTACCATCGGGCTGTCGATCGTATCCATCGCGCCTTTTGAGGCGGGCTTATCGCCCACGAGCACATTTACCGCAGGCGCAGCAAGCTGCGGGGCAGGTGCCGGTGCGGCGAGCTGAGGCGTGCTCCCACCGCATGGGCCATATTTTTTTATCTCAATCTCAAAATCTTTATCTTTAATTTTTAGCTCGTTAATGCCCTGCTTTTCGCCGAAAAAATCCATTAACTCTTTGATTTCTGCTTTTGTCATAAATTTCTCCTGAAAAAATTTGCGAAATTTTAGCTAAATTTTTATAATTGTTTCTTTAAACGGATTTTTGCGGGACTTTTAAGAAGTGCAAAGCGAAATTTACGACAGAATTTGCGGACTGATTTTAAGGATTTACGGAGCGAGATTTGCCTCGTTCATTTTAAGCTCGAACTTCGCAAGCGAAACACGAAATTTTGCCGCAAGAGCGCGAAATGATTTTGAATTCTTTAAAATTTATACTTAATTTTACGACTAGAATTCTACGCTTTAAACGTTAAATTCCGCGCTTTGCTTTAAAATCTCGCCTCCGAGCTCATATTAAAATCCCGCGCCGAAATTCTATCCGCGCGAAGCCCTATGCGTTAATGTGTCGCAAAAAAGCTCTGAATTTTCGCTTTATCGCTCGTTTTACTAAGAGCCAGCATCAATAGTACGCGCGCCTTTTGCGGATTTAGATTATCTGCGGTTAAAAAGCCTAACTTTGCGTCGTCCACCTCCGAGCTAACGCTAGTTGAGCCGCTACCTGTGCGGCTTGAGCGCACAACGATCACGCCTGCTTCGCTAGCCTTTGCGAGCGCAGCCTCCGTGTCGGGGTATAAATTTCCGTTTCCCATGCCGGCGACTACGATGCCCTTAGCGCCCTTTTGCACCGCTGCATCGACCAAATCGCCGCTATCTTGCGCGTGTCCATAGATGATATCGACGCGCGGGAAGGATTTGAAATCCTTGATATTAAACTCGCTTGCGACGGTGTGTTTGCGAAGCGGTGCCATATAGAAATTTATGACGCCATAATTTACGGTGCCTATTTTGCCGGAATTCGGCGAGGCAAAAGCCGCAACGTTAGTAGTATTTGTTTTCGTAACCTCGCGCGCAGCATGAATCTCGTCGTTCATCACTACAAGAGCGCCCTTTTCGCGAGCGTTTTTATCTGCCGCAACGGCAACGGCGTTGTATAGATTAAGCGGACCGTCGGCGCTCATCGAGTCTGCGTTTCGCATCGCGCCCACCAAAACGATCGGTTTTTTAGATTTTATGACCAGGCTTAAAAAATACGCCGTCTCCTCCATCGTATCGGTTCCATGCACGATGACGACGCCGTCTACGTCGTTTTTGGTAAGCAGTTCGCTTACGCGGTTTGCAAGCTTGAGCCAAATTTCATCGTTCATATCCTGCGAGCTGATATTTGAAATTTGCTCGCTTTTAATCGTAGCTAAATCCCCTAGCTGCGGCACTGCCGATAAGATATCTTCTACACCCTTAGAGCCTGCGGTATAGTTGCCCTCCGTGGCACTTGCGCTGCTTCCCGCGATCGTACCGCCGGTAGCTAAAATATAAATATTTGGCTTCGCAGCAGCCAAAGATGACGCGATAAAAAACGTAATAAATGCAAATTTCTTGAGTAGTCCCATAGTTGCTCCTTAAAAAGTGATAAAATTTTTATAATTTAAGCAAAATTCTAGCATAAAATTTTTATTATATTTTATTTTGCTGCTATAATGCGCGAAAAATTTTGATTATTTTAAGGAAATTTTATGGGACTGAAAAGCGATAAATGGATCAGACAGATGTCGCAGCAGCACGATATGATAACGCCCTTTTGCGAGGAAAATATCGGCCGCGGCGTCGTTAGCTACGGACTTTCGAGCTACGGATACGACATACGCGTAGCGCGCGAATTTAAAATTTTTACAAACGTCGGCGGAACGGTCGTCGATCCTAAAAATTTCGACGCAAAAAACGTCGTGGATTTTGAGGGCGACGTCTGCATCGTGCCGCCGAATTCCTTCGCACTAGCGCGCACCATCGAATACTTCAAAATGCCGCGCGACGTGCTTGCAATCTGCCTGGGCAAAAGCACCTACGCGCGCTGCGGCATCATCGTAAACGTAACGCCCTTTGAGCCCGGTTTTGAGGGGCACATCACGATTGAAATTTCCAATACCACGCCGCTGCCTGCAAAAATTTACGCAAACGAAGGCATCGCGCAGGTTTTGTTTCTGCAAGGAGATGAGCCGTGCGAGGTGAGCTACTGCGACAAAAAGGGCAAATACCAAAGCCAAAAGGGCATCACGCTGCCTAGAATTCTAAAGGATTAAACAATGAAAAATTTAATCATCGTAGAATCCCCCGCAAAAGCCAAAACTATCAAAAAATTTTTAGGCGATGACTACGACGTCGTCGCTTCCAAGGGACACATCCGCGATCTGCCGCAAAAAAAATTCGGCATCAAAATCAAAGATAAAAGCTTCGAGCCCGAATACGAAATCAGCGCCGATCACGATCAGATCGTAAAACAGATAAAGACGCTCGCTAAAAAGGCGGATCAAATTTATCTCGCGACGGACGAGGACCGCGAAGGCGAGGCGATCGCCTATCATATCGCAGCTTCGATCGGCAAGCAGGCGGAGGAGCTGCCGCGCATCGTATTTCACGAGATCACCAAAAGTGCGATCTCAAACGCATTAAGCTCGCCGCGCAAGCTTAATATCGCAAGCGTAAACGCCCAACAAGCGCGCCGCCTGCTCGATCGCATCGTGGGCTACAAGCTAAGTCCGCTTTTAAATTTAAAGATCCAACGCGGCTTGAGCGCGGGTCGCGTCCAAAGCGCCGCGCTTAAAATCGTCGTCGATCGCGAGCGCGAAATTTTAAATTTTAAACCGGTAGAATTTCACAGCATCGACGCGGTTTTTAAAAAGGACTTGGAAGCCGAGCTCGTGGAATTTCGCGGCGAGAAGATGGAAAAGCTCTCGATCAAAAACGCAGCACAAGCTAGCGAGATCATCTCCGAGCTGCAAAAAGACGAATTTAGCGTAGAGAGTATCGAGAGCAAATCGCGCAAGACGAATCCCTACCCGCCGTTTATGACCTCGACGCTGCAGCAGGCAGCGAGCACGGCTCTGGGCTTTAATCCGCGCAAGACGATGAGCCTCGCGCAGAGCCTTTATGAGGGGGTTAATACCAAAAACGGCGGCGCGATCACCTATATGCGAACCGACTCGCTAAATATCGCCAAAGAAGCGATCGCGGCGGCTCGCGAGCTAATCGGCGAGCGCTTCGGCGAAAAATATCTACCGAAAAGCCCGAATTCATACGCCACCAAAAGCAAAGGCGCGCAGGAAGCGCACGAAGCGATAAGACCTACCGATCTGAAGCTTACTCCAGAGCTCGCGCAAAAAATCCTGCCTCGCGACGAGTACCGTCTGTATCAACTCATCTACAACCGCTTCGTAGCCTCGCAGATGAGCCCTAGCGTCTCGCAGATCCAAACGATCATCGTGCGCGGCGAAGCGGGCGCGTTTAAGATCAGCGGACGCAAGGTGGAATTTGACGGATTTTACAAGGCCTACGGCGATCTGGATAAGGATAAAATTTTACCGAGCCTTAGCGCGGGTGACGCGATGAGCCTGCAAAGCCTAAGCTCGCAGCAGCACTTCACCGAGCCGCCGGCGCGCTATTCGGAAGCAAGCCTCATCAAAAAGCTCGAAAGCCTCGGCATCGGCAGGCCCTCGACTTATGCGCCTACCATCTCGCTGCTTACGGCGCGCAACTACGTAAATATCGAGCAAAAGCACCTGGTGCCGAGCGAGATCGCTTTTAAAATCACCGAGATGCTGGAGCAAAATTTTAAAAATATCGTCGATAGCGAGTTCACCTCCAAAATGGAAGAGAAGCTCGACGACATCGCCGAAAACAAAGCGGACTGGCAGCAAATTTTGGCGGATTTTTACTACCCTTTTATGGACGAGATCGCCAAAGGAAAAACCTCGATCGCAAGCCAAAAGCTAGCCGAAAAGATCGGCGAAGCATGCCCGAACTGCGGCGGCGAGCTACTTAAAAGGCAGGGTAGATTCGGCGAGTTCATCGCTTGCTCAAACTATCCGAAGTGCAAATACTCGCGCAACGCGGACGCTAGCGCCGAGGGGGCGAGCGAGGAGAAGGCGGTGCCCGAAGTGCTAGATGAAAAATGCCCGCAGTGCGGTAAAAATTTGATCAAGCGTAAGGGCAGATACGGCGAGTTTATCGCTTGCGAGGGCTATCCGAAGTGCAAATACTCGCGCAAAATCGAGGGCGCAGCAAAGGAGAAAAAGCCGCTGCTCTCCACGGGCGTTAAGTGCCCGAGCTGCGGCACGGGCGAGATCGTAGAGCGCTTTTCCAGACGCGGCAAATTCTACGGCTGCACGAACTACCCAAAATGCGGCTTTGTGAGCAACTACGCGCCGATTGCGCGCGCATGCCCGCAGTGCGGCAACTCATACATGCTCCGCAAAGAGCTGAAAAAAGGCAACTTCGCCGAATGTCCGCAGTGCAAGCTCAAAGAAGAGATCGATTGATAATAGGCGTCATCTCGGACTCTCATCGCGAAACAAAGGTCGCTGCCAGCACCATAGAGTGGCTGCTCGCGCGCGGCACCGACCTACTCGTACACGCAGAGGGCATCGTCGCGATCGAGACGCTGCGGCTTTTGCGACGAAGCAGCAAGCCCTATTTCGCGGTTTTAGGGAACAACGACGAAGCGCTTGCTGAGTTTAGAAACGACTTCAACCTATACGATGAGCCCTTCTGCACGGAGTTTGCCGGAGTGCGACTAAAAATCATGCACCATCCGTTTTATCTCTTTGACGAGAAGCCCGCGGCGCAAAACGAAGCAGACGGATTAAATTTAGGCGCGGATTTAGATGCGGGTGCGGATCGCAGGGAAATTTTAGTCGTAAATTCTAAAGCGGCGGCTTGCTCGGCAAATTTAGACGCAAATTTTAATGCTGCGGACGATGATGAAATTTTAAATGGCGCGCGCGATGCAGACGTAAATTTTAAAAACATACGTAGCGCGAGTGCGAATTTAAAAAGCGGGCGGTCGTCCGCAAGTCCAAATGTGAACTTGGGCTTGAATGCGGGCGCGGATGTGAACTCAAACGCAAATTTAGACTTAAGTCTGGACGCATACTCGGCCTCGAGCTCGAACGCAAATTTAAAATCAAATTTAACCGCGAATTCTGACCCTAATGCAAGCGGCGAAGGTAAAAATCGGGGTCCGTGCGGGTGCGGCGCGGATAAAATTCCAACTATCAAAATTTACGGCCATACCCACTATTTCGCCGCGGCGGTGGATAAAAACGGCGTGCTCGTGCTAAATCCGGGCGAGATTTGTGGGCGCAAAAAGCGGCTTTTCGATTTGCCTGTGTTGTGGTGCAAGAGCGAAAATTGCGCATATTTCGTCTCCGTTCGCAGCGCAAAGAACTATAAAGCGCCCGAAAGGAAGTCTTAAAATGATACGAAAAGCCCCTGGGCAGCCAGAGAAAATGCTAGAAAGATGCGAAAAAATTCTAAAACAGTGCGGAGAAAATCTAAAAGGATGCGAGGCCAAAGCTTATGAATGAAATTTACGTCTTAATCGCGCTATCGTTTTTGATCTTCGCTTCCCCTTTTTTAGCGAGCTTAGCTAGAATTCCGCTCTCGCCCATGGAGATCATGCTTGGCATCATAGCTGCAAATTTAGGGCTTTTGCCGCCAAGCGCGACCTTCGATCTAGCCGCTCAGATCGGCTTTTGCTACCTTATGTTTTTGGCGGGCTGCGAGGTGGATTTCCGCGCGCTGCTTGCGATGCCGCGTAAAATTCTGCGGCTGATCTTAATCTTTTTGGCGCTACTTTATATCCTAAGCGCGCTCGCGGTTTGGGCGTTTGAACTGCCGCAGATGCTTATCATCGCAGCGCCCCTGATGAGCGTCGGGCTGCTTTCGGCGCTGTATAAGGAATACGGCAAGGATCAAGCGTGGCTCAATCTCGCGATGCCCGCGGGCGTGATCGGCGAGCTCATCAGCATCGCCGCCCTCACGGTGGGCGGCATCTACCTTAAAAACGGCTTCGGCGTAGAGATGGCGCTTCACATCGGCGCGCTTTTGGGCTTTTCGGCGGCCGCCTTGGCGGTTTTTAAAGGGCTTGAAATTTTATTTTGGTGGTTCCCCGCGTTAAAAACGGTCATCATGCCCAAATACGATAAAAACGAAAAGGATGTGCGATTTGCGATGGCGCTATTTTGCCTCATCTGCGCGGGAGTAATGCTTTTGGGGCTTGAGGTCGTAATCGGCGCCTTCATCGCAGGCACCTTTCTGCCGACCTTTTTCTCGCACAAGGACGACCTCATCGAAAAGCTATCTTCGTTCGGCTTCGGCTTTTTGGTGCCGATATTTTTCATACACACCGGAGCGGTGATCAAGCTTGAGGCGCTTCTTATGCCCGGAGTGATGAGCTTTGCCGCAAGCCTAGCGGCGCTGATGTTTGGCATCAGACTGCTTGCGAGCGCTACGTTTTTAAGCACCTTAGGGCGCAAAGGCGCGGCGCTTTTCGCGCTATCGCTTTCAATGCCTCTGACGCTAGTGATCGCCACGGCGACGCTTTTTTACTCCACCGCCGCGATCTCGCAAGAGATATACTTCGCGATGATCATCGCCTCGCTCATAGAGGCGCTCGCGTCGATGATTTTGATAAATTTTATTTACAAGAAATTTTAGGGCGGGAATTTTAAAATTTTGAAATTATAGGATTTTGGAATTTTAGAATTTCAAAATTCCGTGGAATTCTGAAATTCTATAAAATTTGATTTGGTGCGGGATTGAAATAGAGTTAAATTTAAAGCCCTATTTTGCGGCGTGATCAGTTAGGTCTTGGAGTTCCATAGTGTAGTTTGGAATTTGCTCCCATATGCCATCATATCCATATGTTTGCAAAGCATTATCTAGAAGTATAATTATTTCATCCCTTGAAATCAATTTAGCTTGTTTTGGATTTAGATCGAGTAGCTGCCAAATTCTATGAAATTGCTTAGGTCTTAGCGCCCTATTGATGTCATAATCAAGGACAACTTCAATAATTTCACCTTTATAATATAAAATCCAAATAGCTTTAACAAGAGTTCCATGATCATATTCGGGATCGGGGAAATAAAAAATATCCCATAGCCAGCAATCAAGCTCTCTGTTTATCATCCAATCTTCTTTATTGATAAAAACTTCGCGTTTCGGATTATATTTGTAGTAAATTTCACTTAATCCATACTTCTCATCATCCTCTTTGGTGATGATTGCATTTTTAAATGCCACTCTCTCCTCCTTAAGAAATTTTAATAATTTTAGATTTTATGATCAGTTAGATCTTGGAGTTCCATAGTGTAGTTTTCTTTTTGCCATGTTCCGGCATAGCCATAAGCTTTCAAAATTTTGAATAGCAAAGCTACTATATCCTTTTTGGAAAGAGTATTTGTGGTTTTTGGAGTCAATTCCAAAAGTTGCCAAATTCGATGAAGCTTTTTACCTTCATCAAATATATAATCCAATGTGACTTCAATAATTTCACCTTTATGATATAAAATCCAAATGCCTTTAGCAAGGCTTGCATGATCATAGTCTGGATCAGGAAAACTATATACTGGCATTAGCCAACAATCTGCATTTCGATCAATAGTCCAATCGAGCTCATTAATAAAAGTCTTATAGTATGGATTATATTTATAGTAAATTTCACTCAATCCATACTTCTCATCATCCTCTTTTGTGATGATTGCATTTTCAAACGCCATCTGTGTCCCTTGGAATTTAAAATTTAGCGTGCAAGCGGAAATTTCAAGTGCAAATTTTATGCGGATTTCCGCGACGCGGCAAAGCAAGCGCGGCTTGCCAGCAAAGCTAGCGGTAAAATTTATCGCAACCCGTCCGCAAAATAGCAAACCGCGTGATTTGCAGACAGGCTAGCAAAGCCGCAACGGCTAAAGCTTTTACGCCTATCTAATTCGAGCCGATCCCAAAAGCCGATTAAGCCTAGACGCAATGCGAGCGATATGCCGCAACACGGCGCCTAAGCTCTAAGCTACATTAAGACCGGAATTTTGGTCTTTTGTAGGAAGTATTTCGACGCGCCGCCTAAAAAGATCTCCTTGATGCCGCTGTCTGAGTGCAAGCCCGCGACGATGAGGTCGAAATCGCCCGCGTCGGCGTACTCTAGCAGCACCTGCCCCGGAATCTTGCCGTCCGCGTTTAGCGTCTCGAAAGCATCGATATTAACGTCGTGCAGAGCCAAATAATCGCTTATTCGGCGCTTCGTTTCGGGGATGCCCTCTTGGAGGTAGTGGTTTGCGGTGATGACGGTGACGGACTTGGCGCGCTGCAAAAGCTCCAGCCAATTATCAAGCGCTCGCGCAGAGGCCGCAGTGCCGGTAAGCGAGACTAAAATTTTATCCGCCTTGAACTCTTGCAGCTTGCGCGGTATGACGATGCAAGGCTTGCCGCTTTTGGTGACCGCCGCCTCGAATGTGCCCGTAATAGAGCCCGTAGGAGGCACCGAGACTAACACCAAATCGCAGTATTTGGAGTATTTCTCCACTAGCTCGGAACGAATGCCCACCATATGCCTCAAAGCGGCACTATTTGGGACGTGATCGTCGTCGTTTTGATCCAAATCGAGCTTGGCGCATTCGGCGTCGAAGATCGCTTTAATCTCCTCGCGCTCGGCCCTCATCTCATCGCCCGCAGATTTTAAAAATTCCTCCATCAGTACGCCGCCTTTTAGCGTCATACGGACATTGTAGATCATCTTAGGATCGAGCTGGCACGCCATTATGTTTATATGCGTACCGAAAAATTTATTCACGAGCAGCGCTCCGTGTATGCGCTCGACTAGCTCCTCGCCGCCGCCGATAGGGAAAAAAATCTTTTTAAGCTGCATCTCATACTCCTATTAAAATTTTAAGCTAATTCCAGTGAAATTTTAGTGCCTTTCTGATCGGTCACGCGCACTCGCACCACATCGCCCACCTTGTAAGGCGTCGTGATAAATTTAGCGCGCAGCAGCCCGTCCACGCCGTCTCGTAGCGAGATGAAGGTACCAAAATCCAGCACGCTTTGCACCACGCCGTCAAACTCCTCGCCGATCTGAAATTTTACCTCTTTGCGCTCATTGCGCGGCCTGCGAAAATCGCGAGAATTTGAGACTATCGATAAAATTTTCTCTTTCGCGCCCGATACGCCGCCCGATTTTGCGCCTTGGATCTTGACCTCGCCCTTTTCGCGATCCAGATCAATATTTACGCCGAAACTTTCGGTAATCTCTTTGATGACCTTGCCGCCCTGACCGATGATGTCGGGGATTTTACTCGGATCGACGCTAAAAATTTCAAGCTTCGGAAGCACGTCCTCGTTTATAACGATCGCCGCATCCGCCTGCTCCATAAGACCCAAAATATGCGCGCGAGCCTGCTTTGCCTGCGCGAGAGCCTCTTTTAAAACCTCCAGGCTGATGCCGCCGAGCTTGATATCCATCTGAAGCGCGGTGATACCCTCATAGGTGCCCGCGACCTTGAAATCCATATCGCCGTCGTGATCCTCAAGCCCCATTATGTCGGTTAGCACGGCATGCTTGTCGCCCTCAAAAATCAAGCCCATCGCTACGCCCGCAACGAGCTTTAGCGTAGGTACGCCCGCCGCCCGAAGAGATAGCGCGCCGCCGCAGACCGAAGCCATCGAGCTTGAGCCGTTGCTCTCTAAAATTTCGCTCACTACGCGGATAGACTGCGGCGAGTTTAGATCGATGCTCGGATATAGCGCTCTTTTGGCTAAATTTCCATGCCCCAACTCGCGTCTGCCCGGGCTTTTGAGCGGACTTGCTTCCCCGACGCAAAAGCCCGGGAAGTTGTAATTAAACATAAATCTATCGTTGATCGGCTCAAGCTGCGTTAGGCTGTCGCTTAGCTGCGCGTCGCTATCGCCGCCCAGCGTAGTGACGACCAGAGCCTGCGTCTGCCCGCGCGTAAATAGGCAGCTTCCATGCGCGCACGGCAGGATATTGGTCTCGATACTGATCGGGCGCACCTCATCAAGCGCGCGTCCGTCGGCTCTGCGGCGATCTTCGATGATCTGCGTACGGATGATGCCGCGCTTATACTTGCCGACGACGCTGGAGATCACCTCTTGGCTCCATTCGTTTTGCGCCGCGACCTCGGTAGTTAAAATTTGATCTACAATTTTATTTAGCTCGGTAGCGCGTTCGCTCTTTGCCATCTGATTGATCGCCGCTTTGACGGCGTCTTTGTAGTTCGCGTCAATAAAATCCGCGATATCCTCATCCTCAATCTCGGGCTTGTACTCCAGGCTCGCATCGGGCTTTTTAAGCGGCAAAAAAGCCTCTTCGTAGGCGTTTGAACCCGCGCTTATCGCCTTTGCGGCAAAATCGATCGCATCTACCATCAGATCTTCGCTAAATTCATTCATCTGCTGCGCGCCGCCGTTAATCTGCGGCAGAGAGCGCATCTCGATCATCAAAAGCTCATCGCCGACGCCCGCTACGTAAAGATCGAGCGCGCTAGCTTTAAGCGCGGAGTTGCTCGGATTTAAGATGAAATTTCCATTTTGATAGCCTACGCGGACGCCGCAAACGGGCGCTTTAATCGGGATGTCGCTAAGATACAGCGCCGCAGACGCCGCATTAAGAGCGACGACTTGCAGATCGACCTCGGGGTCTGCCGATAGCACGTAAACCACGATCTGCGTCGGATATGCGTATCCTTTCGGAAAGAGCGGGCGCAGCGAGCGGTCTATGATGCGACTCGTGAGCGTCTCAAAATCGCCCGGCTTGGTCTCGCGCTTGATGTAGCCTCCGGGGATTCTGCCCGCCGCGTACATCTTCTCGATATACTGCACGGTAAGGGGCAAAAAGTCCTCCTGCACCTGCGTCTCTTCGCGCGCTACGGTAGCCAGCACGACGGTATTTTTCACACGCAAAAGCGCCGCGCCCGCGGCTTGTTTCGCAACTTTGTCGATATCGAAAATTTCGGTATTGCCATTTACTTCAATTTTACACTGCATTAATTTTCTCCTTGTTTTTGTTAGTCTCGTGAAACGGCAGATAAAGCGGGCATTTGTTTAAAATTTGCATTATCTCCTCCGCGCTTGAGAGCGTTTTTTCTTTGTAATAAAAATCCACGTTCACAAAATCTCTGATCTTATGAACAGCATAAATTCCATCTACTAGCATGGCGATCTCATCTGCATTATCGCTGCCGATAACAGGCGTAGCGTAAAAGATCGCTTTGGCGTTTAAGCTTACGAGCGTCTTTATGCAAGTAAGTGCAGTCAGCCCGCTCTCACACCCCTCATCTACCAAGATGACGTTTTTTTTCTCTAAATTTCCCAAAAGCTCACCCTTGCGAAATTTATACATGTTTTTTAAAATTTTCTCCTCATAAAGTCTATTCGCCTGCCCGTAAACGTAATCCAGGCTGATGCCGAAGCTTCGCACGAGCTCATCTACCATCACGATCTCTTGGGTTTCGCTTACGCACGCGATCGCGCATTCCGGATTATTGGGTGCCAAAACGGGTTCTGTGAATAAAAACTCATAATGAAGTCCCAGCTTTAAGGCAAGATGGTTTGCGATAGGAAGCGACTCTAGAGACTGAGCGATTATTAGAAAATTTTCGTTTTTTATCACGGTAGCGGGTAAAATTTCTGCGAGTTTTATCGCGGCGTCGATTTGGTTTTCAAACATCAGCTCAGCTCTAGGCGTCATTATTTTTCGCTTCCGTATTCGCTATCTACCGAAAAATCATACCCTACTCCGCCGAACGGATAGAAATTTACGAGAAAGTAAATTCCACGCTCCTTGCTTGCTTTGCTATAGCCCGTCGTACTGGTATTTTTAGGCTCGATATCCTCTTGATACACAAAAGAGTAATTCCAACACTTGCGCGTATGAGAAAGCCCCACGCGCCACATTTTAGAATAAGATCGCTCCAAGTCGTAATCCCAACGACCGAAAATTTTATTATTCCTAGGCAAATTTACCGAAGCATTTACGATGCCGTAGTTATCTTTCGTATAGCGTTTAGGCTCCATGCTTAGCTTTTCGTATTCGTAAGCGTGACTAAGTCCAAAGCTAAAATCGTCGTTGGAGTAGTTGGCATAAGTATAGACCTTATCGAAGCTTTTATATTTATGTGAGTAGGTAAAGCGGTTTCCGATATTTAGCCCATTTGCAAAATACGCATCAATGCGGTGTTCTAAATCATCGAACTCGTGATCGTCGAAATCATATCGCTGCTTGACACTATGGCGTAAGAATTTACGTCCGTCTTCATTATAGAAAAACTGCGTCATACTTAAAGCTGCATTTTCGTGGGTGTATTCGTCACTAAGCTCGCTTAAGAAGTTATCCTCCCAATAAAGCGAGTCTTGCAAGTTACCCAGCCGCGAGCGATCTACTGCGCCGCGAGCAAGGTCGTATTTATACTGATGATACTTTAAAATTCTATCCTCTATATCGCCTTGCTGCCATCCGGGAATTCTAAAATCCGCTCTCCAGCTCATCGTATGATACAAGCTATCATAAGCCCTGGCTACGTCGGTGTAGAGTGAAAGCTCGGTGTATTGATTAGCGTAGAAAGTGCTTTTATCCTCGCCAAGATCGCCGTTTGCGTAGTAGAATTTATCGTGCCAATCGATATTAGTCATATACACTCGCTCGGTAAAGGCGAAATTTAAATAATCCGCCAGTAGTGGCGTGCTTATACTAATCGGTACGTCAAACTCGTATTGGCGAGCAGTCGCGCCTTCCCATCTGGTGTAATTACGCGCTTTTGCATCAAGCGAATAGATCAAATTTGGCAGCCCCAAATCATTGCTAAATTTATGATATTGCAGCGTCGGCAGCTCTTGGACGGTATCTTCGTTGCGGAAGGTATTATCGGCGTTTAGCTTGCTTGTATCGATGTAGTAGCGTCCGTAAGCGCCAAAATAGTGCTCGTCTGAGGTCAAATAATAATTCAGCCGTGAAGTTACGAGCGAATTATCCGCATCGTCGCTAAGACCTCCCTTTTCCTTCAGATCGTAGTATTCAAGGTCGTTTAGCTGAGTAAAGTCGATCCATAAATTTTCGCGCAGATCGCCGTCTAGCAGATAGGTTGCAAGCTTGCTGCGATCGTATTGCACTTCAAAGCCGTGATGGCGCTCGTTTTTGTATTCGAGGCGTTTTTGCGCTCGCGAGAAGTTATCGAAAACTCCGCCTCTAATCTCGCCGTAAGAATACGGCGACTCCGTAAATCGAAATGTCCCGTATACGCCAAAGCCCCTGCGCGTGCGCACCTGCGGATCGAGCTGAAAATCCCAGCTATCGTAAGGCGCAAAATAGATCGGCTGCTTGTAGTAAATCCCCTCCTTGCTGATGTAGCCGGCCTCGGGAGGCAGCAAGCCCGTGCGACGCGTACGGTCGGTCGGAAAGCCGAAATACGGCAGATAGAGCACCGGCACATCACCCACGTAAAATCTTGGATTAAAAAGATGGAGGAATTTGCTCTCTTTATTTAGCATGCCGCTGCTAAATTTGATGCGCCAATCAGGATCGGTGACATTGCAGCTAGATACGCTGGAGCCCTCCACGCGGTAATATTCGCTATCGCTGCAGCTGGCGTCGTTTTGCATCCAAAGCTCGGAGTCCTTGTCCATCATAAAATTTACGTCGGCTTGCTGCTTGTCGTTTTTCAGATCGATTTTGACATATTCGGCGCGGGTGGTTTCGCTGCTGCCGCGCATCGCATTGACGTTACCAAAAAGCTCAATGATGCCGTTTTGCTCGTCGTATGTAGCGCGATCGGCGGTGATGAAGTAGTCCTGCGAATACACCGTTACGTTGCCACTAGCCTCCGTCAAAAAGCCGTTTTTCTCGACATTATCTGCTATAAGCTCGACGTCTTGGACCTTTGCGCTCACACTACTTACTAAAAGAGCGCTAAAACTAAGCACTAGAATTTTAAATTTTTTACTCTTTTTCAATCTCTACCACCAATGTTTTCGCCGCCATATCATGCAGGCTCTGACGCGAGTTCGTAAAAAGCGCCACCAAAAATCCCATATAAAAGATCATCTCGCTTATCAACCTAACCGCCGCACGGATCGCTGCAGTAGCGATATCCATAGAGCTGCCGTCAGCGCGGACGCAATAAATTTTAACCGCAAGCTTGCCTAGCGTCGCGCCGTATAGATAGACAAAAATCGTATGATATAAAAATTTTATTATCGCGTAATGCAAAATGAATTTCGACGCGATCTTTTGTACCTCAAGATTGCTTCCGCTTTGCGCTGCTGCGACAAGCTCTGGCTCGTCGATAGCAAATAGCACGACCACAAAAAGCGTTACGCTCACCGCTTCGTCGATACTAAACGCGATTACGCGCTTGCTAAGCGGAGCGACGATCAAATTTTATCTCTTAAGGCTTGGTGCGCGATATCGCGCCTATACTGCGCGCCGCTAAATTTTATATTTTCGCACAGCGCATAGGCCGCGTCGCGCGCCTGTTTTAGGCTCTGCGCGACACCCACGCTTACCAAAACGCGCCCGCCGCTAGCGTAAATCTGCCCCTCCCGCTCGCTCACGCCTGCATAGCAGATATGGGCTCCCGCGGGAATTTCGCCGACCTCGATCAAAGCAGGCTGCGAAGAGCCGTAAGGGTAGCGCTCGCTAGCCATTACGACGCCCACCGCAAATCGCTCTTTTAAGCTTATGCTACTTAGCTTGCCTACGGCGGCGTTGTATAAAATTTCGCTCAAATTTCCGTCAATTAGCGGCATCAAAACCTCGCACTCAGGATCGCCGAAGCGGACGTTATACTCCAGCACGTAAGGCTCGCCGCTCACGATCATAAGCCCTACGAATAGCACGCCGCAAAAGGGCGCGCCCTGCTGCCGCATCCCTTTTAGCGTGGGTGCGACGATCTCGCTCTGCACTCTTTTTATCAGCGCGGCATCCGCTAGCGGGCTTGGCGCATAAGCTCCCATGCCGCCGGTGTTCGGGCCCAGATCGCCGTCAAGAAGCTTTTTGTGATCCTGCGCGACGGGCAAGCTTACGAAATTTTCCCCGTCGCAGATCGCAAAAAAGCTCAGCTCGAAGCCCTCTAAAAACTCCTCCACGACGACGCGCTTGCCTGCTTCGCCGAAGCTTTCGCCGCTTAGCATATCCGCGGCGGCTTTTTTAGCTTCATCTTTAGAGCTTGCGATTATGACGCCTTTACCTGCGCACAAGCCGTCCGCTTTGACCACGATGCGGCCGCTTAGAGTATCGATAAATTTTGAAATTTCGGATAGATCGTCGCTGCTTAGAAATTTTGCGGTTTTGATATGATTTCGCGCCAGAAAGTCCTTCATATAGGCTTTAGAGCCCTCAAGCTTCGCCGCAGCAGCGCTGGGGCCGAATATCGCGAGGCCTTGCGCTTTGAAAATATCCACGATCCCTTTTGTAAGCGGCTCTTCGGCGCCCACGATGGTAAGAGCTACGTCGTTGTTTTTCGCAAAGAGCGCGAGCTCATCAAAATCTTTTAAATCTAAATTTTTACCGAGCGCCTTTGTAGCGCCGTTTCCCGGAGCAAAATACAGATTTAAAACGTTTTTATCCTCGCGAAGTCTTAGCCCGATCGCGTATTCTCTACCGCCGCCGCCGATTATTAGGATATTCAATGAAGCCTCCGTAACGTAAAAAACCCAAGTGAGCGTTGCGTAAAAAGAATCGGCTCAAACAAAGCCAATCTTGCAACTAGGAAAAATCTCTAGGTCGCAACCCGTAACTTTAAAAAAGCTCGAGCCGAGCCGCGTCACACGGACCTCTCACGTCGTCGCTTATACAAATATGTTGAACCCTCATATAAAACGCTCTCGCTTCACCCAGGCTTGGGCAAAATTATAGTGAAAATTTGCTTAAACTATGGCAAAAGCGCCAGATCGACGCAGGATTTTATCGACATTCTTTCGCAGATTATCGGCTCGCAAAACTCGCTCAAAACGCTCGCCGTCGTCCTACCGATACAGATCGCTTTGTAACCCCCGTCCCAGCCGAAATTTGCGGTAAAGCCACGAACGTTCTTAGGCGAGGTAAAAATCAGCGTGCTGCCTTGCGGCGGCTTTGCGGTGGCGGGCAGGCTGAGGACGCAATTTTCATAGGCAATCACGCTTTGCAGCCGCACGCCGGCGCTAGATAGAATTTGCTCCAGCTTCGATACCGTCTCGCGCGCGCGCAGATACAGCGCATCCCTGCCCTGCAAGAGCGGCGCGATCTCGGCGGCAAACTCGTTCCCGTGCCCGTGCCGCGCCGTATAAATGCCGCGAAATCCAAACTCGCGCGCAGCCGCCGCACACGGCTCGCCGATAGCGTAAACGGGCATATCTAAATCAGGCGAAATTTCATTAAATTTTATCGCCGCCACCGCATTTTTGGAGGTAAAAATTAGCGCGCCGATCTGCGCAGGCAGGCTAAATTTGAGAAATTTTATCTCACAGACCGCAAGCTGCCTCACCTGCGGATGATCAAATCTCGTATTAGACACCAAATATATCAAAACGCCCTCCATGTTTAAATTTGCTTTGATTGAGCCTCGCCCCTGCCTTCACGACGCGCAGAAACGAAAAAAATGCCGCTTCATTTGCTTCGATTAAATTCCATTCGCGCTTTATCGATTACGTGCACGCCGTTTAACGCTTAAATTTACTTTGATTAAATTTTGCTCTCGAAAAAATCCGAGCCACCGTCATTAATCTTTGAGTTCAAATTCAATTCTACTCCGCGCCGCCCTCGACGCCGATTAAAACCCGCCCACAAAGCCTGCTCGCACCTTTCCATCCACACTCAAGCAACCTAGCGGCGGCACGCTTTTTTAAAATTTTATCTCGCGCCTAAATTTGCAACCAAGCACTCCACTTTGCGCCGACTCGGTATTTTAAATTTAACTTTATAACCTCAAGCGCCCGCTCTAAAGCCGGCTTAGGACGCGCTGTCATTTTTAAATTTGCGCAGTAATTACCCGCGGCGGGTGCTTAAAACACTGCTGCAAAGTCCGTTTCACACATAACTAACGCGCCGCCGCTCGCTAATCCCGCCCAGCCCGTGCATGTATCCACACAGACCGCCGAAGTTTCAAATTTAAAGACACGACTGCGAAATTTCAAAATTTCGCCGTACTTAGCTCCTTAAATTTACCCTTTTAGCCACTCGTTTAAAATTTCAATCTGCGCCGCCACGCTCTCATTTGCCGTGCCTCCTTGCGACTTACGCGCCTCCTTAGAAGCGTTTAGATCAAGAAATTTAACCGCACCCGCGTCCAAGCTTTCATCCACGCTTGCAAGCTGCTGCGCATTTAGCTCGCTAAGATCCAAGCCTAAATTTTCCGCATACGCTACGGCCTTGCCCGTGATGAAGTGCGCCCGGCGAAACGGCACGTTTTTCTCCCGCACGAGATAATCAGCCAAATCGGTCGCCGTGAGGTGTCCGCGGCGCGTCATCGCTAACATATTTTGCTCGTTAAATTTAGCCGTTTTTAGCATCTGTTTTAAAATTTCAAGGCTCGCAAGCGCTGTAGCGACGCTGTCGAAAACGCCCTCCTTATCCTCCTGCATATCCTTGTTGTAGGCTAGCGGCAAGCCCTTCATCACCGTTAGTAGCGCGACGAGATTGCCGTTTACTCGCCCCGTTTTGCCGCGGATTAGCTCGGCGACGTCGGGGTTTTTCTTCTGCGGCATGATCGAGCTGCCCGTGCTGTACGCGTCGCTGATCGTCACAAATCCAAACTCCTGCGAGCTCCACAAAATGAGCTCCTCGCACAGGCGCGACGCATGCGTCATCAGCACGCTTACGTTAAACAAAATCTCAAGCGCGAAATCGCGGTCGCTGACGCTATCCATCGCGTTTGGCGTCACTCCCGCAAACCCCAGCTGCTGCGCGACGAGCTCGCGATTTATCGGATGCGGCGTGCCCGCAAGCGCGGCGGAGCCTAGCGGACAGAGGTTATTTCGCTCGCGCGAGCTAGCAAAGCGCTCGTAGTCGCGGCGAAACATAAACGCGTAAGCTAGCAAATGATAGGCAAGGCTCACGGGCTGGGCGTGCTGAAGGTGCGTATAGCCGGGCATCAGCGTATCCGCGTGCTCGCTAGCTATATCTCGCAGCGCGGCGACTAGTTCGCGGATCTTTTCGGCGATTGCAGCCCCGCTTTTAAGCACGTAGAGGCGAAAATCAAGCGCGACCTGATCGTTTCTGCTGCGCGCGGTATGCAGTCTGCCGCCAAGATCGCTTCCGATGAGCTCGCTTAGGCGCTTTTCGACCGCCATGTGGATGTCCTCGTCGGCGGTTTTAAACTCAAATTTACCGCTTTTTATCTCTTCAAACACGGCGTCAAGCCCCGCGACGATCTTTTCGCTCTCCTCAGGCTTTAAAATCCCGCAGGCGCCGAGCATTCTTGCGTGTGCCTTGCTGCCTGCGATATCCTCCTGCCAAAGCGCCCTGTCAAAGCCGATCGAGGCGTTAAACTCCTCCAAAAGCACCGAACTCGCCTCGCTAAAGCGCCCCTCCCACATTTTTTTCACGCTCTCTCCTTCGTTTAAATTTTCGGTGATTTTATAAAATTTAAGCTAAAATAGCGCAAAATTTCGGCCTTTTGAAAGGAAAAACAATGATAGAGATGTTTTTATGCTCCTATTTTGCGGGCGCGGCGACGCTTTTTGAGGACTATGCGAGGCAAAATATCCGCGCTAAAGAGGTGCTTTTTATCCCGACCGCCGCAAACGTAGAGGAGTACCGAGACTACGTGGACGAGGCGAAAGAGGCGTTTGCTAAAATGGGTTTTGAGGTTCAAATTTTAGACGTTTCAAAAGCGAGCGAGGTCGAAGCAAAGGCAAAAATCGGCGCAGCGCAGGTGCTTTACGTAAGCGGCGGCAACACCTTTTATCTTTTGCGCGAGCTTAAAAAGAAAGGTCTAGCAACCCTCATCGCAGATCGCGTCAGAAACGGCGAGCTCATCTACGTAGGCGAGTCGGCGGGCGCGATGATCGTAGCTCCCAGCGTGGAGTACGCGAGCGTGATGGACGATGCGGGCGACTACGGGGCTGCGGCGCAAACGGGGCTTGATCTGGTGAAATTTTATCCCGTGCCGCACTACGGCGAGGAGCCTTTCGTGCAAAGCGCGGCTGAAATTTTAAAAGCTTACGGCGGCAAGCTAAATTTGGCGCCGATAAATAACGCCGAGGCGATCGCGGTGCACGGCGATAAATTTGAAATTTTAGGGCGGTAAATTTAAACGCACAGCGTTCTAAAAAACGCGTTAAAATTTTAGAAAAACAGCACTTAAAAATTTTGCCTGCTAAAGCCTGCGTAAATTTTAAAATTTAAAACGGAGACGGCTGAAAACGAGCCGAAAATGCGGCGGCGGTAGGCTAAATTTAACCGCCGCGAGCGTAAAATTTAAAAGCAAAAACGAGTAAATTTTATAAATTTAAGGAGCGTTTATGGAGTATTTCAAACCGTTTTTCGTAAAGATCCCAGGCCGCGCTAGAGAGGGCGACCATACGAGCGCGCATGATCAGATCATCGCGCCGCTACTGCAAAATGCGCTCGTCGCCTATGTCTATAACGGGCGCAAAGATAGCATCGTGGGAGCCTTCGGCAGCGTCGAGCACCCGCTAAACTTGAGCGAATTTAGTTTCCTGGTGCGCGAGCGGGGCAAATTTCGCCTCGATCTTTCGCGCGAATGCGTAAACGGCGCCGAGATCTTTTGAAACGCCTGCAGTTTTAGGCGCGGCTCGGTTATTATTTTGCTCGAGGGAGAGTTTGATCCGGCACCTATTTTGCGCCGCTGCGCCGAGATAAGCATAGACGAGACGCCCAATATGGGCAACAGCCCCGCGGCGACCAAGCTTGCTAAGCGCGCGATGAGCGATGGACAGATCGCCGTGCTTTTTAGTGCTTCGAATGGGATAGAGTGGATGGATATCTACGCTCCTGAGGCGGTGCAGGCTAAAATTTTAAAACTTGCGGATGAGATAAACGGGGATGAAATTTAAAAGCCGAGCTCTACATTAAATTTTACGCTAAACAGGCATTATGCGCCCCTGTGCGCGCAGACAAAAGTAGAGGTTGCGAAATAGGCCTCGTGCCTATCGCCCTCTGCGCCTTGTCAAAAGATAAAACAAAATGATCGCTGCCAAAACCGCCGCGATTGCGGCGTAAATTTTACCCATGCCGCCGTAGCTTTTGGAGTCGTCGCTTAAATACAGGTTTATTACCGCGCCGTTATCGGTCGAGATTTCAAGCTTTGCGCCCTTTGCGCCGTTTAGCTTTACGCGCAGCATATTTGCCGCGGGGCTTGAAATCTCGGGCTTATCCATAAAGGAGTAGCTGGTTTTGTAGCTTTTCATCAAATCGTTGCAGTCTTTCGGGGTTACGAATATGTCGTAAAACGCGCCATTTTTCACGCTCAAATTTTCTCCGCCTTGCACGACAAAGTATCTAAATTTGGGTGCTTGCGTGATAAACTCCCACCGCAGCGTTTTTTGCTTCCCGTCCTGCTCGTAATTGAACTCCGCGCCGTATTTGGCGTCAAATTTAAAAACATCTCTGCTGAAAAGCACGAACTGCCTATCGCTTAAAATGGCGTTAGGATCGGAGTTTTTGTCTAAAATTTTAACGTTTTGAAGCTCCCTGCCGCCTTCGTAAATTTTAAAACTTTTCATCGCTACGGGCGGCTGGGCGGAATTAAATTCCACGCTTACGGGATTTGCGGTGATTTTGCACTCGGGCATGGGGTCTGGAATTTCATTGCTGAAAAACGCAAGCGCGGGCTCGTCGTTCGGGTAATATACGTAAGCTCGCGAGTTCAGCGCAGTGGCGCTTTTGAACTTATCCTCCCTCATGCGTAGCGTTTCGTTTTTACACATCCCAAGTAGAAATTTGCCGCTTCCTTCGTCGTTTAAATTTTGCGAGCAAAAGGCGTTGAGACGCGAATTCCCCATCTCAAAAACGTAGCTACTTTTTTTGCCGTGCTCAAAATAACCGATGCCGATCTCATCCGAGGCAAAATCCAAAAATGCAAATCTATGGTAAATCGCGCTTAAAAGCCCATCGATCGCGCTTTTTAGATCGCTTGAATTATAGGATAAATTTTCCCTCACGACGGCATTATAGCCTGCGTAAAAAGCGCGCTTTGACGGATTTTCGCCCGTAAAGCCCTGCTTGCCAGGGGCTTCGTCGTGCGACATCGCCTCGTTTGCGACGACATATTTTGCGTGATTAAGCGCAGAGATATTTAAAATTTCATTCTGCGAAAGCTGATTTAGCCCCGATTTTGCGCGCACATTGTTGATGTAGCTTAGTGGATCGTCGTAAAAGGAAAAGCCGCTCATCGCAACGAGCGGCTGTTTTAAATTTGAGGGGGTGTTTTCGCATGCGGCAAAAAGCGCGCAAATCGCCCCGAGACCCAGAAGCCTAAGCCGCAGGGCCCGCTTTAGCAAACTCGACCCCCTCTTTTACGTCCTCGTAGCGTTTAAAATTCTCTTCAAACATCTTTGCAAGCTTATCGCGCGTGATCTTATATTCCGCCGGGTGCGTCCATGTATTGATCGGATTTAGCAGCTTCGTCTCGACGCCTGCGAGCTCTTTTGGGATCGCGA
>NZ_CALKTT010000049.1 GCF_937997535.1 uncultured Campylobacter sp.
TTGCATGCTTCGCACGCCTAGGCAGATGCAGGTTATTTTATTCATTTTTGCCTCCATAAATTTTAACGTATCTATTTTGGTTTCTTAATGCCGTAGTCGAGCCTGCGCTCAAATAAGCCGTCGTCGCGGTAGCCGAGCGCGCCGTCCGAACTTTTTAATCGCCGATCATTAAAATTTTAAAATTTCGCCTCCAAGCTCGGCGTTAAATTTTAAAATTTAGGCTGCTTCCAATCTAGCCCGCAAGCTAGCTCAAAGTCCGCACCTTACGGCTCAAACGAGCAAGCTTTTAGGTTTCCGCCCGCTAAGCCCTTTTTAAACCACTCTTTGCGCTGCGCCGAGGTGCCGTGCGTGAAAGAATCGGGCACGACGCGACCGCTAAATTTGCGCTGCAGCGTATCGTCGCCGATCGCGCTGGCGGCATTTAGCGCCTCGTCGATGTCGCCCACTTCAAGCACGCGCCCGGCTTTTGCTAGATAATGCGCCCAGACCCCAGCATAGCAGTCCGCCTGTAGCTCGACTTTGACCTGAAGCGCGTTTTGCTCGGCTTCGCTGCGAGCGCGCCTTTTTAGAGTGCTAACCTGCTCTAGCGTGCCGATTAAATTTTGAACGTGATGCCCTACTTCGTGCGCGATGACGTAGGCCTGCGCGAAGTCGCCGCCCGCTTTGTATTTGTTCGCAAGCTCGTCGAAAAAGCTAAGATCGAGATAAATTTTACGGTCCCTCGGGCAATAAAAAGGCCCCGTCTGCGCGCTCGCAAAGCCGCAGCCGCTTGCGATCTGATCGCGGAAAAGCCGAAGTCCGGGCTCCTCGTAGCGCACGCCCGCACTTTTAAATATCTCGTCCCAAACATCCTCGGTTTGGGCTAGCACCGCCGAGACGAAGGCGAGCTTTTCTTGCTCCTGTGGGCTATCGGTCGGCTCTCTTTGCGTGCTGGCGCCTCCGTCTAAAAGCGCTAAAGGGTTGTAGCCCATAAAATACGCTACGACGCCGATTACGAGCACTATGCGCCCGATCTTTGAGCCGAGCAAAAACCTAATGATCGGGATCAGCATCCCAAGTGAGCCCGAGCTCGTGCGCATGCTGCTTGCGCGGTCATCCTCCACGTTTGAGCTTCGTCTGCCGTTTTGCCATTTCATGTTCTTCCTTTAAAATTTTTGAGCCATTATACTAAAATTTTAAAAAGAGCGCCGTCTTGCCTTTACAAAAACAGTGCGCGCGTAGCGAAATAAATCTGAAATTTTGCTTATTTTAAATTTCTTTTAAGCTGTTTAAAATTTTAAATTCTATATAATCGCCCTTTTTAAATTTAAAAGAAAGGAGAATTTGTGGCAAAAGACGACGTCATAGAGATCGACGGCAACGTCATAGAAGCGCTGCCGAACGCGACTTTTAAGGTCGAGCTGGACAACAAACACGTGATTTTATGCCATATCGCGGGCAAGATGCGGATGCACTACATCAAGATAATGCCGGGCGATCGCGTAAAAGTCGAGCTGACCCCTTACAGCCTCGATAAAGGCAGGATCACCTACCGCTATAAGTAAGGATAAAGTTAAATTTAGATATACTCGCGATTTTGCGACTAAACTGTAGGAAGAAGTGTTTTCAAAATCCCCACTATTTTGAAAACAGTTGGTTTGATACTTTCGCTTTTGAAATTTCATTAAACCTAGGTGCAGTTTGCATTTAAAGTGGAGAAAATTTTAGGAGAGTGGAATGAAAGTTCGTCCATCCGTTAAGAAAATGTGCGACAAATGTAAAATTGTCAAGCGCAAAGGTGTTGTTCACGTTATTTGTGAAAATCCAAAACATAAACAAAGACAAGGATAAGTTATGGCTCGTATCGCAGGTGTAGATCTACCAAAGAAAAAAAGGATTGAATACGGACTAACTTATATCTACGGTATAGGTTTATTTACGTCGAGAAAAATTCTCGATGCGGCAGGAATTTCTTACGATAAAAGAGTCGCCGATCTGAGCGAAGATGAAGCCGCCGCTATCAGAAAAGAGATCCAAGAGCACTATATGGTTGAAGGCGATCTTCGCAAACAAGTGGCTATGGATATCAAAGCGCTTATGGACTTGGGCGGCTATCGCGGCTTAAGACACAGAAAGGGCCTTCCTGTTCGAGGTCAAAAAACAAAAACGAACGCCAGAACCAGAAAAGGCAAACGCAAAACCGTCGGCGCGGCAGCTAAATAAGGATTGAGATATGGCACAAAAAAAAGTAGTTAAGAAAAAAACCGTCAGAAAAAATATCGCCAAAGGCATAGTTTACATCTCCGCTACGTTTAACAACACTATGATTACCGTAACGGACGAGATGGGCAACGCGATCGCGTGGAGCAGTGCGGGCGCTTTAAATTTTAAAGGCAGCAAAAAATCCACCCCTTATGCGGCGCAACAAGCCGTCGAGGACGCGCTAAACAAAGCCAAAGAGCACGGCATCAAAGAGGTAGGCGTCAAGGTTCAGGGTCCGGGAAGTGGACGCGAGACCGCCGTTAAAAGCGTAGGTAGCGTAGAAGGGATCAAAGTTACATATTTCAAAGATATCACTCCTCTTGCGCACAACGGTTGCAGACCGCCTAAACGACGTCGCGTGTAATTATAAAAGGAGAAATTTATGGCTAGATATACAGGACCGGTTGAAAAATTAGAAAGAAGGCTCGGCGTCGATCTATTTATGAAAGGCGAGAGAAGACTTGCGGGCAAGAGCGCGCTTTTAAAACGCCCTTACGCTCCGGGTCAGCATGGACAAAGACGCGCTAAACTAAGCGAATACGGCTCACAGCTTCGCGAGAAACAAAAGGCTAAATTTATGTACGGCGTAAGCGAGAAGCAGTTCCGCAGGCTATTTTCCGAAGCGGCTCGCAGAGAGGGTAACACCGGAGCGATCTTGGTTCAGCTTTTAGAGCAGAGGCTAGATAACGTAGTTTACCGCATGGGCTTTGCTACGACTAGACGATTCGCGCGCCAGCTCGTTACGCACGGACATATCTTGGTAGACGGCAAGCGCGTCGATATCCCTTCATACAGCGTCCGCGCAGGACAAAAGATCGAAGTGATCGAAAAGAGCAAAAATAACCCGCAAATTTCAAGAGCGCTGGATCTTACTGCACAGACCGGCATCGTAGCGTGGGTCGACGTAGAAAAAGAGAAAAGATACGGAATTTTTTCTAGAGTTCCGGAGAGAGAAGAAGTTGTTATTCCTGTAGAGGAAAGATTTATCGTAGAGCTTTACTCGAAATAGTAGGTGCTAATATGAGAAAAATCACAACATCAGCTCATATGCCAACTGAAATAAAGGTTGAGAATGTCAGCGAAAATGTTGCTAAAATCATAGCATATCCCTTTGAAACGGGATATGCCGTCACTCTAGCTCATCCTTTACGAAGGTTACTTTATACGAGCACGGTCGGTTTCGCACCGACTGCGGTTAAAATCGAAGGCGTAAGCCACGAATTCGACAGCATGCGCGGTATGCTTGAGGATATGGCGGCTTTTATCATAAATTTAAAGGGCTTAAGATTTAAAATCAAAGGCGATTCCCTACGCGAGGTCGTAGAATACAGCTTTAAAGGGCCTAAAGAAATTTACGGCAGTGACTTAAATAACGACGCCGTAGAGATCGTAAATCCAAGCGCTTATCTGGCTACGATAAACGAGGATGCCGATCTTAAATTTACGCTCATCATCGAAAAGGGCATCGGCTACGTTCCAAGCGAAGAGATCAGAGAAAATTTAGATGCTGATTTTATCGCGCTGGATGCGTTTTTTACCCCGGTAACCAAGGCCGTTTACGATATCGAAAACGTATTCGTAGAGGATAATCCCGACTACGAAAAGGTGATCTTTACGATTACTACCGACGGTCAGATCAGTGCGATAGATGCGTTTAAAAACGCGCTTGAGGCGATGTATCAGCAGCTGGCGGTTTTCAAAGGCATCGTTAATATCAGCGCTGCCGATACTTTTGGCAGGGCAATCCCTGCAAATTCCGAGTTTGCAAAGCTTTTCGAGAGCGTTAGCAATCTAAGCTTAAGCGCACGAAGCTTCAACTGCCTGGATCGTGCGGATATTAGATTTATAGGCGAGCTAGCGATTATGGAGGAGAGCGAGCTCAAAGACCTTAAAAATTTAGGCAAAAAATCGCTTGAGGAGATCAAGGCCGTAATGGAGGAGATCGGTTATCCTATCGGCAACCAAGAGCTCGGCGATAAAAAAGAGCAGCTAAAACGCAAGCTTGACGAGCTGAAGGCTCAAAGACAAAAGAATGAAGGACAATAAATGAGACATAATCACGGATATAGGAAGCTAGGGCGCACTTCGTCTCACCGTGCCGCCCTGCTTAAAAATTTAACCATCGCTTTAGTTACTAGCGGCAAGATCGAAACCACGCTTCCTAAGGCAAAAGAGCTAAGAAGCTATGCCGAAAAGCTGATCACTCGCGCGCGCAAGGGCGACAGTGAGGCGCATAGATTTGTTTTCGCGGCGCTTCAGGATAAGGCTGCGACAAATAAGCTAGTCACCGAGATCGCCCCAAAATACGCAGGTGTAAACGGCGGCTACATTCGCATCCTCAGAACTCGCCTACGCAAGGGCGACGCCGCAGAGATGGCTTATATCGAGCTAATCAACAAATAAAATTTCGGGATCACTCCCGAAATTTCTTCTATGAAATTTAAAATTTTGCTCCCGCTTATTATCATCGCTGCGGGCTTGGCATGGGCATTGGACAATTATCTTAGCTATAAAAATATCGAAACGATCAACTCCGAAATTCCGCTAAAGCAGGCATTGGGCGGCGAGCAAATCTCTAAAATTCGCGTCTATAAATCCAAACGAATTCTTGAAATTTTGACCTCAAAAGGCATCGCGAAAAGCTACAAAATCGCCCTCGGACGCGAGCCCGAAGGACATAAAGAGGTTCAAGGCGACGGCAAAACCCCGGAGGGCAACTACACCATAAACGGCAAAAATCCAAACTCGGCGTATCATTTAAATTTAGGCATCTCCTATCCGAACAAAGCCGACGTAGCGCACGCAAAATCCCTCGGCAAGAGCGCGGGCGGCGATATCAAAATCCACGGGCTACCAAATAAATTTAGCTACCTAGGGCAGAGTATCGCGGCATTCGGCGACTGGACGGAGGGCTGCATAGCGCTCGTCAATGACGATATGGACGAGCTTTTCGAGCACGTAAAAATCGGCACGCCGATAGAAATTTTGCCGTGATTGCACGCGCCCGCGCCGAAATTTCACAGCCGCGATCGATATAAAACGTAGCGTAAATTTCATCTACGAGCTTCAAAACAATGTTTGCCGCCCAGGCTTTCGTAGTCGTGAAATTTACGATTAAACTCGGAGTCTGTTTTTCTAAAAATTTAATCGTATCGGCCTTTATCTCAATAAATTTAGACAAAATCGCCTTCGAAATTCTCTCCCGCTCAAGCAAAATTTCATCCCAAATTTAGCCCCCGACCGGGCTGAAATTTCATCCCAAATTTATAACGCAAATAGTCTAAATTTAAATATATGCAGGCCCGATAATTCGCGGGCTTCATCCTTACCGAATCGATAAAATTTTAAAATCATAGTTCCGGCGCCCGCGCCGTATAAAATTCTTTGCGAGCCATTACGCAAAATCCGCGCCCTCGCGCAAAATTTCAGATTAAATTTCATCCCCGATAAGCCTTTTTTTTATCGCTTTTGGATATAATGCGCCAAAACTAAAATAAGGAATTTTAATGATACCATTTACAGACGAAGAGCTTCTAGCCCCGGTACAGGATAGCTTGGAGCTAATCCGACCGATGCTGCAAAACGACGGCGGCGATATGAAACTTTTAGGCATAAAAGACGGCATCGTCTATGTCCGCCTTACCGGGCATTGCCACGGCTGCGCCGCAAGTGCGCAGACCCTAAAATACGGCGTCGAGCGCCAGCTTCGCATGGATATTCACCCCGAGCTTAGCGTCGTAAACATCCCCGAAGGCGAAGAGTTTGAACTATAAAAAACTGGGGCTAAAGGCCTTTTCGCGCGGAGAATTCGAACTTGCGAAGCTATATTTTTCGCTCGCATACGAAAAAAGTGGCGAGGAGGAAATTCTATTTTTGCTTGAACTTTGCCAGACCGCGATGGCAGACCGCGAAGAGGCGCTTATGCTCTTTGATTTTTACAACCTCAGCCCCAAAACTCAAACTGCGGAGCTTTTTAAAATTTTAAACTCCATCAATGAAAAGATCGCGAATGAAGCGGCTTCCGAACCCGGCGCCGAGGACGAGATCGCCGTTATTGCGTATGCCGATTTTATGCGCGCGGTAAGTCAAAAGGGTTTTAAAGACGCCTTCGAATCGATCATTTTTTCCTCTAAAATCGCCATTTCGGACAAAAACGAGATGATAGAATTTTTAGAAAATTTGATAGAAAATGGCTACTACGAGATGGGGCTTAATTACGTCGAAAGCTCGGCTGCCGCGTATGCGGGCGATGAGCGCTTCGAAGCGCTAATACAAAAAATCAAAAATCATGAAAATACGACTCAAAAATAATTTTATCACCGACAACTCCGCCGAGTGCGAGGCGGGCTGCTTTTTTATGCGCACGGACGCGAACGCTAAATTTGAACCCGAAGCGGCACAAAAAGGCGCGCAGATCATCTCTATCGCGCAAGCAAAGGAACTTTTAAATATTAATCCGCGCATCAAAATCGTAGGCATTACGGGCACGAACGGCAAAACGACGACCGCGGCGGCGATCTACTCAATGCTGCTGGATCTGGGCTTTAGCTGCGGTCTAAGCGGCACGCGCGGCGCCTTTATAAATGAGCGCAGGATCGACGAAAAGGGGCTTACGACGAGCTCGGTTTTTAAGACGATGAGCTATCTTTATGAAGCCGACAAGCAGGGCTGCGAGTACTTCGTCATGGAGGTTAGCTCGCACGCGATCGCGCAAAATCGCATAGAAGGGCTAAATTTTGCGCTTAAAATTTTTACGAATTTAAGTCAAGATCATCTCGATTATCACGGCAGCATGCAAGAATACGCCGCAGTCAAGAGCTCGTTTTTCGCCGACGATGCGCCAAAGCTCATAAACGCCGACGACGGACATATTAAATTTAACCCCGCAAACGCCCTTACCTACGGCATCAAAAACGCCGCGAGCTTCAGCGTGAGCGGATACGGGCTAAAGGGCGGTATCGACGCGCTCCTGCGCACTCCAAACGGCGATAATGCGCAGCTTCAAAGCGATCTCATCGGCGAGTTTAATCTCTACAACCTTACTGCGGCGTTTGCGGCGGTTAAAATTCTAACCAAGCTACCGAACGAAAAGATCGCAAAAGCCCTGGCAAACTTCGGCGGCGTCGAGGGTCGCGTGCAGATCGTAAATAAAAATCCGCTTGTAATCGTCGATTTCGCTCATACCCCAGACGGCATCGAAAAGGTGCTAAACGCGCTACGCGCAAGCGGCGAGATCATTGCGGTTTTCGGCGCGGGAGGCGATCGCGACCACGGCAAGCGTCCGAAAATGGGCGCCATCGCGGAGCACTTTGCTAAAATCTGCATCGTTACGAGCGATAACCCGCGCAGCGAGGATCCAGACGAGATCATCGAACAAATTTGCGCGGGGATGCGCCGAAAAGATAAAATTTTAAAGATCGCGGATCGCAAAGAGGCTATCGCGCGTGCGCTAGATCTTGCTAAAAACGGCGAAATGATCGCTATTTTGGGCAAGGGCGACGAAACCTATCAAGAGATCAAGGGCGTGAAGCATCCTTTCAGCGACAAACAGGTCGTAAGCGAGCTCGTCGCGGCGCGAGGCGAGTCAAATTTAGATTATTTAAAGGACGGCCAATGAAAATCGAAATTTTATCAAGCAAAATCCACCGCGCGCGCGTGACGGACGCCAACCTCAACTACGTAGGCTCTATCACGATCGGGCCCGAGCTCATCGAGGCTGCGGGGCTTTGCGAGTACCAAAAAGTAGAGATCCTAAACGTCAATAACGGCGAGCGCTTCGCTACCTACGTGATCCACGGTGAGAAAAAGGGCGAGATCTGCCTAAACGGCGCGGCCGCGCGCAAAGTCTGCGTCGGCGACGTCGTCATCATCGTAGCCTACGCACAGATGAGCGCCAAAAAAGCGAAAAATTTTAAACCAAAAATCGTGCAGGTAAACGAAAAAAACCAAATAACGGAGTAAAGATGTTCGAAGGAATGGATTTTTC
The DNA here is from genome assembly GCF_937997535.1 of uncultured Campylobacter sp. Lineage (GTDB taxonomy): Bacteria > Campylobacterota > Campylobacteria > Campylobacterales > Campylobacteraceae > Campylobacter_B. Next base: position 8,228 of record NZ_CALKTT010000049.1, read on the forward strand.
AAAAATGGGGCAGATGCTTGATCAGATGCAGGCCAAGGCTAAGCAGATCGAGGAGGAGAATGCGCGCAAGGAATTTACCGTAAAATCGGGCGCGGGCATGGTCGCCATCAGGCTAAACGGCGCGGGCGAGGTGCTCAATCTAAGCATCGACGACAGCCTTTTTAACGACAAAGAGAGCTTGCAGATCCTGCTAATTTCGGCGATAGGCGACGCGATAAAACTCGTCGAAAATGAAAAGAAAGGCGCCGCAGCGTCCATGCTAGGAGGGCTCGGTGGCCTAGGCGATCTACTCGGCGATAAGGGCTGAGGCGGTTTCGCAAGCGTGCCCGGTAGTAAATTTGGCGGGGTATAGCGTTTAAATTTAGAAATTTGCGGCTGAAGCGGTAAATTTAAACAGATCAGTCGGATGAAATTTCAAAATTTTATAGTTTTAAATTTTGCGAAATAGCCGATCGGAGGATTTAAAATTTACAAGCGGCAGTTGCGACTTGTTTCGATCGTTTACCTCTATGCAACACAAAAAGAGATAAAAATTTAAACGACGCGCAAGGCGTAGCTAAATACCTTAAAACGAGCCACACAAAGCGCGAGCGCGACAAGCAAAATGAGTAAAAGTAGATATGCACGAGAAAGTAAAGCAGCCGAACGAGCACGCAAAAAGCGGCTTTAAAGCCCAACCATGCGATAGGAATTTGATGGATATTTTAGAAAAATTTAAAGATTACTTGAAGCAAAACGAACTGAAGGCGCCGAGCTTTCATCCGTATTTCGAGGAGGCGCTCAATTACATGCTGCAAGCGGGCGGCAAGCACTTTCGCGCGCAGCTGTTGCTAGGCGTCGTTTCGGCGGTAGATGAGCGGCGCTTTGAGGGCGCGTTGGCGATCGCAATGGCGCTTGAGATGATCCACACCTACTCGCTAATCCACGACGATCTGCCCGCGATGGATGATGCGGATCTACGCCGCGGACGGCCGAGCCTGCATAAAAAATACGACGAGGTCACGGCGATTTTGGTGGGCGACGCGCTAAATACAGACGCATTTTTGATCGCCGCAAGCGCAAGCCTAAGCGATGAGATCAAGATAAAATGCATTAAAACTCTAGCGCGAAACGCAGGCAGCAGCGGCATGGTGCTGGGTCAGGCGATCGATTGCCGTTTTGAAAACAGCCCGTTAAAGCAAAACGAGCTTGAGTTTTTGCATCTACACAAAACGGGCGCGCTCATCGCAGCGGCGTTTGAGCTAGGCGCCATAATCGGCGGGCTAAAGGACGAGCTCGCGCATGAGCTTTATAAGATCGGCCTGAAGCTAGGGCTTATATTTCAGATCGAGGATGACATCATCGACGCCACGGGCGACGAGGCAAGCGCAGGCAAGCCCGTAGGAGCGGACGGCGCGAAAAATTCCTTCGTAAATTTACTCGGACTTGCGGGCGCTAGAAGCTACAAGCAGCGCCTAATAGACGAGGTAAGCGGCGCGATGGCGGGCTATGATGCGAGCCTGCGCGATTTGGTTTTAAATTTGATAGAAAAATACCTGAAAGGATGAAAAATGTCGAGCGAGCAGCTAAGTAAAATTTCAAACACGATCAAATTTATAAGCGCGGACATGATCCAAAGCGCCAACTCAGGCCATCCCGGCACGCCGATGGGGCTAAGCGACGTAATGAGCGTCTTTATGAGCAAGGTCCGCCACAACCCTAAAAATCCCGCGTGGCTGAACCGCGACCGGGTCGTATTCTCGGGCGGGCACGCAAGCGCGCTCGTGTATAGCTACCTCTATCTTAGCGGATACGATCTGAGTATGGACGATCTAAAAAGCTTCAGGCGCCTACACTCCAAAACCCCGGGCCACCCGGAGATCACCACTTCCGGCGTCGAGATCGCTACGGGACCGCTCGGACAGGGCGTCGCAAACGCAGTCGGATTTGCGATGGCCGCAAAATACGCCGCGCATCTGCTAAACGAGGAAGGAAGCGAGATCATCGATCACCGCGTCTATTGCTTCTGCGGCGACGGCGATCTACAGGAGGGCATTAGCTACGAAGCGTGTGCGCTTGCGGGCAGACATAACCTCGATAATCTCACGATAATCTATGATTCTAATGGCATCACGATCGACGGCAGCACCGATATCGCGTGGTTTGAGGACGTAAAGGTGCGATTTGAAGCGCAAGGCTTTGAGGTCGCGCGTATCGACGGGCATAATTTCGATCAGATAGAATTTGTCCTTGACGAGGTAAAAAACAAAACCAAACCCTACCTCATCATCGCAAATACCACGATCGGCAAGGGCGCGCTCGAGCTTGAGGGCACGGCCAAGACGCACGGCGCGCCGCTTGGAGAGGAGCTGCTTGCGCGCGCTAAAGCAAGCCTAGGCTTTGATCCTGCCCAAAGCTTCGTAGTAAGCGAGGACGTGCTTTTCGCGACGCGCGCTGCGGTTGAGAAGGGCGATTTGGAGGAGCGGCTTTGGAAGGAGAAGCTTGCAAAGCTAAGCGATGAAAAAAGAGCGCTTTTAAACGAGCTTTTAAATCCCGATTTTAGCAAGATAGAATTTCCCGATTTTAGCGGGCTTAAAGTCGCCACGCGCGATAGCAACGGTAAAATTTTAAACGCCATCGCAAACGCAGTGCCCGGCTTTTTAGGCGGAAGCGCCGATTTGGCGGCGTCTAATAAGACCGAGCTAAAAGGCGGCGGCGACTTTCCTTGCGGCAAAAATCTACACTTCGGCATCCGCGAGCACGCGATGGCGGCGATCGGCAACGCCTTTGCGAGGTACGGACTTTTCATCCCATTTAGCGCGACGTTTTTTATCTTCAGCGACTATCTCAAGACGGGCGCTAGACTTGCGGCGCTGATGGGCTTGCGACACTATTTCGTCTTCACGCACGACAGCATCGGCGTGGGCGAGGACGGACCGACGCACGAGCCTATAGAGCAGCTTAGCACCTTCCGCGCGATGCCCGGCTTCTATACCTTCCGCCCCGCAGACGGCAACGAAAACGTAAAATGCTGGCGCACGGCGCTTGCTCTGAATGCGCCCGCGGCATTCGTCTGCTCGCGTCAGGGACTTGAGCCGCTGCCTAAGGCGGTCTTGGGCGACGTACAAAACGGCGCGTATCTGCTAAGGCAGAGTAAAGAGGCGCAGATCACGCTCATCGCAAGCGGTAGCGAGGTCTCGCTCTGCCTAAAAGCGGCGGCGATCCTGCAAGAGCAAGGCATCGGCGCAAACGTCGTAAGCGCGCCGTGCTTCGAGCTTCTGTGCGAGCAGGACGCAGACTATCTAGCGCAAATTCTAGAGCCGCAAACTAAAATTTTGGCCGTCGAAGCCGCAAGCGCCCTTGAATGGTATAAATTTGCAGACGCGGTACACGGCATGCAAAGCTTCGGCGAGAGCGGCAACGCGAGCGAGCTATTTAAGCTTTTCGGCTTCACCGACGTAGCGATCGCTAAGCAGGCCAAAGAGCTTTTAGGGCAGTAACGGAAAGGACGAAATTTGAGCGAAAAAATCAAAATTTCGTATTTAGACGGATTTAAAATTTACGGATTAAAAGCCCGCACGAAAAATGCGGACGAGCTAGGCGGGAGCGGTAAAATTCCCGCGCTGTGGGCGAAATTTATGAAAGAGTGCTATGACGGGCAGAGCGAGATTTACGGCGTCTATTACGATTACGAAAACGGCACCGATGGGCTTTACAATATCTTTATCGGCACCAAAGCGCCCCGCAGCGACGAAGCCTTGGAGATCAAAAGCGGCAAATACGCCGTTTTTAGCTTCCCAAATGAGCCGCAAAACGTAGCAAAGTTTTGGAGCAAAATTTGGAGCTTTTTTGAGGTCGGCGAACTAAAAAGAGCGTTTGGAACGGATTTTGAGTTTTACGGCGGAGACGAGATCAAAATTTTTATCTCGGTTTTGTAGGGCGGCGCATGAAATTTATAAACGGCGAGTGATTTTTCTCCGCCGCGATAAAATTTGCCCGCGAAATGCTAAAATCCCTTGCTCGCAAAAGCCACGCAGAGCGTAAAACGCTGCTGCTTTATAAAATTTCATCCATAAAGCGGTAAAATTCCGTGCACAAAACTACACGCGCGAAGGCAAATTTTATGCCGAAAGCCGCGCCGTACCTTAAGCCGTAGATTTAAAACGAAATCTAAATTTGCGCCGTTAAATTTCAACCCCCGCCCGCAAAATCAGGCAAAAATTTCGCGCGGGATTTCATTTTTAAATCTGTTATTAAGCCATTTTTGGCTTAAATTACATTTTCATTCGGGTAGATGTCCGAGCGGTCGAAGGAGCGCGCCTCGAAAGCGCGTAAGGCGTCAGCCTTCTGGGGTTCGAATCCCTATCTACCCGCCATTCATTCAAATTTCACCCAACACTCGGGAGCTAGATGAGCAATAAACTCCTTTCGATGAGTCTGCAGGAACTGTGGCGGCTCTTTCCGATACGTCTCGTGCCGCACGATCCGCGCTGGGGCGAATACTTTAGGCAGGAGCGCGAAATTCTGCGCGGCCTGCTGCAAGACCCCGGCGAGATCAAGATCCACCATATCGGAAGCACTGCGGTAAGCGGGATATGGGCGAAGCCGATCGTAGATATTTTGATCGAATGCTCGGATATTGCCGCCACCAAACAGCGCCTGGTAGAGGCGGGTTATCTGCTAATGAGCGAAAAGGGGAGCCGCTGCAGCCTAAATAAGGGCTACACCGAAGCGGGATTTGCCGAGCGCGTTTTTCACGTGCATCTGCGAAATTTCGGCGATGCGGATGAGATATTTTTTAGAGATTTTTTGCGGGCGAATGCGGATATCGCTGGGCGGTACGAGGCGCTTAAATTAGAGCTTTGCAAGCGCTATGAGTTTGACCGCGACGCCTATACTGCGGCAAAAAGCGAATTTGTGCTTAAATTTACGCGCATCGCTAAAGAAACCTCTGAATAACCGCGCAAAAATTTAATCTCTACACAGAAGCTCTCTCGCCAAGAGCAATAAAAAATGGCTAAATTTTATAAATGATACGGGCGGATAGCGCCGCGCCCTGTGAGCTTATTTTTATAAAATTTTGACCGTGATTTCAAATTTAAATGGCGCTCATTCAACTATCTGTAGATAAAATTTCCAAATTCCGCCAGCGGCGAAGTCGCTCATAAAACGAGCCGTATACAACATCATATTCAAACAAAGGCATCCTCACGCTTCGGTATAAGTTTAAATTTAAAAGTCTATGCGCCGTAAATTTTAAATATCCCGCTAAAACATCGACTCATAAATCCGTTAAATTTAAAGATGCAAAATTTAAAATTCTTCGCCGCTAGCTAGCCGCATAAATTCCGCGCCGAGCGCTTAAATTTAATGATCGCTCTTCAGCCCCGCGCCGCAAAGCGGGATGATGCTATCTCCTTGTAGATCGTGGCTTTCTTTGTAGCGCAGATACGCCGCGTAGGTAGCCGCGGTCGTGTGCTCGACGTAAAATCCGCCGCGCGCAAGCGCCGCTCTGGCAGGCAGTATGTCGCTCTCGCTCGCTAAGATCACCTCGCGCTCGCCCGCGTAACTAGAGCCGAGAATTTCGCTCGCGCGCATCGGTCTTGCGATCGCGATGCCCTCCGCTAGCGTCGGCTGCGGCTCTATCGCTCGCGCCGCACCTTTAGCGCCGAAAAGCGGAGCGCAATGCTCGCCCTGAACGATGAAAATTTTTGGCAGTGCCTCGATAAGACCGCCCTCATATAGCTCGCCCAGCGCCGCTTGAGCGCCCAGCAGTAGCGTACCGTTGCCTACGGGGATAAAGATATTGCGCGGCACCCTGCCCAGCTGCTCGTAGATCTCATAAACGTAGCTCTTCGTGCCCTCGTAAAAGATCGGATTATAAACGTGGTTGGCGTAATATATCTGCTCCTGCGCAGCCTTTTTGCGGCACGCGTCCGCCGTCTCGTCGCGGCTGCCGTCAAAGACCGTGACGTGCGCGCCGTGGCTTTTGATCATATCGATCTTTTTAGGCGACGTGCCCTTCGGGACGTAAATTTCACACTCGATGCCCGCGCGAGCGCAGTACGCCGCCACGGCATTGCCTGCGTTGCCGCTGGAGTCTTGCAGCACCTTTTTCACGCCGATATTTTTGGCATGCAGCACCAAAACCGCCGCGCCGCGGTCTTTGAACGAAAGCGTAGGCATCGCGTAATCGAGCTTGAGGTAAAGTTCTTCGCCGAATTTTACGCTCGCCGTGAGCCCCTCGCCCATCGAAATTTCTCTAAATTTAGCCGTGTCGATACCCATAAACCTGCGGTATCTAAAGATGCTAAACTCGCTTTGATCTACGAGCGCAGGGTTAAATTTAGGCGCATCGGAGTTTAGCTTATACAGCCCGCCACAGTCGCATTTATAGCTCAAAGTATCGATGGGCGCGTGCTTGCCGCAGCCCGTGCAGATGAAATCGCTCATTTTCGCTCCTATTTTTTCTCTTTTATTTTTGCGACGGCCTCGATCTCTACGAGACAGCCGAAGTGTAGAGCCGTAGTCGGTACCACGACGCGAGCGGGCTTGTGCGCGCCGAAAAACAGCGCGTACTGCTCGTCGATCACGTCCCAGTTCGCGACGCCTGGCGTATAGACGCGGCACATCCGCACGTCGCTTTTATCCGCTCCCGCGGCGGCCAGCACTGCCGCGACATTGCTTAGAGCCTGCGCGGTCTGCGCAGCAAGACCATCTGGAGCGGCTCCCGTGCGCGGATCCACGCTTAGCTGCCCCGAGACGTAGAGCGTGCCGTCGTCGTCTAAGATGCCCGGCGCATAATGCGCCTTTTTCGGCGCGAAACCGGTTGGATAAATCTCTTTCATTTAAGCTCCTTTGCATATAAAATTTTATATAATTTTACTCTAAATTTATTAAAAATATATAACTATTTCTATAAATTTGCAAAATTTTAAAATTTAATCTAAATTTATAGATTTTTTTATATGAAATTTAAGGAACTCAAATTGAATCAGCTTTTGCAGACCTTTATACCGACCGCGCACCTTATTAAAAATACGATCGGCGATTGCGAGGTGGTCATCCACGATATGAGCACGCCGCAAAACTCCGTCGTTTTTGTCCTCGGCGACGTAACGGGCAGAAGGATCGGCCAAAGCTTCGATCATCTGGTAAAGGACGTGTTGTTAAGCAAAAATTTTGAAAACGACTGCACCGCAAACTACTACTTCACCGCGCAAAACGGCAAGCTCATACGCTCCTCAACTTCGCTAATCCGCGGCGCAGACGGCAAAGTAGTAGGCGCGCTATGCGTAAATATCGATACTTCAAGCGCCATGGCTGCATACAAAGCAATAAAAAATCTACTGCCGAATGCGAAACTCGATAGCAAGGAGTTGCAAAGTGTAAATTTTACCAACGGAGGCTGCGATAACGCGGCATTAGATGGGGCGAGCTTAAAGGATGGCGCAAATTTAGAAACGCAAAGCTCTAACGATTCACAGCAAAATATCCTTGATATCGTCCAAGACCTTATCGCATCGGCTACGCACGATCTGGATGTGGAGAGGATGAAGAAAGAGGATCGAAAGCGCATCGTAAAATTTCTCGCGCAAAAAGGGATTTTTGAGGTAAAGGGCGCAGTGGAGCTCGTCGCAAAGGCGCTTAGGACGCAGAAAGTCACGATTTACTCGTATATGGATGAGGTAAAGAAGAAGGGCTAACCGCGGTACATAAATTTGATCTAAAATTTAATAAGCGTTGCGCGCCTTTTTATTAGCGTAGCCATTGGAGTGGCGCGAATTTAATCTGAATTTGATGAACAAATCAAAAAGTAGGACATACTAATTCCTATTTTATATAGCATGTAACGGCATAAAAGCAAAACTCATCTGTTACTCGAACTCGTAGCCCTTCGTATTCTTTAATTTCTCGTCATAATCGACTCCGTTAGCAATTCGCTTGCGCGAAGCATTGAAATCCGCTCGTATCGGGCTTTTGCGCTCGTCAAACTCAAGTGGCGCGACACCGATGATATCTGCTAACAGATGCGCCAAATCATCGCTCATAAAAGGCTTATCTTTCGCCGCAGCTAGCCTATGCCATAGCTTAGCATGATCGCTCAAAAACTCGCGAGAGCCTATGAAAAGCAGCGGGATTTCGTAAGTAAAGCGGCTCTCCATGCCGTGCCCAAGGCGCCCGTTTTCGTATAAATTTTCGCCGTGATCGCTAAGATAGACGATGAGGCTGTCATCACCCGAAAAAATTTTAAAAATTTCATTTATAACGAAATCGTTGTAAAGCACGCTGTTGTCGTAATACGCGACGACATCTTTCTGCTTGGAAGTAAGTTTTGCCTTTACGTCCGCCGCACTAAACTTGCCAAATCCCTCGGGATAGCGCAGGCTGTAATCCATATGGCTGCCGATGAGATGGATCACGTAGAAATTTCGCTCGCCCTGCCCCGCTTTCGCCTGATTTATGAGTGGAAGCAGCACTCCATCAGGCTTGATGCGGACGGTTTCGTAAAGATTGCTCTTTGAGAGGAAGGATTCCGCGTCCGCGCGATCGGCAGCGCTTTTAGCACTTAACGCATGTGCGCCGAAAGCCTCTTGATTGCTAATCCAAAAGGTGCGGTAGCCACTTAGCTTAAACATATCGATGATGCTGAGGTTGCGAAACCACGCCCTTTTGCGCTCGCTTTCGTAATCGCTGAAATTTAAAAGCCGCATCAGCACCTGATTAGTCGTGCCGTAAGGCGAGATTGTATCGCTAAATTTTATCAAATTACCGCTTGCTTCGAGTTTCTCTAAAAGCGGTGTATTTTTAACGCCGTAGCCGTAGAGCGACATATGCCCGCGCTGCAAGCTCTCACCGATTATTAGGATGATATTTTTGACGCGAGACTTTTGCAAGGCGGGGTTTGTAGCGGCCTCAGGGTTTTTAGAATTTGAAATCACGCTGGGGCTTTGCGGCGCAGAATTTAAAGTCTTGCCCCAACTCTGCGCCATAGCGCCCGAGGTGAACGTAGAATTTAAATTTGCGCCGTAATTTTGCGTCTGAGCGTCCGAGGCGGGCGTGGAATTTTCAGACGCGGAGCCCGAGGCGGCGCCTTGCGGATCTAAATTTGTGCCACCATTTAAAACGCTTTCATCCGCGCGCATGGCCTCGTCATATCCAAGCTGCACTTCGCGCATATCGGTGATGAAATTTTTATCGCTCAGATAGTCTTTTATCGTAAAGGCAAACTCCAGCGGGACGTATTGTGATAGCTTGGTTATATAGCCTTGCTTGCCCTGGGAAGCTTTGACGGCGATATCTACGCAAAAGATCGTTCCGTAAATGAGATAAATCGCCGCTAACAGCAATCTTAGACCGCTATGCGTTTGCTCGCTCTTTCTCTGCCCTACTCTTAGCGCCACGAAAATGCAACCAAGCAGGACCGCTAGATATAAAATCGTCGCAGGGTTAAGAAACTGCGAAACAAACTCGCGCGTCTCGGCTGCGTCGGTATGGACGATCGCGTCAATCGCCACGACGTTGAAGCTTGAGTCGAAATTTACGATCAAAAATAAGGCCACGCTCGCAATTAGCGCAATTAGCGCTAGTAACACGAATGAAACGAGCTTAAAAAATCGGCCGCTAAGCAGATAGCAGAGGTGAAAGATGAGTAAATTTGTGATGAGCACCGCAGAAAAGCCTTTAAATACATGCGAAAAATGATACCCATTGATCTGATAATGTATCTTAGCCCAGCATGCGAGCAGACATAGCGCCGTGCTGAGCCAAAACACCCTCCATACGGGACGTTCGCGCAGAGCAGCAAAAAAGCCGCGGTCGATTTTCATAAGCAAGCGCGCTATGAGCCCGCCCGCTTTCGTCCGCGCCATAAGTCCGCCTATATTTGCTAGCGCTACATAAAATTTTTCTCTCATTTTATATTTCCTGCCTTGTACGAAGAGACGCGACGACGCGCACTCTGTGTAGTGCGACATGTTTTCGCTTTAAAATCAAGGCGCAATCTTAGCCGCTTAAAGCTTTGAGCTTGCTTACTTGCATCCTTTTTACGCTTTAAATTTTACAGCCAAATTTTAAAGATACGGAGAGTTTGGAATTGGACGACGGAATTTTAAGGCTAAATTTTAATTGAAAGCGGATCTAAGAGCGAAGCTACAAAACGAGGATTTAAAAATAGAAGGCATGAACTAAAGCACAACCTTTAAAATTTTGCGGCTAGGCTACAAACCGTCGCGATATATTTTAAAATTTCTAGTGCGATAAGTTCCCTTCGGATAAAATTTATGCATGAAGCGGCTGAGGTAAAATTCCAAGACGCGAGCGATGTAAAATTGTCGAAAGCTAATCGCGGGCGGAATTTCGCCTTGGCAAAAGTGTAAAATTTTAACTAGCCCAAGTCGCCTTTTGTGCGAAATCTACGCGACGCTTAGGACTTCTACCTTACCGTCGAAAACCGCCATGCAGTGCTCATAGTGGCTAGTGCGGAGCCCATCCTTGCTTCTCGTGCTCCATTTATCCTCGGCGATGACCGGCGTGCCGTCCTTTTGGCAGATCATCGGCTCGATGCAAAAAACCATGCCGTTTTTGATTTTGGGGCCTGATTTTGGATTATTGCCCTCCAGATAGTTTGGGATCTCAGGCTCTTCGTGCGGGTGCTTGCCGATGCCGTGGCCGCAGAAGCCGTATAGCGGCACGAAGCCGCGCGCGCGGATAAATTTCTCGATCTCGAAGCTTAGCTCTTTAAAGTGCATCCCTACCCTGATCGTTTTGATGGCAAACTCCAGCGTGTCCTTGCTGCATGCGATGAGATCTTCGTCGGCTTTTGAAATTTTACCGACGGGCAGAGTGCGTGCGCTGTCGCCGAAATATCCGTTTAGCTTCGAGCCCAAATCGACGCCTAAGATATCGCCCTCTTGTAAGATCGTCTCGTCGGGGATGCCGTGGATGATGACTTCATTTAACGAGAGGCAGGCGGCGTTTGGAAAGCCGTATAGCCCTTTAAAAGCAGGATATGCGCCTTTGGAGGTGATGAAATCGTCGATCTTTTTATCGACTTCGAGCAGGCTAAGACCCGGCTTTATGAAAGAAGCTGCGTAATCAAGGGCCTGCGCGACGATCCTATTCGCTGCACGCAGCCCTTCTAAATCTTTTTTTGTTTTAAGCAAAATTGCCATTTATAGCCCGACCGCGCTTAGGGTCTGATATTTGTTCATATAGATCTGCGCTTCGATGCGTCTCATCGTATCAAGAGCTACGGAGACGACGATCAGCACGCTGGTACCGCCGAAATAAAACGGCACGCCCATAAATTTAACGAGCAGCCACGGGATGACGGTTACGAGCCCGAGATAGATCGAGCCCCAGAATGTAAGCCGGCTAGCAACTTCGTTTAAAAAGCTCGCCGTTCCCTCGCCCGGACGAATACCCGGGATAAATCCGCCCTGCTTCTTTAAATTTTCGCTTATATCTTTTGAATTAAACGCGATCGATGCGTAAAAATACGCAAAAAACACGACCAAAACAAAAGTTAGGAAGTTAAAAAAGTAGTTGCTCGGGCTTAGGAAATCATGGATCTTTTGGATGATCGGATTGGTGCTTGCCTGTAAAATTGTAGTCGGAAACATCAAAATCGCGCTTGCAAAAATAGGCGGAATGACGCCACTTAAATTTAGCTTGATCGGCACGTAATTCATAATGCGCTTGTTTTGATTCGCCATCAATACCTTGCGCGAAAACGATACCGGAATTCTGCGTTCACCTAGCTCCACATATAAAATTGCTCCGATAGTAGCCAGGATAATTAGCACGATCGCGATTAGCTTTAAAACGTTCATTTCGCCGGTATTTACTAAATTTACGGTACTTCCGATCGCTCTAGGGATGGCGCTTACGATACCTGCAAAGATAATAAGGCTGGTGCCGTTACCGACGCCGCGCTGCGTAATCTGCTCGCCGATCCACATCAAAAGCATGGTGCCTGCCAGCATCGAAATGCACGAGATGAAAACAAACTCGTTGGTATTTTCGGCCATTATCGCAGGCGCTCCGGTCTGTCCGTGAATGCCCTGCAAGCCGATGCTAACGCCGATGGATTGAACCATAGCGATTGCGATTGTAGCATATCGGATGATCTGCATATATTTCTGCATACCGTCACGCTCTTTTTTGAGTTTACCTAAATTTGGAAAGGTTGCGGCGAGCAGCTCCATAATGATCGAAGCGGTAATATAAGGCATAATGCCTAGCGAGATAACGCTGAATCGCTCCGCCGCGTTACCGCTAAACATATTAAACATTCCAAAAGCGTTGTTGCTATTGTTTTGAAAAAATTGCTTTATAACCTCAACGTCCACTCCCGGAACCGGCACGTAAGCTAGCAACCTATAGGCAAAAAGAAAGCCCAAAGTAATGAAAATTTTGTTGCGTAGCGATTTATTCATTATTTTTGTCCGCTAAATTTTACGTTCTCGTCTTTGATCTTGCTAGCAAGCGCTTTTGCGCCTACGCCGATCAGCTTGATCTTTTTAACGGAATTTGAAATTTTATGAACGGATTTGATGCTTTCGATCGTGATCTCGCCAAGATCTTTGATAGCTTCGATTTTATCGACATTGATCACGTAAGGCTTTTCAAATTTAGAAGTAAAACCTACCTTCGGAAGCCTTCGCTGAATCGGCTGCTGACCGCCCTCGAAGCCTCTTTTTTCGTGAGAGCCGGTACGCGCGGTCTGACCCTTGCCGCCGCGACCCGCAGTTTTACCCAGACCACTTCCTTGACCGCGACCCAAGCGCTTAGTAGCGTGAGTCGAGCCTGGGGCTTTTTTAAGATTTTCTAATCCCATCTTTTATCCTTGTTAGTGTTTTAACATACTAAGAGCTTTCATCGTAGCTCTTACGACATTTGAGGAGTTGTTTGAACCTAGCGATTTGGTGAGGATATCTTTAACACCCGCAAGCTCTAAAACCGGGCGCACGGAGCCGCCCGCGATAACACCGGTACCTTCGCTCGCCGGCTTAAGTAAAATTTTGCTCGCATTGTATTTAACTTCGATATCGTGAGTGATAGTAGAGCCGTTTAAATTTACCTTGATAATATTTTTAAACGCATCGTCTACCGCTTTTTTAATCGCATCTGGAACCTCTTTGGACTTACCAAAGCCAAAGCCCACTAGGCCGTTTCTATTGCCTACTACGATAAGAGCCGTAAACCTAAACCTTCTACCGCCTTTAACGACCTTTGTAACCCTACCGATATTGACGATTACCTCTTCGAATTCTTCTCTATTATACTTTTCCACAATCATTCCTTTGGGTTATAGTTTGATGCCGTTTTGGCGTAGCGACTCGGCAAAGCTTGCGATTACGCCGTGATACAAATAGCCGTTGCGATCGAAAATCGCTTCAGAAATGCCTTTATCTTTTAGCTTGGAGGCTAAATCTTTAGCTAGACTAGCCGCACCCTCTTTGTTTGCCTTTAAATTTAAAACCTTACCGCTGCTGGCGCACAAAGTCGCGCTCGCCGCGTCGTCGATAGCCTGAGCGTAGACGGTCCTATTGGATTTGAAAATAGAAATTCTAGGGCAAGATGCGACGCCTGAAATTTTAGCGCGAATTCTTCTTTTTCTCTTGATTCGTAAAGAGATCTTTCTTTTTAATACGTTCTGTGTCATTTCTCAACCCTTATTTCTTAGCTGTTTTTCCGGCTTTGCGGATGATATGCTCTTCAAGATACTTGATGCCTTTGCCCTTATACGGCTCAGGCGGTCTGAATCCTCTGATCTCGGCTGCTACTTGACCTACTTGCTGCTTGTCGTCACCTTTGATGGTTACGACGTTTTTATCTACCGAGATTTCGATTCCCTTTGGAGATTCAAAATTTATCGGATGCGAAAAGCCCAAATTTAGCTCAAGTACCTTGCCCTTCATCGCAGCTCTATAGCCTACGCCGTTGATTTCAAGCTGTTTTGAAAAGCCCTCGGTAAGACCAAGGACGATATTGTTGGCTAAAGCGCGGTATGTTCCCCAATACGCCCTACTCTGTCTATCCTCACCCTTAGGCGAGAATTCTATCTTTCCGTCTTCGATTTTTACATCGACATGACCTTTTAAATCAAGCTCTTTTTCGTTATTCGATTTTTTAAATTTTAACGACGAGCCGTCAATCTTGACCTCAACTCCGCTCGGGATAGAGATCGGTTTTTTACCAATTCTTGACATAATTTTCCTTTTTATTTGTCTAGGGTATGTCTACTTTTACGAATGGATACCACAATGCCATAAAAAGTAGAAACTTCTTACCAGATCGTGCAAAGCACTTCGCCGCCGACGCCCGCTTTGTGTGCGTCGATACCGCTCATAACGCCTTTGCTTGTGCTAACGACGACGGTTCCGTAGCCGTTTTTGAAGCGCTTGATCTCGTCTTTGCCTTGATATACGCGGCGACCCGGAGTCGAAATTCTTTTAACTTCGTTTATCACGCTCCTGCCCTTTTCGTCGTATTTAAGCACTACGTTGATGATCTTTTTATTGTTTTCCTCTACTACGTTGTAGCTCTCGATATAGCCCTTCTCGGCTAAAATTTTAAGCATAGCCTCGACTACGTTTGAGTGAAAAAGCTTAGTCGTATCTAGCCTTCGCATCGCAGCATTTCTGATGCGAGTTAGTCCATCTGAAATAAGATCGTTAATCATCTCTTCTCCTTACCAGCTTGCTTTTTTAAGACCCGGGATTAAGCCCTCGTTTGCCATCTTGCGAAGGCAAACGCGACAAATTCCAAAATCTTTATAAACGGAGTGCGGACGACCGCAAATTTGACATCTGGTATATGCACGAGTGCTAAATTTAGCGGGGCGTTTCGCCTTGGCTACCATTGATTTTTTTGCCATATCATTTTCCTTTTGCAAAAGGCATGCCGAATAACTCTAGCAATTTAAATGCCTCTTTATCGTTATTTGTAGTCGTTACGACGGTTATATTCATACCGTGAGTTCTTAAAATTTGATCGTATTCGACCTCAGGGAACATCAGCTGCTCTTGTAAGCCGAAGTTGTAATTGCCGCGTCCGTCAAAACCCGCTCTAGGTAGTCCTCGGAAATCCTTAACTCTAGGAAGCGCGATAGAGATCAGTTTGTCTAAAAAGGCAAACATCTGCTCTTTTCGTAACGTAACCATTATGCCTACCGGGAAACCTTCACGCACTTTAAAGCCGGCAACCGATTTTTTTGCATTGACGATAAGCGCTTTTTGGCCTGCGATCAGCGAGATAGTATCGGCCATATTTTGAAGCACTTTTTGATCTTTGCTCGATTCGCCCGTTCCTACGCTGATAACGATCTTTTCAAGCGCCGGAATAAGCATAGGATTTTTTATATCAAATTCTTTCTGCAAAGCAGCTCTGATGGAATTAGCGTATTTATCTTTTAGTCTGCTCATAATCAACCCTCTACCAATGCAACGTTTGAAATATCCATAGGCATCTCTTTGCTTGTAAAGCCGCCTTGCGGATTTTGCTCGGTTGGTTTGATAGCCTTTTTAGCCATTTTACAACCCTCGACGATAACTTGAGCTTTTTTAGGGAACACTGCCTTAACGGTGCCTGTTTTGCCTTTATCGTCACCTGCGATGACCTTTACTTGATCGCCCTTTTTAATCTTAAATTTTACTGCCATTATAAAACCTCCGGAGCCAGCGAAACGATCTTCATAAAACCGCCGTATCTGACCTCTCTACCGATAGGACCGAAAATACGAGTACCGATCGGCTCTTTTTTTGAATCCAAAATAACGGCTGCGTTCTCATCAAATCTAATTAGTGAGCCGTTGCCTCTATGCAACTCTTTAGTCGTACGAACGACTACGGCTTTTACTACTTGACCGCGCTTAATCTTGCCGTTAGGGAGCGCTTTTTTTACAGAGCAAACGATGATATCGCCGATTGTGGCATATCTTCTTTTGCTGCCGCCCAAAACTTTAATACACATAAGTTCTTTTGCGCCGCTGTTATCAGCTACCGCAAGTCTGGTAAAACTCTGTATCATTATTCAACTCCTGTTTTCAAAACCGCTTTTAAGCGAAACGATTTTCTAGCGCTTAGCGGTCTGCACTCGATCGCAGATATGGTGTCACCGATCTTTACGACGTTGTTTTCATCGTGGATCAGATATTTTTTAAATCTTTTTACGATCTTTCTATATCTAGGGTGCATAACCCTTCGCTCTACCAAAACGGTAGCTGTTTTATCGCCCGCCTTCTTTACGACTACGCCTTGAATTTCTCTTTTAAATGCCATAACCTATCCTTATTTCGCTTTAATAGCTGTATTGATTCTAGCGATATCTTTTTTGATAGCGCGAATCTCGTTAGGATTGCTTAGCTGCATAGTTTTTAGCTTTTGTCTAGCCGTAAATAAAAGCAACTTACTTTGTTTCAACATAGAATTTAGCTCAGCTAAATCTTTATCTTTCAAATCAGTATATTTCATTTTCGCTTTCCCTACTTACGATTTTCGTTTTAAAAGGTAGTTTATGAATCGAAAGCATAAGCGCCTCTTTAGCAACCTCTTCGCTAACGCCGGTCATCTCGAAAATGATCCTGCCCGGTTTTATATTCATTACCCACTCTTCTACGCCGCTCTTACCTTTACCCATACGAGTTTGTAGAGGCTTTTTAGTAAGCGGTTTGTCTGGGAATACCTTAATCCAAATTTTAGCTTGACGATTTACGAAGCGCGTCATCGCGACACGAGCCGCTTCGATCTGGCGAGAATTTACCCTACCCGCCTCTACCGCTTTGATACCGAAATCGCCGAACGTCAAGGAATTTCCTCTCGTCGCGTAGCCGCGATTGCGACCTTTCATCATCTTGCGGTATTTTGTTCTTTTTGGCATCAACATAACTATTTACCTCTTCTTGGTCTGCGTGTTTTTTTAGGCGCATCATCGGTCTTTTCAGCCTGGATGCCTTTTTGTAAAATTTCACCCTTAAAGATCCAAACCTTAATGCCGATATTACCGTAGGTTGTATGCGCTTCGGCAAAGCCGTAATCGATCCTAGCCCTTAGAGTATGAAGCGGAACGCGTCCCTCCAAATACCATTCGGTTCTAGCCATCTCCGCACCGCCTAAGCGACCTGCGACGCAAATTTTAATTCCTTTTGCACCTGCTTTTTGAGCGCCTTGGATGACCTTCTTCATAGCGCGGCGGAATGCAACGCGGCGCTCTAACTGCATAGCTACGTTTTCCGCAGCCAAAAGTGCGTTTGAGCCTACTTTGCGCTCCTCTTTGATGTTGATGGCTATGTCTTTATTGACTAGCTTAACGACTTCACTTCTTAAATTTTCGACCTCGCCGCCTTTTTTGCCGATGATGATGCCCGGTCTTGCGGCTACGATCGTTACGCGAATTTTCTTAGCCGTTCTTTCGATAAGAATTTGGCTAATTCCCGCATAATAAAGCTTAGCTTTTAAAAATTTGCGTATCTTGTAATCCTCGCCGATACTCTCGGAAAGCGTCGCTTTAGAAGGAAACCATCTAGACTCCCAATTTCGATTAATTCCTAATCTTAAACCGATCGGATTTACTTTCTGTCCCATTTACGCTTCCTTCTTGCTTGGTTTTGCTACTTCGACGATAATGTGCGAAGTAGGCTTGCGGATACGGCTAGCCGTACCTCTGGCGCGCGGACGAAATCTCTTAAGCACCGGACCTGCATCCACTCGGCAGCTGGTAACTACGACCTCTTCAGGCTCAAAGCCGCCGTTTGCGACCGCGCTTGAAATCACCGTCGCGATATATTTCGCGCCGCGATTAGGCGTAAATTCCAAAGTAGCAAGGGCAAATTCCGCATTCATGCCTTGAATTTGTTTTGCGATAAGTCTTGCTTTTGTCGGCGAAAGGCGAACAAATTTAATAGTTGATTTACTCATATTCTATCCTTACTTGCCGATCTTTTTCTGCACGGAGCCTTTGTGGCCCTTGAAAGTGCGCGTAGGAGCGAACTCGCCTAATTTATAACCGATATGATGCTCGGTGACGTAAACCGGGATAAAATTCTTTCCGTTATGAACGTTAAACGTAAGTCCGATCATCTCAGGCACGATCGTGCTTCGTCTCGACCAAGTCTTGATCGGTTTGTTATCGCTGGCTTTCTTTGCCGCAACGACTTTTTTCATTACGTGATCATCTACGAAAGGACCTTTTTTTAGCGATCTAGCCATTTTTATTTTCCTTTCCTTCTTGAAATTATAAGCTTATCGCTCGCTTTTTTATGGCGAGTTTTATAGCCCTTCGTCGGTTTACCCCACGGAGTTACCGGATGGCGACCGGAGTTTTTCTTACCCTCGCCACCGCCGTGCGGGTGATCGACCGGGTTCATCGCAGAACCTCTGGTTTGAGGACGGATACCTCTGTGGCGGTTACGTCCGGCTTTACCAATGACGACGTTTGCCCACTCTTCGTTACCCACTACGCCGATACTGGCCATACACTCTGCAAGCACTCTTCTCATCTCACCGCTAGGCAGACGTAGAATGACATATTTTTCCTCTTTGCCCATAAGCTGAGCATAACCTCCTGCGCTACGTGCCATTTGGGCGCCTTTGCCGGGTTTTAACTCGATATTGTGCAGGATAGTTCCCACAGGGATATTTTTCATCTTCATCGCGTTGCCCGGTTTAATATCTAATCCACCCTCGGCAGCGGCTACTACGTCGCCCACTTTAAGATCGTTAGGCTTGATGATGTAGCGCTTCTCGCCGTCTGCGTATGAGATCAGCGCGATACGGCAGTTGCGATTCGGATCGTATTCGATCGCCTCGACCTTGCCAGCAACGCCGAATTTATTTCGCTTAAAATCGATGATTCTATAAAGTTTAGCGGCTCCTGCTTGTTTATGACGGCTGGTAATGCGACCGTTATTGTTCCTTCCGGCTGCGGCAGGAATTTTAACGAGCAAGCCTCTAACGCTAGCTTTTGCAGTGATATCCTCGCTGCCAAGCCCTGTCATAAATCTTCTACTTGGAGTATACGGTTTATAAGTTTTAATCGCCATTTTACGCCTCCACGCTTTCTAGGCTTACGCCTTCAGGTAGTTTGACGTAGAATTTCTTCACATCATTTCTAACGCCAGTTCTGCCTTTAAATCTTTTTAATTTGCCGTCCTGTCTTAAAGAATTTATCTTTAGCGGAGTGATCCCGAAATAGTTCTTCAAAACGCTCTTTAGTCCGTTTTTCGTAACCGACGGGCTAGTTTGGATAACGACCACGCCGTTTTCTTGAAGACCGAGAGACTTTTCCGTATAAAGGATCGTTTTGATATCTGTTATATCTGCCATTTTAGTCCTCTTTCACTATTGATTCAAATGCCGCTTTTTCGAATACGACCGAGCCGTAAACTGCGATTAGGTAAGCATTGACCTCGCTTGCATCGACGACATAGCAATTCTTAAGATTTCTATAGGCCAAAAGAGTTTGTGCGTCTAGCTCGTTTTTAACGATCAGCGCATCTCTAACGCCCAGTTTCTTAATAAAATTTGCCGCGTCTTTAGTCTTGCCGCTTTTTAGCTCTAAATCGTCGAAGATAAAAATTTTACCCTCGTTTGCTTTCTCATTGATAGCAAATTCCAACGCAAGGCGTTTTTGCTTTTTATTGACCTTCTGCTCGTAATTTCGCTCGTTAGTCGGACCGAATGCGACCGCGCCGCCTACCCAGACATTGGTTCTCGTTGAGCCCGCGCGTGCGCCGCCGCGACCCTTTTGTCGCCATGGTTTTTTGCCGCCGCCGCTAACCTCGGCGCGAGTTTTAGCGTTAGCCGTATTTGCACGAAGCGAAGCAAGGTAAGATTTGACGTACAAATATAGATTGTGCGAATTGACTTCCGAAAATTTCACAGGGATTTCAATTTCGCTTGCTTTTTCCAGTTTTTCGTTAAGCACGCTTACTTTACTCATTTTACTATCCTTATTCTGCCCATTGCGCCGTTAAATCCAGGAACCGAGCCCTTAAGCACCAAAATTTTATTCTCGGCATCAAAGCTTATGACTTCGTTTTTAGCGGTAATCGTTTCGTTTCCAGTGTGTCCCGCCATCCTCATACCAGGCTGAACGCGACCCGGCCACTCGCAGTTGCCAATAGAACCAGGCCTTCGGTGGAAGCGGCTACCGTGCGCTGCAGGACCGCCCGCAAAGCCATGGCGCTTAATAACGCCCTGATAACCCTTGCCCTTGGATCTGAAGCTTACTTTTACGATCTTCACTCCGCTCAAAACATCTAAATTTTGATCGCCAAGCTCGGCATTTTCTAAGCTTAGAGTCGCAAATTTATTAAATTCCTTGCTTAGGCTATATTTCTTTTGAATGCCGGCGATAGCTTTGTTATGCGCTTTGCCGTCTGCGTAGGCTACGATAGCTTTTTTCTCATCGCAAACTTCGCAAATTTTGGTATTGATAAGTCGCAAAAGCGTCACGGGCGTGCTGCTCGTGTCGATCGTCCTACTCATACCTATTTTTTCTACGATATATTCCATTGTTTTACCCCTTATTTGCCCATCGCGTGAACTTCGACGTTGACTTCCGGAGCCAAATCAAGCTTAGTTAGCGAATCAACCGTATCCGGAGTCGCCGCTACGATATCTAGCATACGAGCGTGAATTTTCATCTCAAACTGCTCTCTGGAGTCTTTATTTACGTGCGGAGATCTTAAAACGGTGTAGCGTTTAATCTTCGTAGGCATCGGCACGGGACCTCTGACGTCCGCACCTGTTCTTTTTACGGCTTCAACGATAGCCGAAACTGTGCGATCTAAAACTCGATGGTCATAAGCCTTGAGTTTTAACCTAATTTTTTGCATCACTTTTCCTTAATAAAGAACTTGTCGCAACGCGCGACCCTTTGTTTCAAACAAAAGACGCACATTATATAAAAGCGCTCCGGTTTTGTCAAGAAAATAGCCAAATTTTATGGAAATATTTCCTTTTAATAAGGAAAAATATATAGAATTTCGAAAATTTTTTAGAGTGTCGGAAATTTTCAATACAAAAATTTTAGATAAATTTGAAATAGATATAAAAATTTCATAGGATTTTTCAGATTTATTTCCTTTTAATAAGGAAAATTTTAAAATACTCGCCATGAATGATCTAAAATTTTTTTACGAAAATCCGCCGGAATTTGCAGGCTTTATCCCGCGCAAAAGAGGTATCAGCTCTGCCAAAACCATAATCTACGGAGTGCTAAATTCCGGCAAAAGCGCCGTGCTGAAAAATGAAATTTCAGAGCTTAAAAAAGATGAAATTTTATATCTAAATTTAGCCGATCTACGCCTTGAGGTGGCAGTAGCGAGTGATGCAATTTTTGCAGCTAGAAATAGCGCAGGCGATACAAAGGTTAGCGAAGTAAACGAGCATGAAATAAGCAGAGAAGCTACGTTAGACGCGGAAATTTCGGATATAGAAGAATTTTATCACGCCGCCGTAAAAAATACAGATACAAAAAACGCAAGCACAGGCAGCTCAAACAATATAAAAAATGCGGAGTTCTACAGCGCAAAAAGCAGGAGTGAGAATTTCTTCCGCGAGATCAAAGAATTTTTAGCCGCCAACGAGCAAATTTCATCGCTTTTTTTAGATAATTTTAGTAGCGCCGATTTTGAAATTTCATCGCTTCAAAGCTTCGCTGGGGGGCTAAATTTAAAGCGTTTTATCATCTCTACTCGCGATAGAGAGTTGGCCCTGCCGGGCTTTGAGCGGATTGAGCTTTTGCCGCTTTCATTTGAGGAATTTATCGCCTTCGACAAGCGCCACAACGAGATAAACTCGATGATTTCGGCATTTTTAGCCCAAGGCGGCGGCGCAAAAAACCCCTTCATAGCGCCTGCCGAAATTTTAGAATTCGAGCAGAGGCTGCTTGCGGCAAACTTTAGCCGCACGGAAATTTTAATCCTCAAAGAGTGCCTAGGCTTCGTCCACGCCGCATTTAGCGCAAATAAAATTTATACCGCGCTAAAGCCACACATTAAGATATCCAAAGACGCCGTATACGGCACTATCGCCAAGCTTGAGCAAGAAAATTTCATCAGATTTTTAAGCAAAGCGGGCAAGCCCGCGCGCGCAAAAAAATTATATTTTTCGCATTTTAATATGCGCGAAATTTTAACAAGCAAAAAGGATTTCCCCAAAAAATTTGCCAACGTCCTATTCTGCGAGCTTTTGGGGCTGAATACGCCGATTTTTTATACAAAAGAGCTGGATTTTTACATGCCAACTCTAAAAATGGGGGTTCTCGTCATCCCATTCAGCGACGCGGACATTATCTTTTTAAAATTCCGTAAAATTTTAAGCATGCTCAAAAGGCTCGGCATCACGAGCTTAAAAGTCGTTTCTATGGCAAACTCCGGTAGGCTCGAGATTGAGGGTATCCGCTGCGATGTCGTGCCGTTTCATGAATTCGCGCTTAGCTTCTAATTATTGACATTACATATCATAAAAATACAAATTTTATGATATAATTTTGGCAAACCCATATCAATTATGCAAGGGAAAGCCGATGATCAAATTAAAAGACAAACTCATTTATGAAACGCTAAAACTAGTCGAATCGCAAGGCGAAGATGGGCTTTTGTGTCGCAATAAGCAAAGCGATACAGAGTTTATGAGGCCCATAAACGAATTCGCAGCTGCGAGTGGGCGCAACTACACCTCGATCAAATCGACTCTTGATATAATTCATAAAAACTGGGGCTATCTGCAGCGCGAAAGCATTAAGGACACGGGGCTTGATGCGGGCAAGGCGTCGAAGATTTTCATATACCGTCTATGCGAGGCAGGGCGAAGCTTTATCGAAAAATACGAAAAAACCCTCGTCCAAAACGCCGACAAATAGTTCAAAATTAAAAATTTTAAGTGCCAATTAGATAGAATTCTTTAATTTCACGTGGCGCGACAGAATTTCATTTTTATGCGACTAGCCTTAAAAAAGGAGATGAAAATGCTGGATTTTATAGTAAAAATGTTCGCCTGGAAAGCCAAATTGAAAGTTAAGGAGGAATACAATAAAGAATTCGGCGATCTATCCTCCATGCGCTCAATCCTGCGCTTTATAATACTTCTTATCATACTTGGGATTTTGATTAAATTTCAGTTGAGCGCATGAAAGATACATTTTTAGACATTGCACTCGTTTTATTCGGCATCGCTATGCTTGTCGCGATACGACAAAAATCTTTGTCAAAATTTATAATTTTTGTCGTGATTTTAACACTCGCCAGAGAGTTAATCATCAGATTTTATGCCTAGTTTCGGCCAAACCGACGCGGATGGAATTTAAAATTTAAACGACAAAATGACGGCGCGACGGAATTCGGCGGGCGCAAATTTTAAATTTTGCCGTAACTACACTATGCTTTTATCGTCGTTAGTAAATTCTACCGCACTTCAAGAATTGCCGCATCTATAAATCCAGCCTTTGTCGTCAATGATAGATTTATCCGCGCCGAGGATTTGCGCTTGATGTCGCGCTTTCTGCTATTAGTGGCGGATTTCGCTCGTGCAAATGCGACGGAATTTCACTTGTGTGAACACGACGGATTTTTGCGGCGGCAGTAAAAATTATAAACCAAACGAGCAGGCTACAGCGTAAATTTATAATGCTAAATTCCACGAAAGCCTAAATTAATGCGATACAAATGTGAAATTCAAGCAAAAATTTTAAATTTAGTAGCAAAATTCCGCACGCCTAAATCTTAAAATTTTATTTCATAAAATTCCGAGATTTAGGAATTAAATTTTGCAGTGAAGCGCCAAATTTTACCTCAAAACTAAAATTCTCACGCAAACCATCCCCGAAAATTCTAAAATTTCATCATCATAAAATTTTAAAATTCCAATGCCATATTGTGAATTTATTATTTTATAAAACGGAGCGAAAAGCGAAATTTTATATAAATTACACTCGAAAATTTCACGAATTCTCGCGCAAACCGGCTCGAAATTCCGCCCTGCCTACTCCACGTATCCGATAAATTCGCCATCGAAAGTATGCCTAACGTCGCCGCGAAAGTAAATTTTACCTCCATCTCCTAAGCGCAAATTTAGCATTTCGCCGCTTGCAGGTATCACGCGGATATCGGGAGCTAGCCCCATATTTTCGACGCCTGCGATGAAGCATGCTGCCATCCCCGTACCGCATGCGAGAGTTTCGGCTTCTACGCCACGCTCAAAGGTGCGCACCTTTAAAATTTTGCTTGCGAGGCGACTTTGAACTAACGCATAATTAACGTTAGCGTTATACTTTTCACGCAGGTCGCGGGCCAGCGCGGCGTCGAACTCATTTAAATCGCTAACAAAAGTTACTAAGTGCGGCACTCCTGTGTTATAAAAATACCACGTTAGCCCTGCCTCCTCAAAGCTCTCGCCCAGGCGCTTAGGGCGAGTTAACATTACCTCGACGTTAGCTACTAACGCGTGAGCGTTAGGGCGAAGATTGAAAATCTCGCCAAAGCTTACATTGCGTAGCTCGCCGCGCATGCTCTCGCTCAAATTTCCGCCGAAAATACCGAAAATTTCACCGCTAATTACGCCTGCGCTGCTTAGGAATTTCATACTTTGCGCGGCCAAAAAATTCTCATACGCATACATGCATACCGCTCGCGAGCCGTTGCCGCACATATCGGCGCTACTGCCGTCGCTATTATAAAATTCCCACTCAAAGTTTATCCCCTCGATACCGTTAAATTTCGGTAGTACGACGATGAGCCCGTCAGCGCCTACTCCATCACGCCTATCGCATAGCTCGCGCGCTAGCTTGGATCTATCTGCCTTAACCGAATCCGTAAATATTACGAAATCATTGCCGCTCGCATTATATTTTGAAATTTTCATTATCTACCTCGCAAATTTTTAAAATTACTAACGCTCACTAACGCTTTATTAAAATTTTACTTCTATCTAAATCTAAACCTACCGCTTATTTTAGACCCTTCAAGACATGCTTTTCTAACTCGCCCGCATTAGTTAGCTGGTTTATTGTAAGGCATTTCACGCTTGATGCTAGAACTTACCTCATAGTTTTTAAATGCTCGCAAGCATCAAATCTTCCGAGCTTGCAAGCCTTTTCATAAAGCTCGCGCGCCCTCTTTTTATCTTTCGCTACGCCCCAGCCCTTTTCGTATTGATACGCTAAATTTGAGCAGGCTAGCGGCTCGTCGCTTTTCTCGCACGCTTCGCTAAAATACTTCGCAGCAAGCGCATGATCCTTTTGCCTGCCGTCGCCTTTAAAATACGTGACGCCCAAATTTACGCACGAATCCGTGTGTCCTTGCTCGCAAGCCCTCGTAAAAAATGTCCTAGCCCTGTCCGCGTCTTTTTTCACGCCGTCGCCGAGGACGTAGCTAAGCCCTAGGTTATGGCACGCCTCTACCTGCCCCATCTTGCAAGCCTTGATCAAAAGCTCAATCGCCTTTTTCACGTCGGGATAGACGCCGAGCCCCTTTTTATAGTTGTATGCAAGGCTCGCGCACCCCTCGCTGCTGTTTTTCTTGCAAGCATCGCTAAAAAGCTCATTCGCCTTCTTGCGATCCTGCGCCACCCCCTGCCCGTCGTTGTAGAGCAATCCCAAATAGACGCAGCCCTTCTGCTCGCCGAGCTTGCACGCCCTGTCGTAATAGCGCGCGGCCTGCTTGAAGCTTCTATTCGAGTCGTATGCATAGCCCAAATTTGCACAGTCTAGCGCGTTTTCCTCGCCGCCTGCGTCGCAGTTGCGCTGTAGCTCATTTATCACGCGGTTTAGTTTTTTACAATCCATCTCGCTCCCCGCGGCGCAGCCCTTCCTTAGATCGTCAATCTCCGCCGCAGCGCCCGTCGCAAACAGCGCGGAGAGCAAAACCGCTCGCGCCGTAAATTTCAACCGCTCTTTAAACGGCGTGCTTTTAAAATTTTGAAATTTAGCGCCCTTTTGGACGCGGCTACCGATCCTCATCGCCTTCTCCTTTATTTTTAGTCTCATCTTAATTCGCGTAGAAATTTTATGAGCTCTCGCGCAAAGGGCTAAATTTTATCTTTTAACTCTTTTAAAAATCTCTCCACCGCGGCCTTAAGCGCGGCAAGATCGCCTCCGTTATCTATTACAAAATCCGCCATGGCGCGCTTTTGCTCTATGTCCGTTTGCAGTTCCACGCGATGTTTTGCGGCGGCATGATCCAGCTCGTTTCGCTTCATCACGCGCGAAATTAGCGTATCTTTAGGCGCATAAACGACCGCTACTTTATCAAAAAACTCATACCTCTTGCCCTCAAAAAACAGCGGAATATCGACGAAGTAAAGCCTTCCTTTCGCCTCTAAAGTCTGCGCCTGCGATAAAATTTCAGCCGTTATCTTCGGATGCAGCAGCGCTTCAAGCTTTGCAAGCTCCGCGGGATCTTTAAACACTAGCTCGCCTAGTTTTTTGCGGTCCACAAAAGCGCAAGAATCGGTCAAATTTTCCTCATCTCTGCTATCGTCAAATTCCACATGCGAACTCAAATTTTTAGCCTGCGCGTCTTTTTGCACGACGTATTGCGCGCCGAAAATTTCAGCTATCTGCGCGGCGCAGCGATCCAAAACGTCATGCGAAATCTTATCGGCATCGATGATCTCAAATCCGCGATCACGAAGCAGCTCGCAAACCGCGCTCTTGCCGCTTCCGATGCTGCCCGTGATGACGATGGAGTGTTTAAATTTCAAGGTGAGCCTTTATAGCGTTTTTATTCGATTTTAGCTAAAATCTGCGAAATTATACCATCTTGGAGGATAAAATTTGATAAGCTACAAAGACGCGGGCGTCGATATAGACGCCGGAAATGACTTCGTAAATGCGATAAAACCATTCGTCAAAGCGACGCAAACTCCGCACGTTTTAGGCGGCATCGGCTCGTTTAGCGGCGCGGTGAGACTGCCCGCAGGCTACAAAAAGCCCGCGATCCTAGGCGCCACCGACGGCGTGGGCACAAAGCTGCGACTCGCGATCGACGCGCGCAAATTTGACGGCGTGGGGCAGGATCTCGTCGCGATGTGCGTAAACGACCTCATCTGCAACTTCGCCGAGCCGCTATTTTTCCTCGACTATTACGCAACGGCTAAGCTCGAGATCGAGGATGCCAAAGAGGTCGTAAAAAGCATCGTCGAGGGCTGCAAACTCGCCCGCTGCGCGCTGATCGGC
The DNA here is from genome assembly GCF_937997535.1 of uncultured Campylobacter sp. Lineage (GTDB taxonomy): Bacteria > Campylobacterota > Campylobacteria > Campylobacterales > Campylobacteraceae > Campylobacter_B. Next base: position 35,390 of record NZ_CALKTT010000049.1, read on the forward strand.
GGCGAAACAGCGGAGATGCCCTCGATGTATGAGAAAGGCGACTTTGACCTTGCGGGCTTTGCCGTAGGTATCGCCGAGGAGGACGAGATCGACCGCAGCAAATTTGTGCGTGAGGGCGACGTGCTCATCGCGCTTCCTAGTAGCGGCCTGCACTCAAACGGCTTCTCGCT
>NZ_CALKTT010000050.1 GCF_937997535.1 uncultured Campylobacter sp.
TTTGGATGTGATCGCTTAGGGCGTTGTTTAGCACCGTAGGCATCGCGTCGCCCTCGAAGGGCTCTGTGCCCACGACCCTGCCGCCGATGGTTTTTACGTAAAACGCGCCGAATTTATTCGCGCAAAGCCCCATCTGCTCGTCAAATATCGCCTGCGCCGCTGCACCTAATTGTTTTGCTTGCGCCGAAGCTGCCGCGAGCGCGCCTAATTTTAAAAAGTCTCGTCTTTTCATGGTTTTTCTCCGTTAAATTTAAATTTTGATTGGTTGACTCGGTTTAAATTTAGCGGAATTTACGTGGTTGAGTTTTGCATGGTTTGCCTTTTAATGTATTACGCGACCTCGCGTCTTAGCGGTGATTTTACGAAATTTAGGCTTAATTTGCCATTTATCTATAGGCGCTGCGGTGAAATTAAATTTTTATACGCAGTTGCCGCTAAAATAGCTTATCTATCAGCGCGTAGCCCCACAGCGCGGCGTTGAGAAATAGGCTCATCATCACGGCCGTGCTTGCGGTGTCTTTGGCGCCCTTGGCTAGCGGGTGGATTTTGCTCGTGGCAAGATCGACCGCACGCTCGACGGCGGAGTTTATGCACTCGGTTGTGAGCGTAAAGACCGCGCCGAAGATCAAAAATAGATTTAGCACCGCGCCGAAATTCCAAAAAAATAGCGACAGCAGAAGCGGCACGAACACGCAAAGCTCGAGTCTAAAGCTACGCTCGCTGCGCAGCATCTCGGCAAGACCCGCCATCGCGTAGCCCCAGTTGGCAAAAAATCGGTATTTGGGCTGATTGCGCATAATTTTCCTTTAAATTTAGTCAAAATTTCGTATAATCATACCAAAATTTTTGCGCCAAAGGCTAAATTTGAAACTGATTAGTTGGAATGTAAACGGACTGCGCGCAGTGCTCGGCAAAGACGGTTTTGCGTGGCTTGCGGAGCAAAATCCCGATTTTTTGGGCTTGCAAGAGATCAAGGTGAGCGAAAAGGACGCTCCGAAAGGGCTTTACGAGCTCGGATTTTCTCAGATTGATCTAAATTCCGCCGCTCGCGCGGGATATTCGGGCGTGGCGAGCCTGGCTAAATTTAAAAGCGAGACGAGCAAGGCGCTGTTTTTCCCAGACGACGAGGGGCGCGTGCTGCAGCACCGCTTCGGCGATGTCGTGCTTTTTAATATCTACTTTCCCAACGGCCAAAAGGACGAGGCGCGGCTAGCCTATAAGATGGAATTTTACGCAAAATTCCTAGCCTACGCGCGCAGCCTCGCGGAGCAGGGGCTCGGGGTGATATTTTGCGGCGACGTAAATACCGCGCACCGTGAGATCGATCTTGCAAATCCAAAAGCAAACTCCAAAACCTCGGGCTTTTTGCCGATCGAGCGGGCGTGGCTAGATGAGGTGGAGGCGGCGGGCTTCGTCGATACCTTCCGTGCCGTGCGCGGCGAGCTGCGGGACGCCTACTCGTGGTGGAGCTACCGCTTTAACGCGCGCGCAAAAAACGTAGGCTGGCGGATCGATTATTTTTTCATCTCGGCAAATTTGCGCTCGCGGCTAAAGGATGCTTTCATCCTAAGCGACGTGATGGGCAGCGACCACTGCCCCGTGGGCATCGAGATCGAAATTTAACCGGGGCAAATTTCGCGGCGCGAGCTTTGATCTTGCGCGGCTGGCGGATAAGGTGCGCATAGCGCGCGAGCTAATGCGCGGATTTAAAGAGGCGGTGCGTAAAAACTGCGCGATAAAATTTTAAATTTAAGGAGAGAAAATGTTGAGCGATATCGAAATAGCAAATGCGGCGAGGCCGGATAAAATTTCAAACGTTGCGAAAAATTTGGGGCTTGGCGAGGATGAGATCGAGCTGTACGGCCACTACAAAGCCAAGCTAAACATCAAGCCGCGCTCGCGCGCTTCTAAGCTTATTTTAGTCACGGCGACCAATCCGACGCCGTTTGGCGAGGGCAAGACTACGACCTCCATCGGCCTAGCCGACGCGCTAAAGCGTCTGGGCAAAAGCGTTTGCCTTGCGCTACGCGAACCGTCGCTGGGACCGGTTTTTGGTATCAAAGGAGGGGCTGCTGGCGGCGGATATTCGCAGCTGGTGCCGATGGATGATCTAAATTTGCATTTTAACGGCGATTTTCACGCGATCACCTCTGCAAACAATCTCATTTCGGCGGTCATCGACAACTCGCTGTATCAAGAAAACCCGCTAAAGATTGATAAAATTTTATGGAAGCGCTGCATGGATATGAATGACCGCGCGCTGCGCCACATCACCGTTGGACAGGGCGGGCGCACCGACGGAGTAGAGCGCGAGGACGGCTTTAATATCACCGCAGCTAGCGAGATAATGGCGGTTCTGTGCCTCTCGAACGATCTTGCCGAGCTTAAGGAAAACATCGCAAACATCATGGTCGCCTACGATACGCAGGGAGAGCCGATATACGTGCGCGATCTGGGCTGCGCGGATGCCGTGGCGATCCTGCTAAAAGACGCGATGAAACCAAATCTCATCCAGAGCCTTGAGCACACGCCCGCGCTCGTGCACGGAGGACCCTTCGCAAATATCGCGCACGGCTGCAACTCCATAATGGCGAGCAAGTTAGCTCTAAGTCTTGCCGATTACGCCGTGACGGAGGCGGGCTTCGGAAGCGAGCTCGGGGCTGAAAAATTTATCGACATCAAGTGTCGCCGCGCCAGCATCGCTCCGGATGCCGCGGTGTTAGTCAGCACGATCCGCTCGCTTAAATACAACGGCGGCGCGGATAAAGAAAGTATCGCGAGCCCGGATCTTGCCGCGCTTCAAAAAGGCATCGTAAATTTGGGCGGGCATATTGAAATTTTACAAAATTTCGGGCTAAATCCGGTCGTGGCGCTTAATCGCTTCAGCTTTGATAGCGATGAGGAGATTGATTTCGTGCGCGATTACTGCAAGCAGCGCGGCGTGCAGATGGCGATTTGCGAAAATTTCGCCAAAGGCGGCGAGGGCGCGCTTGAGCTAGCCCGCCTCGTCATAGATGAGTGCGAGCGCGCTAAGGAGCTGAAGTTTGCCTACGAGCTTAGCGACGATACGGCGAGCAAGATCGAAAAGATCGCTACTAAAATTTACGGCGCGAGCGAGGTCGTTTTCGAGCCCGAGGCGCAAAAGGCGCTGCAGCACATCAAGGCTTTGGGACTTGAGCGGCTAAACGTCTGCATCGCAAAGACGCAGTATAGCTTCAGCGACGATGCTAAGGCGCTCGGGCGAGCGCGCGGCTTTAAACTCAGCGTCAAAGATCTTCAAATTCGCACGGGAGCGGGCTTTATCGTAGCCGTCTGCGGCAAGATAATGCTTATGCCGGGGCTGCCGAAGGTTCCTAACGCACTAAATATGAAGATCACGAGCGATGGCGTTATAAGCGGGCTGGCGTGAAATTTTATTTTCGGCGCCCAAAGCCAAAGCCGAAAATTCCGCGCTTGGGCGGTAAAATTTAGCTACGAGCTTCAGCGGCGATAAATTTTCCCCTCAAGCTTCGGTAGCAATAAATCTTGCCTTCAAGCTGCGACGAGTTTATTGCGCCCCGGTTTTATTGCGTCATGGTTTTGCTATGCTTGGGTTTTATTGCGCTGGGTTTTAGCCGGTCGAGTTTTGATTGATCGGATTGGTCGGATTTCGGCGCGCTGAGCTCGTCCCGCGAAATTTCATTAAATTCTGCGCAAAATTTGCGCGGGTTTGCATTTGAAATTTTGCTCGCAAAATTCCGCGTAAAAACCGAGCGCAAGGTCTTAGACCGAGCCGTCCGCGAGCTTGCGAGCTTATCGCGGTGAGATTAAAATTTCATGCCGCATAAGCTCGCCGTGAAATTCAAAATTTCACGCGGCTGCGCACAGTGTCATGTGTCGCTACGAAATTCTAAATTTCATGTCGAGCGCACCGTGAAATTAATCCGTCGGTCGCGTAGCAGATCGCCGCACGAGCTAAAATTCGCGCTTGCGCCGCGACATACGCCGCCGTGAGTTAAATTATGCGATAGGCGAGCTAAATTTTACGCTCGTACGATCAGTCATGTTGGCGGAGGTTTGCGGCGCCCAGATTAAATTTAACGCACCGCTGTGCAGCGCCTGCGGTGGGCGCGGATGTCTGATCTGCTCTGCTTGCAAAGGCGCAAGCGGCTATAACTGCGCGGTAACAGGATTAAATTTTACGAGCCGCTGCGTCGCGGCATGAATTTTCGCGTCGTGTCGCTCGCTGCGACCAAATTTGTGCGATGATATGTCACCGTGCTTGTAAATTAAATTGTACTCCACGCACCCGTCGCCTGATTGAAATTTGCGCGCCGCTACTTGTCATAAATTTAGATCGCTGCACGCTGCGCTATAGCTGTCGTAAAATTTTAAATTTCATGCTGTGCGTACGTACGAGCTAGCTGTGAAATTTAAAATTCTATGCAGGCGTGAAATTTGATTCGCGTTACTCTGTGTCGTGCATCATCGCGAGCCAAATTATGCGCTGCTGCGGAATTAAAGTCTTGCATGCCCGCTGCTATCGCTCGGGCGCCGTATGCCTGGCGGCTCTGTTTTGCGATCCGTTCGCGCCGTATTTGTTGCAGCAGTTATGTAAGTCGCCGCGCCACAGTGCGAGATTTCGCATCGAGCTCTATTTTAGAGCTTTGATTTGCAGCGAGATTTTACGGCGCGCAATGGCGCTAAATTCCATCCTGCGTGAGATTTTGGAATTTTAAAATTCCCTTTCGCGGTATAATTGTATGAAATGCAAAATTTGCAGGATTTCAATAAAGGAATTTTAAAATTTATGCGGCGCGGCTTTGTGGCGTGCCTGCAAGAAAGGAGCGATCATGGACAAGCTGGATAAAGAGGAGCTTGCAGAGGCGTTTGTTGCTAGACTAAAAGCTTTAGCGCGTAGCGGTGGCGCCGATCTGCGCGAGCTTGATCGCGAGTTTTATGGATTTAGCGCGAGGCTTGGAGTGCGTTACGACTTTGCCGGCAAGCTTAGCGTCTCGCAGATAAGCGGCGGCGAGCGAGCGCAGCTGCATTTCGCTGGCATCGAGCAGTTCGAAGCCCACGCGCGCGAGTGTCTGCATGCGGCAAGCACTGATGCGGAGCTAAGCGAGACCTTTATGCTACGCCTGCGTGCAGATCCCCAAAAAGCCGCTATGAATGCGGATCAGATCATAAAATTCCACGATTTTAAGCCCTTTAGCGTTCAGCTGCGTTGCGAGCATTGCGGCGGATCGGGCAGGAGACGCTGCAAAGCCTGCGAAGGCGCAGGCAAGACGCCGTGCGCTAACTGCGGCGGGCGCGGGCGCTTGATCTGTCCCGATTGCAAGGGCACCGGCGGATATAGCCGCGCGGCATTAAGCTCTACGGACGCTCATGCGCGCGGCCTTTCTGGAGGTGATTCTGCAGGCTCTGCGTCAAATTCTATGGGCTATCGCTTCATCCCCTGCGCTAACTGCGGCGGTAGCGGCTCGCGCATTTGTCCCGCTTGCGGCGGCGCAGGCAGATTGCGCTGCGAAAAGTGTGGCGGTGCGGGCGATTTTCGCTGCGAGCACTGCGATGGGCGCGGGTATTTCACTCGCACCGGCAAAGTACCCGTTTATGCCCGCCCGAGCGTCAGCATAGGCGCTAGCTCGCAGGTTTTCGGGCGCGAGCTGCTGGAGTTTTTATGTAGCAAGGGCGTAGGTTTTGCGGCGCGCAGACTTTTGTTTCGTCTAAGCTCGCTGCGAGCGGTGCAGGGCGGCTGCGAAGCGGTATTTAGCGCGGAGGAGGAATTTTTGCGCTTGAGTTTTGCCGTCTGCGGCAAGGCTTACGATGCGGCGTGCTTCGGTGGCGCGACATTCGTAAGACCTAGCTTTTTTGACGAAATTTTTGCGTCGGAGCTTGCGGCGGCACGCAGCGCGCCCGCCAGGCTAGGGTGGGGCGATGCGCAAAGCCTTTTTGCGCTATTTCGCGCAAAGCCTGCACTGGATGTGGCGATGCGTCTAGCTAGTGCTAAGCTGCGCGGCGAGACGCTAAATATTGATCAGTTGCGCGGCGCGGATGGACATTTTAACTTTGCAAATTTTGCCCGCAGCGCGGCTGATCGCGACGCTTTGAGCCTTGCAAAAGACGCTTCGCGCAAAGAAAATCTCGAGGGCGGCGCGAGCGTAAAATTCGCGGGCACGAAATTTGCGGGCGCTTCGGCAAATTCTATGGGCGCGGAAGATAATCACTTGGGATCGCGCAGAGAGCAAGGCAGGTTTGCAGGCGGAGTAGGCGGCGGCATAAAATTTGCAGGGGCGGATCTTTCGGAAAGCGGAGAGAATTCTGCCGGCGATTTTGATGCTAGGCAGCAAAGCAGCGAAGCTCGCGCGCAGAATGGACCTAATTTTGCCGGCTCGCAAGAGGGCTTAGGCGGCACTTCTGATCGCGCCGCGGAGGGTCTTTACGAATTACGCGGCGAGCGAGATTACCGAGATTTAAGTGTCTTGAATGCTCAAAATTCCACAAATTCCATAGACTCCGCCGCAATAAATTCCGAAAATCTAGCCGCTGCAAAATTTAAAAATCGCACGAATACGCAAGATCCTGCGTCAAATTCTAAAATTTCGCCCTTTGCACGATTAAAGAAATTCTTTTTCCCACGTTCTTTGCGCGAGGATTGCGCGCAGAGTTTCGCCGCGGCGATTATGCGCGTTTGCGAGGGCTTTATTTCGCAGCAATGCGCTCGCGATTTGGGCGGAGCGATGGCTGGGGCGCTTGGCGTGCTAAGTCCGCGATATGACCGCGCGGTGTGGTGCATAGGCGGAGGCGCGCTCATCGCGGCGGCTGCGCTGGCGTGCGAGGGCTGCTTCGAGATGATCTTTGCGGAGCATTATTTTTGGGCACTTGCATGCGGTGCGGTAATCGCTGCTGTGGGGCTGTTAGGCGGAGGAGTGCTGTGGCTGGCAAGCGCAGTGCGGTGCGTCGTAAAAGCTCGTAAAATTCCGCGAGAGTATCGCTGCGGCAGAGGCGGCGCGGCGTTTGCTAGCTTTTGCAAAGCCATGCTCTGCGCCGTTTTAGCTAGCGCAATCTACGGAGGCGCGGCAAATACGGGCTATGTGCCGAAAACCGGCGCAGCAGGGCTACTGCAAGGATGGATGCCTACATTTTTTGAGGACGAAAATTCCACTTCCGCGAGTTATGGCGTAAATTCTGCAGACGAAAATTCTACGAGCGCAAGCTCTAGCGGCTCTGAAAGCCCTGCTTTAAATTCCGTTTCCGGGGCGACTAAGGATTCCGCTGCGATGCAAAAGGATAAAATTTTATATATCCAAAAAAGCATCGGAGCCAAGCAGGATGGGATTTTTGGCGCACGCACGCTAAAAAAGGCGAGAGAGGTTTTGGATCAAAATCTAAGCGGCGTCGATGAAATTTACGAGGCGTTAAAAAGCAAAGAGAGGGCGAGAACAAATCCGAACTCTAGCGATCAAACTGTGCCTTAACGATAAATCCGCGCCTTAGGCTTGACGGGCGATCTTAAAAAATCAAAAAGGACGAAAATGAAAAATAAAATTTCAGTTCTAGCGCTTATCGCGGCGCTTTCCGCAAATTTCGCGCTAGCCGAAAATTTTGAAATCACCGCAGACGATATAAGCAGGGCTACAAAATCCTGCGATAAGGGCGATGTGAAGGCGTGCGGGGCCTTGGCACAGATTTATAATTACGGCTGGGGCGTGCCGCAAGATCTGCTAAAGGCTGCGCCGTTATACGTCAAAGCTTGCAAAGGCGGTGACGTGGAGTCGTGCGTAAATTTAGGCATTTTGTATCAAAGCGGAGAGGGGATGCCGCGCGATGAGGCGAAGGCGGCGGAGCTGTTCGACAAAGCCTGCAATGACGGGCACGCGATAGGCTGCAGTAACGCAGGCTCTGCGTATATCAAAGGCAGAGGCGTGCGCAAAGACGCTATAAAGGGCGTAGGTTACTATGTGCGCGGTTGCGATATGGATATCGCGGACAGCTGGCTTGCGTGCTTAAATTTAGCGCGTCTTTACGAGGGCATAGATAATGTTAAAGCCGTAGAATACTACAAAAAGGCCTGCGAGCTGGGCGGCAAGGATAGATTTATGAGCTCGGTAGCGGAGCATGAAAGGGCATGGCAAAGCTCATGCGAAAGCTACGAAAGGCTTAAATAGCCGCGCAAATCCATGCTTTGAAGCAGACCCCCGCGCTCGCCGTGGCTACAGAGTAAGAACCATAGCAGATTTCGCATAAATAGTGCAAATCTAAACATTAAGTATCCTGTGGGAGCGGAAATATAACGGCGCAAGTTCTTAGCGGGCTCGTATTTTAGGAGACAAAATCATGACGTTAGCGCTGATCCGCCACGTTACGCCGCTGATCGATCGCGGCGTATGCGACGCCGCAGAAGCGGCACGGCGCGCGATCCTGTATGACGCTACGCAAAGCTTAGCTTTGTGGCAAACCGATAAATTTAAAAGCAGTGTCGCATACGAAAAGCTCGCCCGCGTAAGCCGAGTATGCTCGTCGCCGCTGCCGCGCTTACGGCGCAAAAGCTATTCCCGCAGCGGGGGCATAGAGTACCTAGAGGCTTTGCGCGAGTTTAATCTACGAATATTCCCCATGCCGCTAATAAAAATGCCGTTTGATTGTTGGCTCGTGCTCTCGCGCCTGCTGTGGCTGTGCGGCATGAATCATAGCGACGCAAGCGCGAAAGAGGAACGGCGGCGGGCGCTTGATATGGTGCCATCTTTGCTAGAGACGGATACGGCGGTGATCGCGCATGGCTTCGTGCTGCGCGTAATACGCCATAGTGCACGGCAGGCGGGCTACCGCCTGATATACCGCTTTTGCGAAGGCTGCTTTTGCGTAGAAATTTGGCAGCGCGCCGTGTAGGGATACCACTCTACGCGAAATTTTGAAATTTTGCGTTTTGTAAATTTTAAATTTAATGCGCCGTTTGACAGCTGTCGCGAGGCGGCGAAATTTTATCATGCAATGAGCGCTGCTTTTTGAATACGGATAGCCCGCCGCCGCGAAGTAAAATTTAAACCATACGACGCGAGCGAGGTCGTTTTCGAGCCCGAGGCGCAAAAGGCACTACAGCACATCAAGGCTTTGGGGCTTGAGCGGCTAAACGTCTGCATCGCAAAGCAGTATAGCTTCAGCGACGATGCTAAGGCGCTCAGGCGCGCGCGGCTTTAAGCTCAGCGTTAAGGACCTTCAGATTCGCACGGGAGCGGGCTTCATCGTCGCCGTCTGCGGCAAGATAATGCTGATGCCGGGGCTGCCGAAGGTTCCTAACGCGCTAAATATGAAGATCACGAGCGAGGGCGTTATAAGCGGACTAGCTTGATTTGAAATTTTATTTTTTGCGCGCCCATTTTTTTGCGCGCCCGTCTTGGGGTTTAAGCTTAGCTCACCGGCCTAGTCGTGATTTAAGCTTAGCATTCGTAGGTACTCAGATGAGAGCGGAGTAGAGTTACCGATTTGCAAAATTTAGCTGAATTTGCTCGCTTGCGGGTAAATTTTAAGTGCGGGATTTTGCGGATCGGCTTTGATTTTTAAAAACAGAGGCGAATTTGACGAGAATTTGACGTTAGGCTCGCCTTTTAAAATTTGACGAATTGCCCATAATTTCTCGCCAAAGCGGATAAAATTGCTTGCCTTTTTGGCGAATCGCCACTAATCGTAAATTTGAGATTTTTACGTCAAATTTAGGGGAAAATCGACGTAACGTATTTTGGCGTTTTTATTGATCAAATTTGCCTAGGCAAGCCAAAAATCCTGCGCGAAACAGAGCTAAATTTTAACCTTCTCCCACGGCTCGATCCCGCCTGCAACCTCCTCAAAAACGCCTGCGATTTCTATATTTTTTACGCTTAAATTTCGCTCGTAAGCCTTGATATCGCGCGATTTTAGCTTCTCTTGCAAAAATGCGAATTCATACTCGATCTGACCGCGAGCGACGCTGATTTTAGCCAAATTTCGCGCGTCAAATTCGCCCACCTTCGCGGCGTCAAATTTATACCCGCGAGCGCAGCCCTCCTCATAAACTTCCGCCAGATACGCATTTACCGCCTCTAGCGCGTTTTCGTGTGCGTAAAAGCGGTCAAGCTGCGGGTGATTTTTGTAGCCTTTAGTTAGCCCCGCCAGCACGTTTTTGGTTAGCAGCGCCTCTCGCCAAAGTGCGACTAGCCCCTTTGCATCGAGATATTTAAAACTTATCGTCCAAAGTCTCATTTTCGCCTTTCGTTAAATTTCGTCGTCAAATTCGGCGCGCTTTGCGCCACAGCCTGAGCGGCTAAATTTAGCCAGGCTCTACCGAAGCTAAAATTTTACCTCGTCGCGCCTCTAAATTTCCCGCTCATTGCAGCTTGCCTCTGCATAGCACGGGGATCTTTTCTATGACCTCGCCGCCGCTAACGAGGTGGGCGAACTCGTGCAAATTTACGACGGGGCAGATGTGGTTCGGATAAATTTCGAGCCGATCGCCCACGCGCACGGCGTCTCGCAGCGCTCTGTCGTAGATGATCGCATGCTCGTCGTAAATGCCCTTTATCCACACATCCGTGCCCTTTATGCGCCCGAGCCCCGGCGTTGCCGTAAAGCCCTCGGTGCGCCTTTGCTGCGTGAGCCCCTTGGCGCCGACGTCGGTGATGATGCGATCCGCCGTAGGTCTGCTGATGACGGTCGTAAGGATGCTCGCCGCATTCATCGAATAATCGCCGTACGCCTGCGCCTGCGAGGCGTCCATAAAGATATAGGTGCCCGGGCGGATCTCGGTGACGCCTTTTAAAATTTCAAAATCGTTTATGAGCGAGGGTGTCGAGCCGATACTAACGACGCGTGCGGGCAGAGCCAGCTCGCGCGCGATATCCGCAAACTCTAGCATGCGGCGCTGCGCGGCTAGATGGATGCGCTCGCATTCGCTTTTACCAGCGGCCTTGTAGGAGTGGCCGTCGTGGGAGAACACGCCGCGGAATTCGATATTTTTGCAGCCTTTTATAAATTTTATAAACGCCGCAAAATCCTGCTTTTCCACGAAGCCCGAGCGATTTTCGCCCACTTCGATCTCGGCAAGCACGCAGGCCTTCGTGCCGCTGCGCTCAAAGGCACGCTCTATCAGGTGCGCCTGCTCTATGCTATCCGCGCCGAAGCTTAAGTTTATCCCCGCGCGCAAAAGCGCGATGATGCGCTGAAATTTCAGCTCGCCCGCGATCTCATTTGCGATAAATATATCTTTCAGCCCGTTTGCCGCCATGATCTCGGCCTCGCCCGTTTTGGCGACCGTGATGCCCGCAGCGCCGATACTTTCTTGCAGCTTCGCGAAATATGGCATTTTGTGCGTTTTGGTGTGTGGGCGCAGGCTCACGCCCGCGGCGTCTGCGTAGTTTTGTATCTTTTGCAGGTTGCGAAGCACGATTTCGCGATCGATCAGCAGCGCCGGTGTGTCGATCTCCGATACCTTCATAAGCTTCCTCCTCTTTAAATTTACGAAATTTTAATTCAGCCGCGCTTAGTAGCTGCGCCCGTTTTGCGGCGGCGAAATTTTAAAATTTAGCGCCGCTTGCAAAGGGCAAAATTCATCTATCGCCTGCAAAAAGCGGAATTTGCTCGCCGTAAATTTAGCTTCGTCTGCGAAATACGGCTTGCTCGCTGCAAATTCGGCGCCCTTCGCGAAGCGTTTAAATTTGGCGAGCAAATTTCTTGCCGCAACAAAGCAACGCCGGCAAAAGCAATATCGCGCGCTGTATGAAAAAATCAAAATAAAATTTTAAAATGCGCCGAGTAAAAATCAATACGCGCGCCGTACCGCTAGGCTCACGTAGTTTTCGGCTCCGCTTCACGCCGTTTTATTCCTCGCGCGCTCTGTTTTTCTTGCGGCACATATTCGCGTTAAATTTTTTGGCAAGCGACCCGGCACACTATCTGTTTCCGCACCGCCGCCCGTGTTTTTTACTAAAGCTCGTTTTGTGCCGCACGCTGCACATCGCCGCCTATTTTAGTGCCGCCGCTCGTTTCCGTAGCGACACTTCATTTCTAGCGCGCCTCGCCTCGAGATTTTCTATTTTTTATCTTGTAGCACCTTGTCGCGCCATTTCGAGTTTGCTTTATTGTCGGTCGCTACGTCTTTGGATATCTCGGCCGCCGCTTCGAAATTTTTACTCACGCCCTCTTTGGAATTCTCGTATTTTAGGGCGTTTTCGCTTCTGATGCCGATGCTTTGCGCTTCGCTCGCGGCGTCAATATTAGCGCCTAAAAAGATAAATTCCCAGTCGTATTTTTCCTGCTTGTCGCTAATCATCTTCTTAATCTGCGCTCTGGAGTATTCGCGGCTCGAGTTCTCCATCCCGTCGGTGATGATGACGAAAAGCACGCGATTGTTTTTGGCATAGATGTCTGGCACCCGCTCGATACGCGCTATCGTGCTGCCGATCGCGTCTAATAGCGCTGTATTGCCGCCGGCGTAGTACTCTTTAGACGTTAGGTTTTCGACCTTTTTAAGCGGCGTGCGGTCGTGGATGACGTTAAATTTAGTATCGAAAAGCACGGTCGTGACGCTGGCGTCGATGCCCTCTTTGCGCTCCTTTTCTATCATCGAGTTAAATCCGCCGATCGTATCGCTCTCAAGCCCGCTCATCGAGCCTGATTTATCTAAGATCAGTACCAATTCCAGGTGATTTGCGCCGTCTTTATGATTGAGTGGCGTCTCTAGCTCTACGCTTTTAGCAAACAGTATGCCCGCAAGCGCGGCAACAAGAAAGATGATTTTTTTCATAGGGGCTCCTTTGTTAAAATTTTGTTATTTTACTATTGTATCGCTTAAGCAATGAAATTTTATCGCTAAAGCTTCGCCGCACGCCTTTGCTGGGTAAATTTTAATACGAATTTTGTTGCGGAATTTTAACGTATCCTTGCGAGAGACGCCGCAAAATTCCGCGTGATATAGAATTATGCGCGGCGCAGAATTTCGCTGTGGAATTTTAAAGGAGTAGAATTTTATGCAGCACGGAATTTTATAACGCCGCAAAATCAAGCGTCTGCGGATCTGCTCCGTTTTGCGCTGAAGTAGCTTCCGATCTCGCTTATCAAAACGCCTGCAAGGATGAGCGCCGCGCCTAAAATTTGCATCGCGCTTAGCCTCTCGCCGCCCACGAATACACCCATGATGCCCGCCGTTACGGGCTCAAGCGTGAAAAATAGAGCGGTTTTGACGGGCGTCGTGTATTTTTGCATCAAAGCCTGCGCAAAAAAGCCAAAAACCGTCCCCAGCAGGCAGATCACCGCCATCGCGACGAAAAAGCTTCGATCCATCACCGGCACGATGCTGACCTTTTCAAAAAAGATCGCCGCAAAGCAGCAAAGCACGCTTAAGCAGAGGATCTGTACGTAGGCAATGCCCGCTACGTCGCAGCTTTGCACGAAGCGGTTGGTCAGCACGATGTGAAACGAATACGCGCACGCGCAGACTAGCGCCAGCGCTTCGCCCTTGCCGAGCCCAAGCTGCGTATCGCCGATGAGATAGAGCCCAGCGATCGCGAGCGCGATGCCCGCGTAGGCGTAGGAATAAATTTTGTGCCTAAATAGCGCCGCGGCGATGAAGGGCACGAGCGCGACGTTTAGGCCGATGATGAACGCCACGGAGGAGCTTTGCGCAAATTTAAAGGCAAAGGTCTGCGACGTAAAGCCCGCGAATAAAAACAGGCTAAGCACCGCGCCGTGCTTGATCTCGCGCGAAGTGAGCGCTTTGAGCTTTGGGAAAAATATCGCGCCTGCGATGATGCTCGCGGCGAAAAAGCGCCAAAATAGCAGCACGAAGACGTTGTTGCTCGCAAGCGCCTGCGAGGTGGGCAGATACCCGAGCCCAAAAGCGATCGCCACGAAGAGCATTCCGATGTCGGCTCTGAATTCCAAACTTTTATTCATCTGTGTCCTTTTTTGTAAATTAAAAATTGTAATTTTACGAATTTTATGTAAAAAATAAGCTAAATTTAGGCGGAGCGATTTAGAATTTCGGATTTTAAAATCGCGAGTTAAATTTTAAGTACCCGGCTCGTCTTTTTAGGCTTGCTTTGGATTCGTCTTTTTGGGCTAGCGTTGGACTTGTTCGCGCGATCATTGCGCCGTTTCGCCACGGCTTGTCATAAATGTAGCTACTGCTCGCGATCATTGTGCCACTTTGCCGCATTGTCATAAATTTTTACAGCTATTGCTCGCGCGTGGCTAAATTTAAAATTTAATTGCCCGCGCCCTCTTTGTCGTTTTTTAGAATTTCTATGTTTGCGCGCTCATTCGCGCCTTTTAAGCTTATAGTTTTTTTGAGCGCGGATTTGGGGGGGGTCGCCTCTTTTGATTTCATCATCTTATAGCGCCTCTTTCTTATCTCTGCTTCGATAAATTTTATATCTTGCTGTGCGTATGGGAATGAGAGCGTAAAATTTTTGCCGCTTTGCCCGTCTTCTACTATCAAAATCGGCATCTCGCCCCTCATCCCCTTCTCCGTAAGGGCATTTTCTATATCGATCTTTGTGCTAAATTTAAACGACAAAAATCTCCACTCTTTCCTTACGGTGCGGCTATCTATGATGACGCCTTTTTCGGATAACGGCAGTATGGCAATTAGCATCATTGCAAGACCCATCACGATCACGAGTGCGGTCTCGTCGTCGCCTCTTTGCATATGCCCGCCTACGCATAAAGGGTCGTTTGCATCAAAGCATGCAACTTTACCTCCGCCTCTTGTTGTTTTTATCCAAGGCTCATCAAACGCCACCAACGAACCCCAGGATAAAAATAGCACGATAAGCATAGTTTTTGCTATGGGGCTAGGAGGTATGAGCCAGGCGCCCTTTTGCACGGTTTTATAAGAGACCTTGCTTTTAAAAACCATGCTTTTTAAAATGGCAAGTCCAAACAGTAAAAGATTTATGCCGAATATCAAATATAAAAATATCATGCCGCCGCCTTGAATTTAGATATTTTTAGCGTTAAATTAAGCTCAAGCGTTTCGCTCGGCTGCTTTAGCTTTTGAAATTTCAGCGAGCTTTTCTAATATAAAATTTTGCAAAAAATCTATATCCTTTTGTGCATACAAATATCCCGCCCCGAATTTAACGCCGCTAATTTTGCCTCGTATGCTGATTATTTTTACGCCTCTTATAAACCATGTGGCGTAGTTCATCTCATCAAAGTATATCTTTTCCGTATGCCTAAACGGCAGAACCTCCCATTCTTTGCAGATGCCGCTTTTATCTATTCTGATTCCTTTTTGAATTAGCACGATAAAGGAAAAAATTATGGCGCAGACAGATATGATTTTGCCGAGTATTAGTCTAGGCTCGCTTATTTGCAGATATCCATCCACACATCTGGGATCGCCTTCTTCGAAGCATCTTAAATTTATGCCTGCCGCTTTGTATTCTTGCGAGCAAACTTTATCGTGGATGTAAAAGCAGGGTATCGGCTCGCCGTTATGTTTTGCTACGTGCGAGCTGGATAGAGTGACTACGCCGAAGCTTAGGAATATTATAAACATCTGCATTTTTAAAAGCGGATCGGTGGAGATAAACAGAGTTCCGTGATCTACGGTTTTGAATGATCTATTTTTATCAAGCAATGAAACAAGAAGGCAAAAGCCTATCGTAACATAAAGGATTATCGAAGCAAACTCGGTTATACTTTGCGACATAATAATGACCTTGTTTTTTGGATTGCGCAAGCTCGCGTCTTTGGCAATTTTAGCGCAAAATTTCTAAATTTACGAGATTCTAAGCGCGCTTTTTATAAATCGCGATTAGAATTTTATCTCGCTAGCGTGATCTAGCCGCGCGAAAGGCGGATTAAATTTTTAGCTTTGATATTCTGAAATATGCAGTTTATGACATTACGCGAGGTGCCTAGGCGCTCTTGCGATGCCATAACGTGCCTTAAAATTTCGCATCCTAAATCTTAATGATAATTATCTAAATATTTAAAATCGCACAATATAATTGCGAACCTCAATCAAATAAAGATTGAATTCATCTCGCAAGGATCTACAATGAGCTCGCTTTTGAAGCGCAATAAAATTTTGTTTAACGTCCATCTTATTTTATCGATCGTTTTTTCTATCCCGCTGCTTATCATTGGCGTTACGGGCGCGATTTTGTCGTATCAGCACGAGTTTGAGGCGCTAATAAACGCGGGCTCTAAAAAGGTCGAAAAGACGGGCGAAATGCAAAGCGTGGAAAAAATTCTGCAAAGCTTTAGCGAGCAAACGGGCGTTAAACAGCCCGTCAGGCTCGTCGTGCCCAAAAGCGCTGACGAAGCCTTCGTCGTTTACGCAAGCAGAAGCGATGCGTATCTGATCAATCCGTATACCGCGCAGATCATTGGCAAGGATCGCGGCACGGGCTTTGTGCTAACGGTGATGGCGTTGCATCGAAATTTGGGTCTAGCGCTAAGTGGCAATAAAACCGCAGCTGAGATCGGCAAACAGATCGTGGGCGCGAGCGTCGTGGCGATGATACTGCTCGTAATAAGCGGCGTCTGGCTGCATTTCCCAAGGCTTAGGCGTAAATTTATCGAGGCGATAAAGCCGAATTTTAAACTCAAAAAATACGCTCTTTTTTACAATTTACACACGAGCCTGGGTACTCTAAGCGCGGTAGTTTACCTTCTCATCTGTTTGACCGGGCTTAACTGGTCGTATAGCTGGTATAACGACGCGGTGATGAAGCTTTTCGTAAGTTCGCAAAATTTGCCGCAAGCTAGCGCGCCTAAAGCCGCCGCTTCTAAAGATCACGCCGCCGCATCTGCTAAAGAGGAGGGCAAAAAGCCCGCTACGTATAAATTTAGCGACGCGCAGAGGGCTTATGAGATATTCAGATCAAGTGGCATAGAGTATAAAGAATTTACCTTAATGCTCGCGGCGTCAGATAAGATCGACGTCAGGTATTATGAGCCAGATGCGCCAGCCACCGCGCGTCCAAAAGGCGCGAGCGTGAAGCTAAAGGAGGGCAAAGTCGCGCAGCAGAAGCAGACGGAGGGTATCACCGTGGGCGAGTTTAAAGACGCGAACTATCAGCTTCACACGGGCTATTTTTTCGGGCTCGCGGGTAAAATTTTATGGTCGCTCGTTTCGCTTTGTATGGCGCTTTTTATCTTTAGTGGCTTTTATATGACGGTAAAAAGGGCGTTTAAGTCAGAAAAGCTCGGCTAAATTTTACTTTGGCGATAGAGGTGCGACGAGCGGCGCAAGAGAGCCAAATATCTACGAATCATTGAGATGAAATTTGCCGAAGCGGATCAAGAAAAGCCCTGATTTAACGATATTTGAGGCATACTAAAATTATCGTAGATTAAGTATATGTGAGGTATATTGCGGAAAATTTTAGGAGCGAAATTTGAAAACGAGATATTATCTGTGCTTGGCTTTCATCATAATAATATGCGCTTCCGGCATAATATTTTATTTAGCCGAAAAAATTGAAACCGATCCATATAAATGGGTATGCGATCTAGATGGCAATCTTACAGATATACAGCTTAAAGATAGGGCGTTAAAGTGTATGCTTAAAAAGATGCATGAAAGCGAAAACTTTTCTAAAGAAAAAATCGCTAAAAAAATAGATGATATCCGAATGAAATATAAAAATCTTCACATCGAAGAAGATATTGAAGATCTAGAATTAAAAGATTATTTAACACGCGTCCATAGTAAATGTCATGGGGATAAACGCCCCGATGATAAATGCGAATTTTACAAGATAGATAAAAGGCTAAATTTAGATTATCTTATGGATTTGGGCTCAAAAATTTGTAGAAACGGCAAAGCGATACAAGATGCCGAGACCTATATAGATAAAGAAATTTTTAAAACCGAAGTCGTATATCCTTGGGAAGATAAGGAAAGTTTGGTTTTAGAAAACGGGGATCTAAGATACAATCTATATTTTGCTAGCGAAAGCGACATGAATAAAGCAATAATAAATTATGGAGTTTATAAGTATAAGATAGATCTACAAGATCCAAATATAGATATTAATAATATCGAAGCATCGCTCATAATCCCTATAAATTTATTATTTCTTAATTTATATAAACCACTTAATGGTGAAGAAAATGGAAATTTTAAAAATAATTTGGAAGAATTTTGCATGACTTATAAAATTTATGAAAATAGCGATATAGACACTAGCCGCCCATTCAATAAAATAGCTTTCAAATATAGAGATAATTATGCAACATATGATTTTTATATCATATTGATAGATAAGAGCTTTAAATATATCTTGGGCTACAGAAATATGCTTTTGAGTTATATGGGATATTACTACGACGAAAAAGAGAAAACAATAAAACAAATATCGAATAATGGGCGATAAATGGAGGATATAATTAAATTTTACCTTCGCGGCAAGAGGTGCGACGAGCGCGCAAGAGAGCCTAATACCTACGAAGCATTGAGATGAAATTTGCCGAAGCGGATCAAGAAAAGCCCTGATTTAACGATATTTGAGGCATACTAAAATTATCGTAGATTAAGTATATGTGAGGTATATTGCGGAAAATTTTAGGAGCGAAATTTGAAAACGAGATATTATCTGTGCTTGGTCTTCATCATAATAATATGCGCTTTGTGCGCGATACTTTCGATTATTGCGGAGTATAAATACCCAAATTCAGCCGAAAAAATTGAAACCGATCCATATGAATGGGTATGCGATCTAGATGGCAATCTTACGGATATACAGCTTAAGGATAGGGCACTAAAGTGCATGCTTAAAAAGACCTATAAATCTATAAATATTTCAGCGGAGGAATTCCGTGATATGGAAAGAAAAATAAAGAAACAATACGGTAAAGTAGATGATGAATTTTATAATTTTTATAGCGGGTTGGCGGAAAGATGCGGTGGAAATAATCGCCCAGATAAAGCTTGCGAATTTTTCATTGTAGATGACAATATAAATTTAGAATATTTTATGAGTTTGGGAGACAGGGCTTGCAATGGTAAACAAGCCGTAGCAAATTTCAAAGATTTTGTAAATATGTCCATGCTCAAAGGCGAAGTTGTTTACCCCTGGGAAAATAATAATAGTTTAATCTTGTCGGATGGAAATTTAAAATACAAATTATATTTTAGCGGATTAGAAAATGATAAACATGTATTTGATATGTTATTTACGGAAAAAATATTTTTAAATGAAATTAATCCTAAAATATACGACCACAAATATCCTAATGATAAAATTTTTTCTATTCCAATCGACATGCTATTTTTTGATATGTATGTAAGCCTAATAGATAAAAAATACGATAACTTTTGTAATTTATATAACTTTAAAAAGAAAGATATAAAACCGTATAAAGCATTTTTTGAGTTAGAAGGTAGAAAATATAGTCGGTATGCTTTTTATCTAGGTATTTTTGATGAAAATTATACATATAAATACGATATAAAAGATAATTTGCTGGGTGTGGAGCAAGGATATTATTACGATGAAAAAACCAAAGAGATAAAACGAGAGCAATAAAATAGAATTTATAAAATTTACCCGTCGCGTCTGCTTAAAATTTCTTATTTAGCGCTATTTGCCTCTTGCTCCGCGAGTGATCATCAAGGACTGCTCGTAGAAAATTAGCAGCGTTATTGAAACGCCCGTGCCGAGCGCCAGCGAGATTGAGATTGTGGCGAGGGCGTTATCGAAAAACGAGATAAGATGAGCGAGTTTATGCTGTGCGCCCGCGGCTTTGATATAAGAAAACAGCGCCAAAACCGCCTTGTAGGCGTAGATGCCTGGGATCATCGGAAGCAGCGCGGGAAAGGCGATGATCTCTGCGGGCACCTTGAGGCGCTTGGCGCAGAGCATCCCCAAAACGCCGATCAGAAACGACGCAAAAAGCGTCGCGGCGGCGATCGAAAAAATTTGGCTTTGAATCAGCAAAAACCTGCACGAATGCGCAACCGCCGCAAGCAGCGCCGAGAAGGCGAGCGTCTTTTTAGGCGGCATGCACGCATACGCAAACCCGAGCCCCGCCGCAGCGGCAAAGCAGGCGTCCTTAAATACCAAAAGCGCTATATCAAACATTTACAAGCCCCAAATTTGAGATGCTAAGCGTCAAAAAGAGCCCGATCGCGATGCAGATGATCAAAAGCCCGGTGTTCAGCCCTCTGCTGATGCCTACGAGCATATTTTCGTTTAGGATGTCAAATACCGAGTTGATTAGCCAGACGCCGGGGATCAAAAAGAGTATGCTCGATCCCACGGCGACGTCGGGCGTGGCGCTAAGCCCGTAGCGAGCGCCTAGCGAGACGATGAAGGAGACTGCGAACGAAACCGCGATGTATTGGATTTTTAGGTTGATTTTAAGCTTGCTAAGCAGATAGCGGGCGCAAATTCCAAAAGCCGTAGCCGCAAACACTAACGCCATCGCGCCGCCATCGCCGCCGAAAAGCTCACAGAACGCGGCATTTGCGACGCTGAGCAAAACGAACGTTTTGGCGAAGCTTTTCTTTTGCGAGGCTAAAATTTCTGCAAATGCGGCTTTGGCGCGCGCAAAAGGGATTTTTTCATCGTAAATTTCCCAGCTAAGCGCGCTTAGCTCCGAGATCAGATCAAAGCTGATCCGCGCCGCAGCGCCCGTTTTAACGTAGGTGCGGCGGATGGAGTTGTCCGCGGGGTCCATCACGCTGATGATGAAGTGGCGCACGAAGATCATCAGGCTCGCCTCATAGTCGTAAGCGTCCGCTATCCTGCGCACGCAGCGCTCGATGCGCGCGGTGTAAGTGCCGATACTAAGCATCTTGGCGGTGTATTCGCTAAGAAAATTGGTAAGCTCTTGGATCTGCGGCCTCGCCACTTCTGCTTCTTTTGCTGCCGCTATTTCTGTTGTCATTATTTCCTCCACTACCCTTGTAATCTCAATATCGTTTTGCGCTGTTTTCGTCGTTTTTACTTCTACGACGCTCGTTGTAGCTTCCTGTTTTTGCGGCGCCCGCCATCGTTTTTGATGTCGCTATGATGTCCGCCGTCGCGGAATTTTTATTTTTAAAATTTAATGCAGCGACTCCCGTGGCGGAATTTTCTCTATCTAAATTTGATGCGGCGACAATACCTGCGGCGGTAAAGCTTTGGTTGCTTAAATTTTGATCATTCAAATTTAACGTCACTTTGGAATTTACGTCATTCAAATTTAACGCCGAGATTAAATTCTTGCCGCTAGAATTTCTTGTCGCAGCAGCGGAGCCTTCATCGCCCAAATTTGAAGCGGCGCAATTCTGCTCTTTTAAAGAATTTTGCTCATCTAAATTTAAATCGCAGCCTGAATTCTGTCCGCTTAAATTTAAACTTTCTGCGTCCTCGCAATATCCACTAAATTTAGAATTTTCCCTGCCCATGGCTTCACCTCAGACTTATGAGATCGAGCGGGTTGATGTGGTAGTTCTGCTGCGTCACCTCAAAGGTCAGATCCGAGCCGATGCGCCCGATGATGTAGCCCTTTTTGACGTTGGAGCCGACGCGCACGGTAGGCGGGATCTGATTTAGATGCGCGTAGATCGTGTGGATGCCACCGCTGTGCTCTAGGATCACGACCTTATTGAGCACGGCGGTTTCTTTAGCAAAGACCACCTTGCCCGGTAGCACCGCTTTAACCTGCGTGTCGCCGCTGTTTGAGCCCAGAACGATATTTTCGTTGAAAAGCTTGATATTATATACGGGATCGTTGTAATTGCCGAATTTTCGCTTCAAATACGCGCCGCTTAAAGGCGCTGCGGTTTTGGCTCCGCTGTATTTTTTAACGCGCGAGGACTGATAGCTCGAGCCGTACTGCTTGACCTTTTGGTTGATCTTGCTTACGCGCTCATCCGCTGGCTCGCTCACTTCTGGCTCGGGCTCGCTAGGAGGCGCAGGCTCGGGCTTGCCAGCTTTTTTGGCAGCCGCTTTTGCTTTGGCGTACTCTTTTTCGCGTGCCTGGCGCTCCTTTTGCTTCTGCGCTTCAAGCTTTGCTTGGCGCGCCGCTTCCTCCTTCTGCGCTTTGGCTTTTTCCTCGGCGTCGTCGATGATCCTAAGCTCCTGCAGGGTCTTAGATATGGCGTCTTGCTCGTCGTTTATCTTCTCCAGTCTCGCGATGTAGTCCTCTTTGTCCTTTTTCATCTGCGCGAGCTTCTCTTTTTGCGTGGTTTGCTTGGCGTTAAGATCGGTTTTTTTCTTGTCATAGCCCGCCATGCTCGCCTGGATCGATTTGATCTTTTTGTTCTGCTCGTTGATAAAATTTTGATTATTTTCGTAGTCTTTGATCAGCCCTTTCAGCTCGTCGTTCATAACGACGCCGAGCCCCTCCAAAATTTCGCTAGCTACGATAGAATCGGGCGTGGTGGTGGAATTTACGTCGGTGATGAGATCAAATGATAACTCTTGCGAGATCACGCTTATGATCTTGCTCTCCAGTTCGCTTTGCACGCTAAGAAGAGTGGCATTTTGGCTATTTAGCTTCTCAAGCTCCTGCGCTTCGGCGGCGTATTGATCCTTTAGACCTTCGATCGTTTCGCTTAGCTGTTTGATCTCACCCTCGCGCTTTTTAAAGCCCTCCTGCTCCTTTACGATAAGGCCAGCGATCTCGTCGATCTTTTGCGAGAGCTGCATCCCCTCCTTTTGCGAGCTTTTAAGTTCTTGACTAGCTTTGGCGATCTTATCTTTCGTGCTTTGTCCCTTTGCGGGCGCAGCATAAGTAAGAGCCGCGGCAAGCCCCAGCGCAAGAAGCGGCGCTAAAAAAGCCCTTTTCATGCTCGTTTATTTCCGATTTGCAGCATCACAAAACTTACCGCGATGATAGATAGCGCCAAGGCGACACCCAAAAGAATCAGCGCGTCGTAAGGCAGCACTATGGCGGTGCGCAGATCGCCGATACCCTTAAGCGTGGTCGAAAACACTTCCCAACCCGGAAGCGCAATGTAGAAGCAGGTCACGATCAGCGTGGCGATGAAAGAGTCGATTATCGCCATTCGGTAGAGCTTGCCGCTTTTTATGAGAAACGACGCGCCGAAAAGCTCCATGATCTCGATACGCTCTTTGTGTTCGTAAACCCAGATACGCATCTGGCGGTGAATTAACATCACGCCTAAAAGCACGATAAGAAACGCAAAGCCGTAAACGAGGCTTTTGATAAGCAGTAAAATTTTAAAAATTTCATCGTGGGTCTTTTTAAAAATTTCAACCCGCGTGAGCGAGCCTATGGATTTTAGATCCTGCTCGATCTTGGCAAGCTGCGCTGCGTCGGGGAAGCTTTCGAGCTTTACGCTATAAAATTTAGGCAAATTTTTACTCAGCTCGGCAAAGGCATTTTGTGAAATTTTACCCTTCAGACGCTCGGTAATGCCCGCGGTCGAAATTTCGCTAATTGAGCTGATTTTAGGCACCGCTTTTTGCGCGTCTTGCAGACTGAGCGGAGTTTTGGAGACTAGCACGATGTTGTATTCGTTTTGGATCGAGCGCTCGTAGCTTTTGGTTAGGTTACTCATAAAAATTCCAAACTGCACTGAAAAAAGCAGCGCGACGAGCGAAAAGATCACGCCGAAATGGGTTTTAATCGATTTCATTTACTTTAGCGTCCTTAATCTCAAAATGTCGGTGCCTAAAACGCAGCGTGGCGGGCATTTTGTGCGTCACGATAACGACGCAAGCGTTCCACGACTCGCACGCCGAGCGCAGTAAATTCCAAATAATGGCGCTGGAGTAGTCGTCCAAATTTCCCGTAGGCTCGTCGCACAGCAGTAGACGCGGATTATGCGCCATCGCACGCGCCAAAGCCACGCGCTGCTGCTCGCCGCCGCTAAGTTCGAGCGGATACTTGCCCATCTTATGCCCGAGCTCGACGTGGCGCAGTAACTTTTTGGCTTGGTCTTGGCAGACCTGCTGATTGTAGCCCATTATCATTAACGGAAGCATTATGTTGCGCTCGATCGTCCATTCGTTGATCAGGCGGTAGTTTTGAAAGATAATGCCGATACGCTGGCGCAGGGTGCGCAGATCGGAGTTCGTGATGCCCTTTAGATCGCACAGGCAGACGTTCAGCTCGCCGCCGATGATGTCGATGCCGCCGTAGAAGGACTTAAGCAGCGTGGATTTGCCGCTGCCGCTCTTGCCCGTGATGATGACGAAGTCCTTCGCGCCGATGCCGAAACTCGCGTCTTGGATGACCGCGCCCGCCTTTTCGTAGCCCAGCGTGAGGCCCGCTGCGGTGATGATGTTGTAATCGTCCGTTATCTCTGCCATTGTGAAAATATCTCCGAAATTTTTTGATGTGCCGCGTGGTTTTCGCGCGTAGGAAGCGGGCGGCGGATGAAGTAGCGCGTGCCGCTTGCGTTTGCGCGGATGAAACACTGCTGCGGAAAGTCGAATGCCCCGAGCGAAAGCAGGATTAGTACGTCTTGCGGCTTGGCAGCGCACGGCTTGCTTTGCCGTTTATCTTGCTGCTCGGCACGTTTTAATTTGCCCTGGCGTTCGGCTTGTAGCTCGTCATGGCTTAGCTCGCTTCGGTGACCGATTTGCGACTTGATAGGGTTTAGCTCTTTTTTTAGTTCGGCTTGCGGCTCATTTTTGCAAGATGCGGCGCTTGTTTTTTTTAGAATTTGCGTAGCGTTCGCTTCGTCCGTGTGGGCCGCATTCGGTGTGGCGCTCTCTTCTATCGCACGGGTCGCCGCGAATGAGCCATCCAAATTCGGCACATTGCTTGCATCTATTACACTGATCGTTGCAGGTGTAGTTCTCGCACCTGTCGCGTCGATAGCTGCAAGCGCACCCTCCGTGCTGCTAGCATTTAGCGCGCTGCTTGTTGTGATCTGCTCGCAGGCTAAAGCACGCTTTTCGCCAGGGGCAGTGCGGCTAAATTTAGCGTCTATTGCGGTGTTTGCCAAAACATTACCCGTTAAATTTACGTCGTTTGAGCCCAAGCAATTTTGATTTAAATTTACGCTCTCTTTTGCGCCCGTTTCATTCGTGCGGTTTGTATTTGGCGCGGCGCTCGCTTTTTTTACAATTTGCGTAGCATTCGCGCAAGTTGAAATTTTATCGCCCGCCGCCGTAGCTGAAATTTTGCCGCAGTCTGACGAAATTTCATCCATGCTCGCGCGCTCAGTTAAATTTTTGCCGCGCGCCGCGTCTAAATTTATAGCTTCGTCCGCGCCGCTTAAATTTACGCCGTCCGCCGCGCAAGTTTCGCCCGCGCCCAAACTTTTTTGCGCGTCAAAGTAAAAAATTTCCTCAAAATGCACGAAAAAATCCTCACCTTTGAAGGTGAAATTTTTAAAATTTCGCGCGATTGCCGCCGCGTCAAATTTTAAAAATTCCATCTCAAACTGCTGCGGCTCGCCCCGGCCCGCGGTTTTGTTCTCATAGATCAGATCGTAGATGTCCTTATCCATTTTGCGCCATCTATCCTCGTATTTGCTCGCTACGGCGGCGTCGCGGTTTTTAAAATGCGAAATTTCGCCCGCTTTGCGCTGCACGTAGGGCGAGAGCTTTTGCATCGCGTAGAGAAAGTACTCCTCGCTGTCGGTGCGAAGCTCGAAGCGGCCGCCGAGCTCGAGCGTGCGCGCGACCTGCGAGGCAAACTCGTCGCTTATGACGCGTCGGTGCGGCGCGTCGTTCCACGGCACGGGGAAGTGCAAAAATACGCGCTGCAGGCAGCCCGCGGGAAGCAGGCTCAGCAAAACCCGCGCGTCGGTGGCTATGAGAGCGATGTTTTGCAGCCCCTCGCGGATCGCTAGTTTTGCGACCTGTTCAATCGCGGGCTTGTAAATTTCGATACCGATTAGCAGCGCGTCTTGATTTGAGCGCGCTTGATGAAGTAGGTGTCTGCCCGAGCCGAAGCCGATCTCGATGAAAATTTTATCAAATTTAGAGCTTTTTACGAGGGATAAAATTTCATTCTCGTCCAAAATCAGCGGCGTTTTTTCGGTAAGCGAGCTGTCTTTGTAAGCAAACGCCTGCGAGATGATCGGCCCGCAGAAGCGCTCTTTAAAAATTTCAAGCGCTCGCTGCAGATGACCGATCTTGGCGGGCTTGGTGATCTTTTCGCCCTTTACTATCACTTTGCCGCCGCCGGGTTTAACGATGATAAAAAATTCGCTATCAAAGCTTTTGGTTCGCACGAGCGTTAAATTTCTGCCGCGCGCCGTTTCTAAAAATTCGACTTCGCCGAATCTAGCCGGCAGCGGCGGCAAGCTCACACTTTGGGTTATGAAATTCGGCAAACTTTATTCTGCCTGCGCTGCGGCAATGACTGCACTAGGCTTGGACAGCTCTCCGTTTTCGGTTTTGACGGTGATGCGGTATTCATATCCTTCGCCGTAATCGATATTATCGATATATTCGGCGCTAAGTCTGCCGCGAACCTCTTTAATCGTGCTCCATGACTCGCCTCCCTTAGGACGGCGTTCGATTAGATAAGAGCTTACTCGAAGATCCGGATGCGGACGCCAGATGATCTTAACGCGACCCGGAAGCCCGTAGATAGCCTGCGCAAACGGCACGGAGTCTAGCATCTTTGCTGTGCTTGCGATAGCGACCGGAGAAGGAGCCGAAACACCCTTAGCGCCGTATGTGCGCACGGTGTATTTATACGAAGTGCCCGGCTGCAGCCTCGTATCTACGTAGTGGGTGGAGTATGGATCTGCGATGGTGGCGATCTTTTTGGCTTCGCCGCCGCTTGCGGGTGCTCGGTAAACGACAAAGCCCAGCACGGCGGCATCTGAGTCGTATCTAGGCCACTCAAGCCCGATCTCATTGTCGCTCGCGATCGTCCTGATCCCCTCTACGCGCGGCAGGCTTTCGTCGCTTGCGCTAGGCGCGCTAGACGTAGCGCAGCCAGCCGCTAGTATCGCTAAAGTAGCGCTCAACGTTAGTCGGTAAAATTTTTTCATAAATTTCATCCTTTACCTTTTGATTTGTCGTAAAATTTAGAAATTCGCTCGGCAAGCCCGCGCATATTTTCATCTCTTTGCCGCTTCGCGGATGGATGAAATAGAGCAAATAGGCATGGAGCAAAATCCTGCTAATTTTAGCGTTTTCGCTCTTAAATCCGTATAAATGATCGCCCAAAATGTGCCGATTTATCGAGCTTAAATGCACGCGGATCTGATGCGTACGACCCGTGAAGAGCTTCGCCGCGACGAGATTGAAGCTCTTTAGGTTTATCGGCGGCAAGTTTTGGTTTTGAGCGGGATTTTTAAAATTTAAAGCCTTATTCTCGGCGAGACGGGCGGCTCTGGTTTGATCCGCACTCATTTTGTCGGTTAAAATTTTATCTGCGTTGTCCGCGCGGCTGCTTGGAATTTTATCTACGCTTTGGATTGAAATTTTATCCAGGCTCCGCATGCAATTATTTGAAATTTCGTCCGCGTTATCCGCGCCTGCGTAGTCGTTTAAAATTCCGTCTGCACCGGCAGTCAAGTCTGCATTTAAAATTTCGTTCCCGCGTGCGCTTACATCGGTGGCTAAAATTTTACTCATATCTGCGTCCCTGCTAGCGTTTAAAATTTTATCTCCGCCCGCATACATAACCGAAATTTTGCTCGTGCTCGTAGCTACGTCTGAAATTCTATCGGTAGCCGAAATTCTACTTGCGCCTGTGTTCGCAGCTAAAATTTTATCGGCGGCTGAAATTTTATCCGCCCCTGCGCTCCTGCCCGCAGCCGTACCATTGCCTGCACCTAAAATTTCATCGCACTTTTGGGCGGCGTTTTGAAGCTCGGTTAGTTCCGCGCCGCTTAAAATTTCATAAAACGCGCTCTTTGCGTTGCGTCCGCCGGGCACGATCCCCATTTTTAAGCGGTTTGCTGGGTTGCGAGCGATCGGACGCTCGATTACGCAGGGCTGCTTCAGCGGCAGGTCGATGAGCGCAAGGTATATCCGCCCCATGCTTTTATCGCTTAGCTGTGCCGAGAGCGCGGCATGCGCGGCGTTGTTTTTAGCGACGAGCAGGGCGCCGCTGGTGAGCTTATCCAGGCGGTGCACGATGCCCGCGCGAAGCTCGCCGCCGAGCGTGGAAAGCAGATAGCCGCGAGATTTGAGCCAGTCCACTAGCGTGGGCTCTTTGACGCTTGCGGCGGGGTGGACGGTAAGGCCTGCGGGCTTATTTACCACGAGCAGATCATCGTCCTCGTATAAAATTTCAACGTCGAAATCTAGCCGCTGCGCGCTTGTTTGCTGCGGCGCAGGCGCTGGGTAGTCGATGTGCACGAGCTCGCCTGCAGATAGCTTGTAGCCGGGCTTAGTTTGCACGGCTCCGTCCACTCTGACCGCTTCGGATTTGATTAAGCTTGATATTTGATTGCGCGAAATTCCAAGCTGCGAGCTTAAAAAAACGTCGAGCCTTTCGCTGCATTGTGCTATTAGATTATCCAAATTTATACCTTTTTTGGCTATTCTTACGTCAAAATTTTAATAGGATTAAGCGTTGTTTAAAATTGACAAAAAGATTTTAGCATATTTTGATTTCATTCAACCTTTTTTGATCGTGCCGATAGTGGTTTTTTCATACGTTTTAATAAGCGAAGCAAACGACGTGCTGTCCTCGAAGCAGGTCGTTTATTTCGGCGTAGGATTTGCCGTTTTTACGCTGTTTTTTCTCTTTCCGATACGCAAATTTTTATATCTGATCCCGATATTTTATTGGATCAACATCATATTGCTGCTCAGCGTCGATTTTTTCGGCGTTAGCAAGCTAGGAGCGAGACGCTGGCTGGAGATTCCTTTCGTGCATTTTACGCTGCAACCCAGCGAGGTGATGAAGCCCGCGTTTATCCTGATGCTGATGTATCTGATACACAAAAATCCGCCGCCTAAAAACGGCTATGGGCTGAAGGATTTTTTGCGCCTTAGCTTTTACATACTTCTGCCTTTTGTTCTGATCGCTAAAGAGCCCGATCTAGGCACTGCCGCGATACTTTTTTTGACGGGATTTGCGATCCTTTTTATCATCGGCGTCGATAAAAAAATTTGGCTTACGCTGATCATCGTTTTTGTGGCCAGCTCGCCGATTTTGTACGAAAACATGCACGATTATCAAAAAAAGCGCATCGCCGATTTTATCAGCGAGGAGCCCAATTATCAGGTCAAGCAAGCGATCATTGCCATAGGAAACGGCGGCATCTACGGCAAGGATAGAGACGAAGCTACGCAGACGCACTTTAAATTCTTGCCGATTGCGACGAGCGATTTTATCTTCGCTTATACGATCGAGCGCTTCGGCTTCGTGGGGGCTGCCGCGCTGATCGCGCTGTATGCGCTGCTGATACTGCATCTGCTGAGCCTGAACTACGATTTCAAAAGCGATTATCTGATACGGGTCTTTACGAGCGCGCTTGCCTCGCTCATTTTCATTTATACAGGCGTTAATATCTCGATGGTGGTAGGTTTCGCGCCCGTCGTGGGCGTGCCGCTGCCGTTTTTCAGCTACGGCGGCAGCAGCTTCATCACCTTTATGATCCTTTTTGGAATTTTACAAAATTTGCTGACGTTTAGGATGAAAGATAACTACAAGACCTATAAGATCAGGATGTAAATTTGGTGCTCGCGCGAGCAGGGCAAAGCGCTACAGAATCACGCCGATACCGAGCGTAAAGACCACCGCGAAAAAGGCGTATGTAAAGGCAAATTCCAAAGTTTGCGAATTAAAAAATCCGTAGTACAAAACGCTTGTGAAAAATCCGCCCACGAAGGCTACGGCAAAGATTCCGATCCGCGCCGCGACTGGCCTTGCGCCGCAAAATTTGTATAGATAAAAAACCCCGCAGAAGCTGATCGCAAACCAGATCATCGCAGGCACCGGCCCGCTCAGACCTATCATGCCGAAAAGATTGGCTAAATTTAAAAGTAGCAAAAATATCACCGCAAGCGCGATCAGCGCGAATTTGATCATCTATCGCGCCTTGCGTCGGGTGCGAAATTTTCAGCGCCCTGATTGAAATTTTGCGCAGAATTTTCACCCGCGCCGCCATTTGAAATTTTAAAATTTTCGTCGGAATTTTCATCAGCGCGATGCGTAGAATTTTCATCAGCGCCGCTCGCGAAATTTTCACCGATGTCGCCACTGGAGTTTAAAATTTCATCCTCGCTTTGAGAATTTAAAATTTCACCGCTTTCTTTGGAATTTTCGCTCTCGCCCCCATCTAAATTTCTAGAGCCTTCGTCCGCAGAATTTTTATAAGCTTTGTTTGAAAATCTTTTGTGCCCGATCTGCAGATAAAAGACGAAGGCGACGAACGCCACCGCCGTGATCGCGATGTAGTAGCGGTTCTCGAAGAGCAGTACGCCCTCTACCAGCCCCGAAAACAGCGCCAGCAGCGAGGCGGTAAGAAACGGAAAGCGCACTACGTCCTTTTCGCCGATCGCTAAGGCGATGAGCGCGACGCCGAAGATCGTGGCGTTTAGCAGCGCGCCTAGGATTTTGATTTCGGCGAAAAGATTTGGATTTACGCGCGAAGTAACATAAAGCGCGAGCGCAACGGCTGCGAAAAGCAGGATTAAAAATACGATTTTTTTCATTTTGGACCTTTTAAATTTTATCTTTAAATTTACGATTCAGCCGCACCTTTAATGCATATACAGCGCAGGCATCGGTGCGTTGCAACTATCGCGTTCGCAGCATTATGCAAATATCGCCGCTCTGCGAACATGGCGCGAAATTTTAGGGCGCGACCGTGCTGTTTTAAGTGCGATTGGCGCAATATACACGCTCATAACTTAAACGCAATCCTAATTGCACGGACGCGGTTTGAAACGCGACTTGTATTAGCGCGACAAAATCGCTATTTTTCGCGCGGCTTAAATGTGATTCTGTCGGTAAATTTTACCGCCAGCCGCACTCTGCTGAGCAAGTGGCGCCAAGTCCACGTTTAAAAATTTTACGCCGAGCTGCGTTAAAATTCCGCGTCTAAGCCGTATGTGTCCCTAGCTCGTGGCGCCGCAAGACGCTCCGTAAAATTTATCCGCTCGCAGTAAATATTTGGCACGCGAGCGAAATTTGCATGCAAGCGCCGCGCGTTTTGCTTTAAATTTAGCGCGGCGGGCTTTAAAATTTTAAATTTACCGCCTCCGCGCTCTGTTTATCCACAAGAGCTATCGCGCCAGCTAAAATTTATCTGCGGAGCAGATCTCGCGCCGAAATAAAATTCATCTCGCTTGCAAAAATGCGCGGCGCGTAAAATTTCATCACTTGTTTTTCTGAAAGTACGCGTCCACGCCGTTTGCGATACCCTGAGCGATGCGGTCCTGATAGGCGCTTTTGCCTAAATTTTTACCCTCCTGCGGGTGCGTGATATAGCCCATCTCCACGAGCACCGCAGGCATTGTAGCACCCACTAGTACCCAAAACGGCGCCTCGCGCACGCCTCCGTCTCTGCTCGAGAAGCTTTTTTTGACCGAGCTTAGCATATAGCTTTGAATGTCGATGGCAAGCTTGTTTGAGGAGATTATCTTCTCGCGATTTAAGAAATTTAGGAAGGTCTGCTTCGAGAAGGTATTCATATCCTCCAAATCTCCCCTATTTTCGAGTGCTGCGGCGTTTTTACTGCGCTCGCTTCTAGCCGGGCTTAAGAAAAAGGTCTCCACGCCGCTCATTTTGGATGCCGCGCTGGCGTTAGGAGCGGCATTTGCGTGGATCGAAATAAACATATCGGCATTTCTTTTAGCGGCGAAAGCGGTACGCGATCGTAGATTTATAAAAACGTCGGTGCTGCGCGTATAAAGCACCTTGTATCCGCGCTTGGTAAGCAGCGCACCGAGCTTTTTGGATGTGGCCAGCACGACGTTTTTTTCCTTCAGCCCGTTTCCGACCGCGCCCGAATCGCTGCCGCCGTGACCCGGATCGATTACGATGAGTTTGCCCTTGGTCGATTTGTAAATTTTACCGGCAGCTACGGAGGTCGATTTGGCGCCCCCTGATTCCTCTATCGTGCTGATTTGCGGCTCGCTATCTTGTTCGCGCCCGCGTTTGCGCCCCGATTTTTGATCTCTGTTTTTTTCTGCGCGCGCGGCTTTTGCGGTTTTTAAGCCTTCAGCTGTACTTAAAATCATCATATTGCCGCTAATTTCAACGTTTGCGTTAAATTCTTTCGGGTCGCTAAGTACGATGCGCACGGTCTTATCGTTGTATTGCGAGACGCGTACATCGCTAACAAAGCTATCTTTAAGCCGCGTTTTTTGTGACTTTTGCCGTGCGCTAAAATCAATCACGAAGCGAAAATTATCGCTACTTGCGATCGTAAAATCTTTATAATCGCCGCGCTTTAGATCGCGGTTAAACTCAAGCACGATCTCGTTTTTATCGCCGCGCAGAGAATTTAACGCAAGCTGGGCGTTTTTGTCCGCTTTTTTGACGCTGCTTTTTCTAAGCTCGCTACTTTGATCTGCGGCCTCCTCCTCATCCTCGTTTTGCGCGATTGCGTCCTCGCCGCCATCGTCCTCTTGGGCGTCTACGGCCTCGTCCGCGCCGATCGGTCTGGTCGAGCGTAAGAATTCCAAATCCTCGCTAGATAGCGAGCTTAGATCGGCTTCTTCTGGGACGTGCGTCTTTTTGAGATTTTTGGAAGTGGAATTTTTTGAATTCTTAGATTTTTTGGAGGCGGAGGCTTTGGAGCTATGCGCTAAATTTGAAGCGTTTTTCTCGTCCGAGCTTTTGGAATTTTTTGCGTTTTCATCTTTGAGCTTTTTAGAATTCGTGCTGCTATCGCTTGCTTTGCCTTGTAATTTGGCTAGCGCAGATTCATAAGGCGAGGAGTCAAGCCCTAAATTTTTCGAGCTGTAAACTAGCCTCTTTAGCGCTTTGATGCGGACCTCTTTATCGGACGCGCCTTGATAGAGCGATTTTAGCTCCTTGTGCAGCGAGCGCTTATAATTTGGCGTCGCCACAATGAAATCCTTGTCGAATTTCGCAAAAAATGCCTCGCTGGAAGCTCCAAACGCCAATACGCAGCTAAAAGCCGCGATTAGAAAAATTTTAACTATCTTCGCCATTTACAAGTTTTTCTATCAATTCCTTCACGGATATTATCTCGTTTAATCGCCATCCGTTCGCGCCGGTGAAAAACAGACCGCTTTGCGTTTTGCCCAGATATGCGTCGCTTAGGCGGTCGGCGATGCAGTATCCTACGGCGTTAGCGCCTTTGCCGCGCTCGCATGGGCTTACGCAGTTGCTGATACAGCGGATTTTAGGCGCCGTGCCTGCGGCGATCATATCTTGTAAATTTGTATGAATTCCGCGCGCAGGATAGCCTACGGGTGATTTTAGAAGCTCGATGTCCTCTTTTTTGGCGTTAAGAAGCACCTGTTTAAATTCCTCCGCGGCGTCGCATTCAAAGGTGCCGATGAAGCGCGTACCCATCTGCACGCCATCCGCGCCCAAAGATTTCACGCGATCGATGTCGGTTTTATCCCAAATTCCGCCTGCGACAAATAGCGGGAAGCTGCCCCATTGCGAGATTTCCGCTTTCACTTGCGGGATTAGATTATCCAGCGCAAACGCCGGATCGCCGCACTGCTCGTAGGTAAAGCCCTGATGTCCGCCGCTAAGAGGGCCTTCGAGCACTACGGCGTCGGGAATTCTGTCGTAGCGCTGCTTCCAGCGCTTGGCGATGATCTTAAGAGCCTTAGCGGAGGAGACGATAGGCACGAGCGCGACGTCCGGGAAATCGGCCGTAAATTCCGGCAGATTGGTAGGAAGTCCCGCGCCGCTAATGATAACGTCGATGCCTGCCTCGCACGTGTCGCGCACGATGCGCTCGTAGTCGTTCGCTGCGCACATTACGTTCATCCCCAAAGGCGCATCGCCGCAAATTTTACGGGCGTTTTGCACGATGGTAAAAAGCGCCTCTTTGCTATAAAAATTCTCGCTTTGATATGGTCTGCCATCGAGCGATTTTTTGGCAAATTTAAGATTTTCGTAGTAGCCGGTGCCGACCGAGCTAATGACGCCTAGACAGCCGTTTAGGCTGACATTGCCGGCGAGATTGTCCCAACTGATACCAAGTCCCATGCCGCCTTGAATTATCGGGTGCGTAATCTTGTGTTTGCCTATCTTTATACTCATTAATCCACCTTTAATTTAGCGAATTTCTTCTTCCCTACTTGAAGCGTGTATTCGCCCGAGCTTAGCTGAAGCTGCTCATCTAAAATTTTATTTTGATCGATACTGACGGCGTTTGATTTTATCAACCTGCGTGCATCTGAGCTAGAGACTGCGAGCTTGCAGCTGATGAGCGCCTTTACTATCCATGCAGGCGAGCTTACGTGATATTCCTTGATCTCGCTAGGAAGCTCGCCTGCGCCGTGAACGCGGTCAAATTCCTGCTTGGCCTCAAAGGCGGTATTTTCGTCATAAAATTGCGTGACGATCTCGGAGGCAAGCTCCTCCTTAACCGCCTTAGGATGGATAGAACCATCCGCCACGAAGCCTTTTATTAGCTCAATATCTTCGCTGCTTTTTTGGCTTAGTAGATTATACCAATCCCACATTAACGCATCGCTGATACTCATCACCTTGCCGTACATATCATGAGGCGTATCGGTTACGCCGATGTAGTTGCCAAGGCTCTTGCTCATTTTATTCGTGCCGTCGGTACCTACTAAAAGCGGCATCATCACGACGCTTTGTTCTTTGCCGACATCATAAATTCTTTGCAGCTGGCGACCCATTAAAAGATTAAATTTCTGATCGGTACCGCCAAATTCTATATCGCATTTCATGCAAACGCTGTCGTATCCTTGCAGTAGCGGATACATAAACTCGCTGATGCTGATCGGCTGCTCTGCCTTGTAGCGCTTCTCGAAGTCGTCGCGCTCGAGCATCCGGGCAACATTGAAAGTGCTTGATAGCTCAATCATGCCGCTAGCGCCTAGGCGGTTGGTCCATTCGGAGTTAAACATCACCTTGGTTTTGGTGGGATTTAGAATTTTAAAGACCTGCTGCTCGTAGGTTTTGGCATTTTGAAGCACGATTTCGCGCGCTAGTTTTTTGCGAGTCTCGCTCTTGCCTGTAGGATCTCCGATTTGAGCAGTAAAATCACCGATTAGAAATTGCACGATCGCGCCGTGGTTTTGCAAAAATGCAAGCTTATTTAGCACGACGGCGTGTCCTAGGTGCAGATCCGCAGCAGTGGGATCCATGCCGATTTTGACGTAAAAGACCTCGCCGCTGTCGTAATAGCGCCTAATCAGTGCCTCTATTTGCTCTTCGCCGATGATCTCCGCGACACCGCGCTTAAAATTTTCCATAATGCCTTGAATGTCAGCCATTTGCTCTCCCTTATTTAGTTTTTATATACGTCCGTAAGCGATACGAAATCCACGATTTTAAAGCGGTTTTTGAGTTTATCTTTAATCTCCGTGGAGTCTAAATTTTCGTTTAGCTCGATGATGATCTCAAAATAATCCGACGTCGTTTCGCTATTTTCGTTGAGGCTTATCGACACCAGATCGACCTCGAGCTTGACTAAATAGTTCAAAAACGTCGCCAGCGAGCCGCGCTTGTTTTCTAAATTTAATATGATCTTATAGCGGTGCGGCGCATTGCGCGTCCATTTTACGAAGATCATCTCATCGGTTTTGATTAGCTCGCTTGCACGTTCGCACAGCTTATGATGCACCGTCACGCCGTGTCCGTTGCGAAAGCCGATGATGTCGTCACCGCGCTTTGGGTTGCAGCAGTAATCAAACTCAACCTCGTCGATTTTAAAATTTGAATACACCACGATGTTGTCAAATTTTTGCTTCTCGATCTCATACTTGCTGCGAAATTTCATATTGAAAAATTTCTCTTTGAGCGGGTATTTTTTCAGCGCATTTACGACGTCTTTTAAAAATACCGAGTCATAGGCAGCTTTGCCGATCTTTTTGCTTAAATTTTCTTTTTCGAGCCAGCTTAGAATGCTCTCCTTGCTCGTCGTAAAGATCGCGCATAAAATTTTAATCGCTACTTCAAAATTTATATCTCTGATCTTTTGCTTGCAAAATGCCTTTATCGTCGCGCGCGCCTTGCCGGTTTTTACAGAGCTTAGCCAGCTGCAGCGGTAGTGTGGCTCGCTTCCGGTGATGATATGAACGATATCTCCGTTTTTAAGCTCCGTAAGAAGCGGCACCTTGACGCGGTTTATAAAGGCCTCGGTCGCTTTTAAGCCCACTTGAGAGTGTATCTCATAGGCGTAATCAAGCGCCGTAGCACCGCGCGGCAATGTAAAAATTCCGCCCTTGGGCGAATACACGGCGATATCTTCTACGTAGAGGCTGTCTTTAGCGTATTCGTAAAGATCCTCGGCGTTGGCGTCGTCCTCTTCCTGCATGCCGATGTCGTTTAGCCAATCAAGCTTCGGATTGATCGAGCCGCTATATTTATATTTCCAGTGCGCGGCAACGCCGAATTCTGCGGTGTTGTGCATATCAAAGGTGCGGATCTGCACCTCTACGATCATACTTTCGTTAAAGACTGTTGTGTGGATCGTCTGATATCCGTTTTGCTTCGGAAGCGCGATATAATCCTTAAAGCGCGATATGAGCGGGTTAAATTTAGTATGGATTATACCCAGAGCTAAGTAGCAATCCATCGGCTTTTGCACGATGATGCGGATAGCCAAAAGATCGAGCACCTCCTCGATCGAAATTCCTTTGCGCTGCATTTTTAAAAAGATCGAGTAGTAGTGCTTCATCCGCTTTTGGATCTCAAAGCTGCCCTCGCTAAAGCCGTTTGAGAGCATATACTCCTTGATCTTTTCGCTAAATTTGCTCAAGCTCATCTGAAGCTGCTGCTTATGCTCCTCGACGTAATCGGCGATCGCTGCGTATTCTTTAGGCATAACGTATTTGAAGCTAAGATCTTCAAGCACGTTTTTGATCGATGAAATTCCAAGCCTGTGCGCGATCGGCGCGTAAACCAAAAGCGTCTCCTCGCCGATACGTTTTTGCTTATCGGGGCGAAGTGCGTCTAGGGTTAGCATATTGTGCAGCCTATCGCAGAGCTTGACTACCAAAACGCGCTGATCGTTAATGGAGATCATCAGCATCCTGCGGAAGGTAAGCGCGGTAGTGCGTAGCTTGGCGTTGCTATCGCCGGATGGGGCTAATTTATCCTCTCTGATATTTACGATTTTAGTAAGCCCCTCTACGATTTTGGCTACTTCGTCGCCGAATCTTTGTCTAACCTGCTCGATGCTGTAATCTGTATCCTCTACTACGTCGTGTAGTAGCGCAGATATAACCATCGCGTCGTCTCCACCCATAAAAGATACGAAGCAAGCTACCAAAATCGGATGGATCGCATATGGCTCGCCGCTTTTGCGAAACTGCCCGTCGTGCTGCGCGATGCATAAATTTATAGCATCCACCAGTAACGGAGTAGGCTCTTTTAGATTATAAAGCAGCTGCTTGGCGCTTTGAATGTCTTTGGTATCGACGACGTCGTCGATGAGACTTTCTAAGAAGTTATCATTAATCCTTGTCAACGATTCCATCTAATGCGATCTTACCTTCGGCTAGTTCCAAGATTGCTATATCGGCAAATTTCATCTTGCGAGTATCTACGTTATCTATTAACGGCGGTTCGCCTGCAGCTAGCTGCTCGGCGCGTTTGCTTATCATCAAAGATAGCTTATATCGGTCTCCGCCCGTTACTTTTAAAGCCTTGGCTACAATTTGTTCGGTTCTCATCAATTCTCCTTAAATTTTAAATTTCAGTTTTTTACGATTGAGCAGGAGCTTAGATCTCCGCCATCGACGATTTTGTATAAATTTCCGCTCTTAAACATATTGCATACGATGATCGGAAGCGCATTGTCTTTAGCAAGCGCGATAGCCGTATCGTCCATCACCCTGATATTGTCGTGCAAGGCTTGGTCGTAAGTGACTTTGGAAAGCAATTTGGCGTCTTTAAATTTTTGCGGATCTTTGTCGTAGATCCCCATTACTTTAGTGGCTTTTATGATAGCGTCGGCTCCGATCTCGATCGCGCGGAGCGTGCCTGCGGTATCGGTCGTGAAGAACGGATTTCCGGTGCCTGCGGCAAAGATCACGACGCGCCCTTTTTCGAGGTGCCTTTTGGCGCGGCCGATGATGAAGGTCTCGCAGATCGCTTCCATCTTTATCGCGCTTTGCACGCGCACGTCCATGCCTGCGTATTCGAGCGCTTCTCTCATAGCGATTGCGTTTATGACGGTAGCTAGCATGCCCATATGATCGCCACTGGTGCGCTTTATGATACCGCTAGCTGCGGCGCTTACGCCTCTAATGATGTTGCCGCCGCCGATTACGATGCCTACTTCGATGCCGCCCTCTACGAGCTGCTTGATCTCTTTAGCGATAAATTTTAAAATTTCGCTGTCGATCCCAAAGCCGTTCTCTCCCGCTAGCGCTTCACCCGAAAATTTTACGAGTACGCGATTGTATTTAGCCATAAATTTAGCTCCTAATAAAATTTTAAAATATTATCCAAAAGTCGTTTAAAAATAACTTTTTAGGCTATTTTAGATGATCTTTAAGGCGGTTTATCCAGATCTTTTTCGGAGCGATTATCTCGCTAGCGCTGCCGTTTACGGCGTGATAGATCAGCGTGCCGTGCAAGCTCGCGTAGTAGCGGATTATGAGGCGCTGCAAATAGGGCTCGTAGCTCGGCACGAACCAGCCGTTATTGCTGATCGCTACGACATATTTGGGCGAGCCCTCGTAAAGTTCCGCGCGCGTAGCCTCGTAGCAAACAGCGCTTCTTACGCTCTTGCCGCCAAGCTCGTAGTCGCTAAAACCGCTAGCCGTCGAAAAATCGGTTGCGCCGCCTAACAGCACGCGGTTTATGAAATTTCGCGCGAATTCAGGCAGCGGTACCATTTCGCCAAACGGCACCAAAATGTGCTTATCAAAGCGCTTCATTTCCCCGTTTGCAAAAAGATAGGCGCTGTTGTAAAATTTCCCGTTCTCATACGCTTCCGCGCCTGCTACGATCGTAATTGCGCGCGATTTTTCCTTTAGAGCTTCAACTAGCACGTTTTCTAAATTTAGCGGCATCGCAAAGGCGCTCTCGGGCAAGATTATCGCATCCTGCCCCGCCGCGATCGCCTCATCAATCCGAGCCAAATTTGCCAACGCGGCGGATAAAATTTTATCCTTTGCCCAGATGTCATACTGCGAAATATCGGTGTTTGCGAGCGAAATTTTAATAGGTAGCGGCTCGGCTTCTTTTTGGCTGAATTGCAGCGCGCAGATCAAAAATATCGCGAAAATTAAGGCGTTAAGCCTAGCCGCAATGCCGCGTCCGCGTAGATACAAAACCGCGCAAAGTCCCGCTAAAATCAGAGCCAGCGCGCTAAGATCGGCTCTGAAAATTCCATGGCTTAGCAGCAGTTCAAAATTTAGCCAATCAAAGCCGAAGGGATGGATAAATTTTAGAATCAAAAGGCACGCAGCGCGCAAAACCGGTGCGTTAAAGATCGCAAAGATGCGGAAAATAAAGGCGTAAACGAGACAAATTCCAAGAATTTCAAGCGGAATCAAAAACGCAAGACCGAAATAGATCAGACTGAAGCTGATCCAGTGCATCCATAGCGCGCCGATAAAAAATCCGCACCAAAACCACTCCGCCTTGCTTGCTTTTAGTAGATAAAAAAGTGCTGCTATCGCAATTAGAGGCGAGAGAAATTCCGCCGCCAAAGCAGCCAAGCCGTCAAATTTAGAGCTTAAAATTTCTACAAAAATAAAATTTGAAAGCGCAAGGGCAAGAACAAAGCCTTTATTTATGTAACTTAATGTAAAATAGCTACTTTTTAAATTTCTAATGAAGGAAACACATGGAACAAGGAAACTTCTTTGCATCAATCTTGCCTATCGTCGTAATCTTTGCGATTATGTATTTTTTGATTATCAGACCGCAGCAAAAGCAGGCCAAGGATCATAAAGCGATGGTCGATGCGCTCGGCAAAGGCGATAAGATCATAACTAGCGGTGGCATAAAATGCACGGTCGTGAAAACAAACAATGATTTTATCACAGTTAAGCTTAACGATGAGGTCATGGTCGAGCTAGATAAACAATTCGTGGCAAGAAAATTAGATGAGCAGTAAAATTTCATACCGTCTGCTGATCTTTTTGGCTGCGGTTATTTTTTCGGCGATTTTTGCCGCGCCTTCGATCTTTCAGACCGAAAAGGGAAGCAAGATAAACTTGGGTCTGGATCTGCAAGGCGGTCTGCATATGCTTTTGGAGGTTCAAAGCGACGAGGCGGTCGTTTCGAAGATAAAATCGATCGCCGCTAGCGTTAATTACGCCGCCAAGCGCGACGATCTGCTGATGGACGGGCTAAAATTGGAAGGCGATTCGTTTGAATTTGAAATTTTAGACGCAGACGAGGCTTCTAAATTTGATGCGATTTTGCATAGCGCCGCAAGCGGATTAGACATTCAAAAATCGGGCGAAAAATACCGCGTCACACTAACGCCCGAGGAGGTCGAAGCGACTAAAAAATACGCGATTGAACAGGCCGTAGAAACTATCCGAAACCGCTTGGATCAATTCGGACTTGCGGAGCCTACGGTAGCAAAGCAGGGCGAGAGCTATATTTTGGTTGAGCTTCCGGGCGTCAA
This sequence comes from uncultured Campylobacter sp., assembly GCF_937997535.1. GTDB lineage: Bacteria > Campylobacterota > Campylobacteria > Campylobacterales > Campylobacteraceae > Campylobacter_B. Next base: position 40,577 of record NZ_CALKTT010000050.1, read on the forward strand.
AAGTGCAGCGGATGAGCAACGCGCCAAAGATCTGATTGCCAAAGCGGCTCACTTGCAGCTTATGGCGGTGGACGACGTACGCCAAGACCGCGCGCAGACTATCAGTGCAGCGGATGCCAGAGCTTACGGCGACGTGATCTACCCGGACGTTAAAAATCCGAATTACAAGTATCTCATAAACGAAATTCCGGTTTTAGACGGCGCGATGCTAGTTGATGCGAAGGTAGCTTTTGATCAGCACACCAACCAGCCGATCATAAATTTTACGCTAAACTCTCAAGGCGCTCAAATTTTTGGCGATTTTACCGGCAAAAACGTCGGTAAGCGCCTTGCGATCGTACTTGACGGCAAGGTTTACTCCGCACCGCGCATTAACGAGCGCATCGGCGGCGGCAGCGGTCAGATCAGCGGCGGATTTAGCGTCGAGGAGGCGCACGACGTAGCGATCGCGCTTAGAAGCGGCGCGCTTTTGGCTCCTGTTAAAGTCTCAGAGACACGCAGTATCGGCCCTAGCCTAGGGCAAGATAGCATCGATAAGAGTATGGCGGCGCTTAGCCTTGCGGCGGTTGCGATTTTGATCTTTATGATTTTCTACTATGGCGTGGCGGGGCTTTTTGCCGACATCGCGCTTGTAGTCAATATTTTATTTCTGATCGCTTGTATGGCGCTATTCGGCGCTACTTTGACGCTTCCTGGAATGGCTGGAATCGTACTAACTATCGGAATGGCGGTAGATGCGAATGTCATCATTAACGAGCGCGTTAGAGAGGTGCTAAGGACGGGAGTTTCAATCCGCCAAAGCATAAATAAAGGCTATGAAAATGCGATGAGCGCGATCGTGGATTCAAATATCACTACGCTAATTACTTCTGCTGCGCTTTATGCTTACGGCACGGGTCCGGTGAAAGGTTTTGCCGTCACGATGAGCATCGGTATTGTAGCGTCGATGATAACGGCTATTTTAGGCACTCACGGAATGTTTGAGTTAGTAATGGATAAGATGGAAAAGAGCAAAAATACCGCGCTTTGGCTTGGTTATAAAGTAAGAGGGGGCGCAAATGCAAGTGTTTGATAAGGGTAAAATTTATGATTTTATGAAATTTAGATATTTTACCTTTGCGCTTTCTGCTGTTTTGATAATAGGCTCTATTGCGCTGTTTTTCATTAAGGGCATTAATTACGGCATCGATTTTAGCGGCGGTACGCTCATTCAGGTTAAATACGACGCCAAAGCACCGCTTGATGAGATCAGAAAGCGCTTCGAAGCGGCAAATTTAGGCAATATCAACGTTACGGAATTCGGTAGCGATCAAGAGGTCACGATTAGATATTCGGGCGCTGCGAGTGAACTGGGTGATAATCCCGCTTTAGCAGCACAAAAAATTTTACAAGGTAGTGGAAACTTCGACATTCGCAAGGTCGATATCGTAGGTCCTAAAGTCGGCGAGGAGCTTCGCACAAACGGAATTTTAGCGGTATGTGTGTCGTTTGCGCTCATTTTGGTTTATATCACCCTGCGGTTTGAGTGGAGATTTGCGATTGCAGCCGTACTATCGGATCTGCACGACGTCATAGTCGCCGTAGGCGCGATGATTTTAGCTGGCGTGGATTTCAACCTTGAAATTCTAGCCGCACTGCTAACTATAATGGGCTACTCGCTTAACGATACTATCGTTGTTTTCGATAGAATTCGAGAGGGTGTAAAAGATAGTAAATCGATTAAGCTTGACGAGGTTATAAACGAATCGATCTCGCACACGCTTTCACGCACCGTCCTAACCTCGCTTACTACGCTCATCGTCATAGTGATTTTGTTCTTCTGGGGCGGTGAGATGATCCACGGTTTTAGCTTCGTGATGTTAGTGGGCGTCATCGCAGGAACTTTCAGCTCGATCTTCGTAGCCGCGCCGCTACTGATTATCTTTAAATTTAACGTAGAGAAGTATCGCGCGTTTTTAGCTGAAAAACAGCGCCGTATCAAAGAGAAAGAAAAAAACCGAGCCATGTATGAAAAAGGCACGGTGTAAGGATAGAAGATGAATTGGGGAAGGGTAATTTACATATTTTTCGCTCTTATGAGTATGACTACGATCGGCGGATTTATTTACGAAAAGCATGAAATTTTGCTTTTCATCGCAACCAGCGTAAATGCGGTCTCGACGCTTTTGAAGGTGGGCGTGCGAAACATGCTCGCAGCCGAGCTTTTCGCAAGCTCGCTCGTAGCGGATCTGCACCTCATACCTGCGTTTGTTTTGATCTTGGTAGCTCCTGGGGATCTTTCGATCGTCACCTCGCTTGCGATCGGCGCGCTGCTTGCAAATTTCTTCTCGCTCATTTTGATCTCGATCGAATCTGCAAAAACAAGAGATGAATTTTAGGAGAGCCTATGTCTTACGATAGTAAAAGCATTGAGCTTAAATGGCAGAAAATTTGGGACGATGAAGGGGTTTTCGAGCCTAAGGACGATTATAGCCTACCTAAAAAATATATCCTTTCGATGTTTCCCTACCCAAGCGGCCGCATTCACATGGGGCACGTGCGAAACTACAGCATCGGCGACGCGCTGAGCCGCTACTACAGGCTGCGCGGATACAACGTGCTTCAGCCGATCGGCTTTGACAGCTTCGGTATGCCTGCGGAAAATGCGGCGATCAAACACGGCACCCATCCCAAAACTTGGACCTACGAAAATATCGATTATATGAAAAACGAGCTGCACCGCCTGGGCTTTAGCTTTTCGGCTCGTCGCATGCTCGCCACCTCCGATCCGCTTTATACGCGCTGGGAGCAGGAATTTTTCATCAAACTTTTTGAAAAAGGGCTTATCTACAGAAAAAACGCCGTGGTAAATTGGTGCGAGCACGATCAGACGGTGCTTGCCAACGAGCAGGTCGAGGAGGGCAGGTGCTGGCGCTGCGGCAACGAGGTCGTGCAAAAGCAGATGCCGGGCTATTATCTAAAAATCACCGCTTACGCTCAGGAGCTTTTGGATTGCCTAAAACAGCTTGAGGGCAAGTGGCCCGCTCAGGTGCTTACGATGCAGGAAAACTGGATCGGGCGCAGCGAGGGTTTGGAATTTAGCTTTAAATTTGACGAGCAAAGCAGCGCCATGCTTGGCGGCATCGAGGGCTTTAAGGTTTTTACGACGCGGCCCGATACGATCTACGGCATGAGCTACGCCGCGCTTGCGCCGGAACACGAGGTCGTAAAGAGACTTTTGGATAAAGGCTTACTTGACGCCCAGACTGCGGCGAAAGTAAGAGAAATTTTAAATCAAAGCCCGCGCGAGCGCCAAGCAAGCGATAAGGACGGCGTGAGCCTCGGAATCAGCGTGCTTCATCCGCTAAGCGGCAAAAAAATTCCCGTTTGGACCGCAAATTTCGTCCTAGCCGAATACGGCGGCGGCGCGGTTATGGCGGTGCCTGCGCATGATGAGAGAGACTTTGAGTTTGCGAAGAAATTTAACCTGCCGATCGTTCAAAGCATCGCTCCTAAAAGCGGCGATTACGACGCGAGCAAAGCTTACGCCGAGAGCGGAGTTTTAGTAAATTCTGAAGAGTTTAGCGGCATGGATAGCGAGAAAGCAAAAAGTGCCGTTATCTCAAAATTTGAGGAGTTAAAGCTCGGACGCCGCGTGGTAAATTTTAAACTGCGCGATTGGGGAGTGAGCCGCCAGCGCTACTGGGGCGCGCCGATCCCGATGATCCACTGCCCAAAATGCGGGCTGGTAAGCGAAGAAATTTCAAATCTACCCGTAGAGCTTCCGCAGGACATCAAGATCACCGGCAAAGGCAACCCACTTGATACGCATCCTAGTTGGAAGTTTTGTAAATGCCCTAAATGCGGCGGCGACGGGGTGCGCGAAACCGACACGCTCGATACCTTTTTTGAAAGCTCATGGTATTTCGCGCGCTACGCAAGCGACGAGCGAACGTGGCAGCAGCGGGCGTTTGACGAGCAAAGTGTGAATTACTGGATGAATGTCGATCAATATATCGGCGGCATTGAGCACGCGATTTTGCACCTTTTATACGCAAGATTTTTCCAAAAGGCTCTTCGCGACATAGGCTATCTACGCGATAGCGAGCCGTTTGAGCGGCTGCTAACTCAGGGCATGGTGCTAAAAGATGGCGCAAAGATGAGTAAAAGCAAGGGCAACACCGTCGATCCCGATGATATCATCGAGAGATACGGCGCCGATACGGCGAGACTTTTTATACTTTTTGCAGCACCGCCGCAAAAGGAGCTTGAATGGAACGATAGCGCGGTAGAGGGCGCGTATAAATTTTTAAATCGCCTATACGATCGCGCCGAAAACGCCTACGCTACGGATAAAATTCCGCAGATCGACCACGCAAGTCTAAATAAAGAGGAAAAATACGCCCGCCTCAAGGTTTACGAGGCGCTTAAGAAATCGCAGCAGGTTTATGAGAGCAGCTTTGCTTTCAATACCCTAATCGCCGCGTGTATGGAGGCGCTAAACGCCCTAAATGCGCAGAGTAACAAAGACGTATTCACTGAGGGCTACTTCGTGATCTTGTGCCTGCTAGAGCCTATCGTGCCGCACATCTGCGCCGAGCTTAGCGAGAGGCTGTTTAAGAGGCGGAATTTCGGCGAGCTGCGAGTTTGCGAAGAGGTCTTTGAGAGCGATACGATCAAGCTTGCCGTCACGATTAACGGCAAAAAACGCGCCGAGTTTGAAGCGGATGCAGGCCTAAGCGAGGGCGAAATTTTAAGCCTTGCGAAGCAAAACTGCGCCAAATGGCTAGAGGGCAAGAGCATCGTAAAAGAAATTTATGTCAAAAACAAGCTTGTAAATTTGGTGATAAAGTAGGCGAAGATGAGAAGAGTTTTAACCGTTTTTTGTTTGATTTTTTTAATCGGCTGCGGCTACAAGCCCGTTTCAAGGATCGCGAAAGAGACGATGAGAGGAAGCGTATTTGTGGATGTAATGATGAGCAAGACCGATCCGCAAAACACTGTCGCTATCAAAGATGCGATCAGGCAGGGTATAGTTCAGCGCCTAGGGATGAGCCTTTCGGATAAAAACTCGGCGCAGACGATTGTAGTAGCGAGCATAAAAAGCCTAAGCTTTAGCGAGCTTTCATACGATCAGTTCGGCTATGTCACTAGCTACCGCGCAAATCTCATCGTAAATTTTAGCACCGAGCTTAAAAACGGCGAGGTTTTCAGCAAGGATTGCGTTGGCGATTACGATTTTAAAGTTAGCCGCCTAGTCAAAAATAGCTACGATACGAGCTCGATCATTAGCGATAAGGATCGCTATAAGGCGATCGAAAATGCCTCTGCGCAGGCGTTTGACGAGTTTATTTCGGCGCTTGCGATTAGGGGATTCAGACTTGAGCGGGCGCAGCATTAAAGAATTTTTGCAAAATCGCCCGATTTATTACAAAAAAATCGACTACGAGCGCTTCCCGCGGGCATATGCCGCCATTAAAGATAAAATTCCGCTCAAAAACGTCATTCAGATCATCGGCACCAACGGCAAGGGAAGCACCGGGCGATTTTTGGCTAACGCGATCGCCGCAGCGGGCTTTAGCGTCGGGCACTACACCAGCCCGCACGTTTTTAGGCTCAACGAGCGCATCTATCTAGGCGGACGCATCGCGCAAATCCCAGTTTTTGCGTTAAATTCCGACGCTTCAAATTTTAAAAACGAGCAAAATTCCGCTTCGGCGTCAAATTTTACGGAAAAACAAAATTCCATAAAGATGCAAAATTTTGCGAACAGAGAAAATTCAGCCTCTCAAATTTCTATTTCTAATTTGCAAAATTCCACCACGCAGGATTTTATCGCCATGCAGAATTCGCATGGTGAGCGGAATTCTGCCCTGCAAAGCTTCGTTTCTGCCACACGAAATTTTTGTAGCGAGCAGAATTTTATCGCGCGAAATTCGATAGATACGCAAAATTCTGCTTCTACACAAAATTTATGGAATTCGCAAGATCTCAAATCGCCGTCTGAGCAAAATTTCAAATTCTCATCTGAGCAAAATTTTAAATCTCCGCTAGGATCAAATTTTAAATCCGCTCAAAGCTCGCTTCCCATTTCGCTAGGTCGTGATGCTACGGATGAGGAGCTTGATTTCGCGCATGAGTTTTTGCAAGAGAGCTTGCCCGCGGAGTTTAAAGATAGCCTGTCGTATTTCGAGTATCTCACTCTTGCGGCGGCAGTGCTTTTTAGGGATTGCGATTACTGCGTGATCGAGGCTGGGATGGGCGGAGAATTTGACGCTACATCGAGCTTTGGGCGCACGCTGTCGCTTTTTACACCGATCGGCACCGATCATTTGGGTATGCTAGGACAAAATCTAGAGCAGATCGCCCACACCAAGCTCATTACGATGGATAAGGAAGCGATTTTAAGCGATGAGATGAGCGAGGTTCCGCTTCGTATCGCGCGGCAGATCGCAGAGCAAAAAGGAACTCATTTGAGGTTTACAGCAGAGCTTTTAAGCAAGAGCGAGCAAGCGCAGATCGTAGAGTTTTGCGCACGCAACGATCTGCCTAAATTTCAAATTTCAAATTTAGCTCTAGCGCTTGCCGCAATGAAATTTTTAAATTTGAAATTTGAAATTTCGCAGCTACCGCCTCTAAATTTACGCGGCAGGATGGAAATTTTGGCGCCTAATTTACGCGTGGACGTCGGGCACAACGAGCTTGCGGCGCAGCAAGTCGCCCGTGAAATTACCGAAATCTACAGGGGCAGAAAGATCGTGCTGATTTACAACGCCTTTGCCGATAAGGACGTAGCTGCTGTGCTGCGGACTTTAGCGCCCGTGGTAGAGCGCGTGGAGATCTTTAACTACGAGGTTGCGGATCGCGAAATGGCGGCAGAGGCGATAACCCGTGCGCTTGACGCGCTTAAAATTCCGTATTCGCCGTTTCGCGGCGAGCTTAGAGCGGAGGAGGAGTATTTGGTTTTCGGCTCGTTTCATTTGGTAGAAAATTTCATTTTATGGCTTGAGGCGCGCCGTGGCTAAAACTAAACTTACCCTAAGCGATCACTTTGGCACCAAGACGCTGTATTTCGGCGAAAATTTTAGATTTCAACTTAAAATTTTATCCGCGTTTTTCGTAATTTTTCTGCTCGTTCTGTTTTTTGCGATCTTTAAACTCGCGAGCGACCGCTCAAATTTAAAGGAGCTAAACAAAACCCTATACGCCGAAAATCTCGCGCTAAAAGAGCAAAATATCGCGCTTGAGGGCAAAAACGAGGAGGTGCTTGCCAAGCTGGACGGACGCGAAGACGATGGAGGCGGGCTGGATAGTGATATCCAGGTAATGCTTGCGATGAATGAGATGAAAAAGGAGCGTAAAAAGGGCTCCGGCGCGCATATCGCAGCTAGCGAAAAAACGGCGAGCGCGATTCTTAGCGCTGTGCCTAACGGACTTCCGATGCAGTATCGTGGCGTCACTAGCCCTTTTGGGATGCGCACTCATCCGATCAGCGGCGTTATGAGGATGCACCACGGCATAGACTTGCGAGCGAGTGAGGGCACTCCGGTGTTTGCGACAGCAGAAGGCTTCGTGCAGTTTGCAGGTGGTAGCGGCAGCGGATATGGAATTTTAGTGATTTTATCGCACAATTATGGCTTTGAAACCCGCTACGGCCACCTTAGCTCCGCGGTCGTAACGCCCGGTTCTTGGGTTAAAAAGGGCGATCTTATCGGCTATAGCGGCAACACCGGCTACAGCACCGGCCCACACCTGCATTACGAAGTTAGGTTTTTGGCTCAAAGCGTCGATCCTGCAAATTTTATGAGCTGGAACGCGCAAAATTTTAAAAATATCTCAACCTTGGAGCCTAACGTATCGTGGCAGGAGATCGCGAACGTCGTGCAGCACCAGATCGAAAGGTTTAAATAATGCAGGCCGAGGTTTACGAATACTTTTTGCAAAACCAAAAAGAGCTTTTGATCTGCGAGGACGATAAAGAGGCTGCAGCGTGCGAGCAGGTGCTTAAATTTATGGGCTACGCAACCTTTTGCTTGCCTGATTTTAGAGCTAGCTTCGGCGAGGATCTGCGCAGCTACATGGGCGAGCTAGCGGGCATCAGCACCGCTCTTAGCGCGTTTTACAAAGCAAGCGGCAAAAAAATTTTAATCTCGCCCGTCCGCACAATCCTAAACAAACTCCCCGCCGCAAGCCATCTGCGCCCGTTAAATATAAAATTTGGAAGCGAATTAAACTTAAGCGAGCTAAAAGAGGAAATTTTACGCCTGGGATACGACGTGCGCGACATCGTCGAAAGTATGGGCGAGGTGAGCTTCCGTGGCGAGATTATCGATATTTTTTCGGTAGGAAGCGAAAGCGCGGTTAGAATTCTGCTCGACGGCGAGACGGTCGAGAGTATCAGGCGCTTTGACGTCGCGACGCAAAAAAGCGAAAAAGATGAGCTTGCGCAGGTCGAGATAGCGCCGTTTTTAGCAAATTTAAGCGAGGACGAGTTTGAGAGCGTGAGCGAAAAGATATCGCGCGCGGACAGCGACGCGTTGGCGCACGATCTGGGCTCGCTCGGGTTTTGGTTCATTGAGGGCTTCGTAGATTACACGGAGGCGTTTGATTGCGTCTTGCTGCACGAGATCAAAAAGGATGAAATTTTTTCCGAGCGCAATTTGGATTTTTTAGACGCGATCGAGGTATTGCCTGCGGCGCGTAAATTTAAAGACCTTGCCGTAACACCGTCGCAGGAATTTTTTGAATTTCACCGCAGCGAGGCTATCACGCTGATCGCGCGAAACGACGCGCTGCTCACGCCGTTTGATCTTAGCGGATTTAGCAATATCGAAATTTTACGCGAGGATTTCGTCGTAAATTTAATAAGCACCGAGCGGATCATCCTTTCGCTAAACAAAGCGGCGCCTAAAAAGCGCATGCGAAGATCGAGCCTAGCTCTGGATGAGCTAAACGTGGGCGATTTTGTCGTGCACGAAGATCACGGTATAGCTAAATTTAACGGACTTGAGCTCATCGAGGTGATGGGGCGCAGTAAGGAGTTCGTATCCCTACTCTACGAGGGCGGCGACAAGCTGCTGCTGCCGGTCGAGTATCTAAACAAGATCGATCGCTACGTCGCAAGCGGCGGTGCGGTAAGCTTGGATCATCTGGGCAGGGCGAGCTTTTCAAAAATTAAAGAGCGAGTGCGCGAAAAGCTCTTTGCGATCGCTTCAAAGATCATCGCGCTGGCTGCCAAGCGCGAGCTGGTGCGAGGGCTCGTCATCAAAAACGAAAGCGCGGATTATGCGAAATTTTTAAGCGCAAGCGGCTTTAGCTACACGAGCGATCAGCAAAAGGCGGTGGGCGCGATTTTGGCGGATCTGCAAAGCGGCAAGGTGATGGATCGCCTACTTAGCGGCGACGTAGGCTTTGGAAAGACCGAGGTTGCGATGAATGCGATCTTTACTTGCATCCGCAGCGGTCATTCTGTGCTGTTTTTCGTACCCACTACGCTGCTTAGCTCGCAGCATTACGCCACGCTTAGCGAGCGCTTTAGGGAGTTTGAAATTCCTGTTTTCAAGCTCGATCGCTTCAGTAGCGCGAGGCAAAAAAGTGAAATTTTAAAGCGCCTGCAAAGCGGCGAGGCGATCGTCGTGGTCGGCACGCACTCGCTTTTAAATTTAAACCCCGCAAATTTAGGGCTCATAATCATCGATGAGGAGCATAAATTCGGCGTTAAGCAAAAGGAGCGGCTCAAAGAGAAAAGCGCCGCCTCGCACCTGCTTAGTATGTCCGCGACGCCGATACCGCGCAGTCTAAATATGGCGCTAAGCTCGATTAAAAGCTACTCCACGCTACTTAGCCCGCCGCAGGACCGCCTCGACGTGCGCACCTTCGTCAAGCAGTGGGACGAAAAGATCATAAAAGAGGCGATCTCGCGCGAGCTGCGACGCGGCGGGCAGATTTTTTACGTCCATAACCACATCGCGACGATGCAAAACGCCAAAAAGAAACTGCTTGAAATTTTGCCGAGCCTTAAAATTTTAATTTTGCACTCCAAGATCGACGCCAAGACGACTGAGGATGAAATTTTAAAATTTGTAGCGGGCGGATACGATCTGCTACTTTGCACCAGCATCGTAGAAAGCGGCATTCATATGCCGCGCGTAAATACGATCATCGTCGAAAACGCTGATAAATTCGGTATCGCCGATCTACACCAGCTGCGCGGCCGCGTCGGGCGCAGCAACAAACAGGGCTTTTGCTATTTTTTGATCGAGGATAAAACCGCTCTTACGCAGGACGCGCTAAAACGGCTCATAGCGCTTGAGAGCAACTCGTTTTTGGGCAGCGGTTCGGTGCTAGCGTATCACGATCTTGAAATTCGCGGCGGCGGAAATCTGCTCGGAGAGGCGCAGAGTGGGCATATCGAAGCGATCGGCTACTCGCTTTATTTAAAGATGCTCGAAGAAGAAATCGGCAAGCTACTAAGCAGAAAGAGCGCCGCTGCGAGCGTGGAGCTTAAAATTTCGGTAAACGCCTTTTTAAACTCGGAATTTATCAGAGAGGATCGCCTGCGCCTGGATCTTTACAGGCGGCTTAGCAAGTGCGCAGAGGCGAGCGAAGTGCTTGAAATTTTCGGCGAGATCGAGGATCGCTTCGGGCGCGCGGACGTCTACACTAAGCAATTTATCGACGTGATGATGATTAAGGTTTTGGCTACGAAGCTTGGCTTGCGCGTGATTTCGAGCATGGATGAAAATATCTTAATCACCCTTGCAAACGGCGATAAGGTGCGATTAAAGGCGCAGACGCGCGACGATGATGATGTGATAAGCGAAATTTTGATCTATCTGCGAAGGGAGCTAAAAAATGCGAACTTGCGATGAAAATATCAAAAAAAGCGCGAGCAAAAGCAGAAGCGAAGAGTTAAATTTGGACGCGGCGAGCGGTTTAAATTTAGCGCCGCAAGCCGTCCTAAAAAGCGCACAGAGAGGCGCTAGCGAGCAAATTTATTTCAGCGATTTTGGCGCGATTGATTGGCGCGCGGTGCAGGTCGCCGTCTTTCGCGCAAATAAAAAGGCGCTAAAGATCGTCCGTGACATCGATTTTACCGAACTTGACGTGCTTGTGGGGTTAGAGAGCCAAAAATCGGCTCTTACAAAAAACACGGACGCCTTCCTGCGCGGCGCGAGTGCCAACCACGCGCTACTATGGGGCGAGAGCGGCTGCGGCAAATCAAGCCTTGCGAAGGCGGTTTTTTCTAAATTTATCCCGCAAGGCCTTAAGATCATCGAGATCGGCAGAGACGATCTGGGCTATCTCGCGGATATAATCGACGCGATCCGCGAAACGAGCTTTAAATTTATCATTTTTTGCGACGATTTGAGCTTTGAGCTCGGTGAGAGCGGTTACAAGCACCTAAAACCGCTACTTGAAGGCTCACTGGAGCGTGCGCCGCGCAACGTGCTGATGTATGCGACGTCCAACCGCCGCCACATCGTAGGCGAATGCGCAAGCGATAACGACGCCGCGCAGATAAGCCGCGGCGAGCTGCACCTAAGCGACGCGGCGAACGAGCGAATCAGCCTTAGCGAGCGCTTTGGACTACAGCTAAGCTTTTACGGCGGGAGCATGCATGAGTATTTAGGGATCGTAGATGCCTATTTTGCGGCTGCGCAAGGCATGAGCGCGGCGGAATTTCGCCTGAGCTTTGCTGCAAATTTAGACGAGCTACATGCAAAGGCGCGTGAGTTTGCGATGCTTCGCGCAAGCCGCAGCGGCCGCGCGGCAAAGCAGTTTTTCTTGAGTTTCGGCGAGGAATTTTTTGCAAATTTAAAAGGCGGCGGCAGATGAATACAGCGCGCGAATTTCAAAATGTCGTAAGCGAGCTTAGTTGCGGCGTAAAGCGGCTTCTGGAGCGAAGCAGGGCAGCGGCTGCACTAAAATTTAAAGTTGCCACTACGTGCGCGACGATCGTTAAATTTAAGCCTAGCGATGCGTCGAAATTCCTTCTCATCGCAGGTGTCTTGCAAGAACAAACCCCGTTTGCGTCTGTTTTTGCAACGCATAAATTTCAAATTTTTATGCGTTGCACGGCACTCTTTAAGCGAAATTTAAAAATTATTTCGGCGTATGCATCGCTTGTCGCAAGATGCGGCGAGGTACGGATTATAGAGCCGAAATTTGATGCCCCCAGCGTCCTTGGAGACGGCAGATGAGCGCGACCGAGCTTTTTATCGCGCTTTTTCGCGCCGTGAAAATCAAGAATTTGCGCTGGTGGCCCGCATTTGGAAGCTTTGAGGTGGTCGTGGGGGCGATTTTGATCCAAAATACGGCGTGGCGCAATGCCGACGCGGCACTGCAAAACCTGCGTAGCAAGGGGCTTTTGAGCTTAGATGGGATTGCTGGGCTAGATGAAGCGGAGCTTGCGGAGATCATTAAAGTGAGCGGATTTTATAATCAAAAAGCGAGACGTCTAAGTTTGCTTTGTAAAGCGATAATCGCTGATTTTGGGGATTTTGAGAGCTTTAAAGCGAGCGTTGGCCGTGAGTGGCTGCTAGCGCGCAAGGGGATCGGCGCGGAGAGCTGCGATGCGATCTTGTGCTATGCGTGTGAGCGCGCGGTGATGGTCGCAGACAGCTATTCGGCGCGGCTGCTCGGGGCTTTGGGCTATGAGTTTGAAAGCTACGATGAGCTTAGCGCGTGGCTTGGCGAGCTGGAATTTGAGCGGATCTACGAGTTTGTAAATTCCGCCAACTCTCCCTGCGATGCGGCGGCAAAAACAGGGAAGCTAGAGAATGAAAACGGCGTGTATGCGCTATTTCACGGCCTCATCGTGGAATTTTGCAAAGCGCATCTAAAAGGTAAAATTTTCGACGAGAGCGCGAAAATAATTTTAAATGATTTGAGGTAGATATGTTTAACACTAAAATTTTAGAAAATTTAATGGTTGCTTTTTGCTTTTGTATAACGCTTGCGTTACATTTACTGATATTTAACCATTACTTCTCACTCCAAGAAGGATGGTGGGAAACCTATGCTTATTTAGTAAATAGGGGAGAGGTGATAAATAAAGATTTTTATCTAGCATGGACTCCGTTATTTGTCTATATAAATGCCTTTTATCAAAAAATATTCGGGATAAATTTCTTTGCTTTTGCCTGCATCGGTGTAGTAGCTGCAATGATACAGGTAATCTTGCTTTATGCTGTTTTGAGGGAGTTTTTTTCAAAACCGGCTAGTGCTATCGCAGCTCTTTTTGCGACATTTTTAAATATAAATAGCGGTACTTATATTGCCAAAGATTATCATACGTATGTATATATTACCGAATTTTTAACATTACTATTTTTGATAAAATATATAAAAAATTATAATTCCAACATAGGCAGATTTTATCATATAATTGGAATTTTATTTTGTGTTTTATTGTTTTTTGTTAAACAAAATGTGGGCCTGGTCCTTTTTGCCGGTTTGTTTGTTGCATATGCATTTGTCGCTATAAACTTTAAAGATTATATAAAAAGAATTTGTTTTTTACTCATTATTTCGGCTATATTTTTTACTATCATGAATTTTATCATTCCTTTTAATTTATCTTCTATAACAGAAAATGATTCCAAGGGCAGTTTTTTCGCTATGGCCACGAGATTTGCTACATATCCTTTAAACCAAACTATATTAAAAAATTCGCTTATTGTATCAATGGTTGCACTTATCTTGTATATTATTAGATTAAAAATAGCAGAAATTTATACTAACCTATATAGAAAAATGATAGCCAAAACTACAAGAGAATTTCGTATATTAATGCTTATTATATTACATATAATTATAATATACTGTATGTTTGTCAGGATGAGTGGAATTGGAATAGAAATAAAGAATTTTATATCTCTTTCAATAGGTATTATTTTATTCTTACTATATATATGCTTCAATAGGAATAATATAATCGGTAATTCATCAAAGATATATGCCTTTATGATTGTAGCCATGGCCGCCATATCTTATTCGGGTACTTTGGCTGA
>NZ_CALKTT010000051.1 GCF_937997535.1 uncultured Campylobacter sp.
AGTGGGAGTTGATCCCTTCGAGTCCGATTTTTGCAAATATCGCAGTCAGCGCCGCCAAAAGCGTATTCTCGCTTCGCCTAACGCTAAGAGAGATCTGTTTAAATTCCACTTCGACGCTCCTCAAAAACAAATGCCAGCGACGCAAGCGCATCCATCGTCGTTTAAATTCCAATTCGATGCCTCTCAAAAAAGCAAACTTTAAGCCCAAACCTACTACTCTAAAAATTCAAATTTTACAAATAAGGATACTGAATGAAAAATTTCATATTTTCCGCACTTTTGGCTCTTGGCATCGCAGGCTGCGCCGTAAGTACCGCTCCGACGCCTGCAGACAACTTACGCTCGCTAAAATCCGAGATTGTAAACTACACTCGCCAAAGCTCCACAGCTTACGTATATACGTTTAAAGACCTATCCAGCGGCGAGCTTTACACCGCTCGCGCAAGCAGATACTATGCGGCTGCAGGAGATACTGCCTATATAAGTACCGCTTCAGGCGCTATCACCGATATGCGAATCATCTCGCGCAAAGCGGGTTCCGTTGCTCCGCGCGCTTATGATATCGGTAAAATCGAGACCAAACAAATGCATAAAAATGACGCTATTGCTGTACCAGAGAGCGAAAATATTAGCTTTTAATCCCACGCGATTTTTAACCGCTGCGCCCTTTAAGGTAAGCGAGCCTGCTTTCACAATTTGAGATAAACGTTTTTGTGTTTGCTCTCTACTCTTATGAAGGCAATAGTTTCTGTTCTTAATCATGGCGGGCTGGCGCGATTTGCTTGCGCTTTAAAGTCCGCTGATTCTTTATGCGATTGCCTGCATAAATTTTATATTTTATAAGTTGTGGAATTTTATATTTCACAAAATTCTGTACTACGCGTCTTGCTTCTATGGCTAGGTTAGCATTTCCTATTCGCTTGCTTCGTGCTTAAGATTTCTTACTGCGTGACGCTATTTTGTCCACAAAATTCTATATTATAGAAATACAGCCACGCTAAAATTTTAATTCGAGGAATTCTTATAAATTTTCTTTCTCGCAGTTTTTCACGGACTGCTCGTTTTCAGTGCAGTATTCCCCGCTGATAAGATGCTGCGTGGATTTTTAAAACCCACGCTTTGCAAATTTCGTATCTTGAAATTTTATCCATAAAATTCCGCATCGTAAAATTTTATCAAATTTCTCCCGCATGAAAGAGGTGTTGCCGTCTGTTTACCGCAGCCTGATATAATCCCCACATCGAAATTAGAACTCCTTTCAATAATCGGCGAGACCTGTGCGGGTCTCGCTTTTTTTATGCCCTTTAAATTTGGATTTTCGGTAAATACTCGGTAACAATTTGGTAAAATTTTAGTATTTTTCAGCATATTTTAAGCATATAATTTGTCATTTTGTGCTACTATTGCGCTTACAAACTTTTAAAGGAGTTCAAAATGAAACTAGTTAAACTTAGTTTAGCGGCAGCAGTCGCTGCAGGTGCTCTTGCTATGAGTGCAAGTGCTGTTCCGTTAGAGGAAGCTATCAAGGATGTGGATCTAAACGGATACGCTCGTATGCGATATACACACAATAATGAATCCGATAAAAATGTCCACCGCGAGAAATCTAGTGTCTGGGAATTCAAATCCGAAGTAGATTTCAAAGCTAAAATCGACGATAACTTTTTCGGTGTAGTCGGTGTTAGATTTATGGATAGAGATAACGGTCAGACTTTTTCATCTTCAGACGGTGTATATCTTCAGGAGAAAAATGAAGAGGACGATGAGTCTCAATTTGATATTGCCAAGGCCTACTTAGGATATGCTATTGGCGGCACTACGATTACAGTTGGTCGCCAGGGTATAGGTTCGTTCTTTACGGATGATATGTATGGGGACGGTGTTAAGATTACTAGCACCGATATCGAGGGGCTAACTCTTATTGGCTTTTGGATGGACTCTTTAGAGAATGATAGTGATATTGGCAGCCTTAAGTGGAAAAGGGCAGGAGCAATGGCTCCATTAGGAGGAAAATTAACTACCGATCACAATCTATATGGAGTAGGAGCTATGGGCTCATACGATCCTGTGGCTTTCCAATTATGGTATAACTCCTTAGAAGATGTAGCCGATCTTTTCGCTGCAGAGTTAGCATTTAACTTTGATATTTCCGATGATTTCAATATTGGCGTAAAAGGTCAATATGCATTTTCTGATTTTGACAAAGCGTCTTATGGCCATTGGAATAATATTCCTGTTCCACCAGTATTTGTTACAGAGACTGATGTAGGTGATGCAGATTTTTGGGCTGCAGAGGCTAGTATGGGTCTATTCGGTATCGATTTAGCTGCAGGTTATTTGAGATTCGAGCCTGATAACAAAGATCGCGCTTCTTTTGTATCCTTTGAAGATCAAGGCTCCTTTATTAGCCCGGGTGAGCAGTTGCTAGATTATACGAACTTTACCGGTAAAAATCATTATTGGTATGCAGTAGCAGGCTATACTATTCCTGATACTGGTATCAGAATCGGTGCCGATTACTTAGATGGTAAGTCAGCCGGTAAAGATGCATACGAGGCAGTAGGTAGAATTTCTTATAAATATAATGAAAAGCTAAGCTTCAAAACTTGGTATTCGCACTATAAGATTGATGGTGCTGCAGGGGCTGCCGATGAGAAAAATGATCGAATTAGATTCGAGGCTAAATACAGCTTTTAATTATTTACCTTATACGGGTAAAATTAGGGCGAAGCTTTTGCTTCGCCCTTTTTAAATTTAAAACCAAGGTTTTTTATGAAAATTTTTAAAATTTCTTTTTTAGCATGTTTTTTTACTTTCGCTATAAATGCTGCGGATAACACAAACGACGATACATACGTATTTGAAGCCAAAGGAGAGTTTGCCAAAGAGCTAAAATCCCTAATCGAAAAACATTCTAAAGATGAAAACATAACCGTAAATATCTACAAAAGCGCTCCTGCCGCAGGCAGTAAAACCCATAGCGGCAAGGTAAATCGAAATATAAATTCTTTAAAAGAAAGAGGCGGAGCGATCTTTGCCGAGAAGTGCGCTTCTTGCCACGGCGAGAACGGGCAAAAAAAAGCCTATGGAGTATCGCGTAAACTCAAAGATCTGGATGCCAAGGAGATCTCGATAGCTATTTCGCAATACACCACGGATCTAAGCTATGGCGGCAAGATGAAAAATATTATGCAGCTGATCGCTGCCAAGACAAGCGCTACGGAGCTAGGCTACATTATCGCTTATCTAAAGGGCGACGATTCATTCCTCTACGATAGCCCATCTAGCAGAAGTGCGAATACCGAAATTTCCACTGCCCCTAGTGAGCAGGGCTCATACCTAAAATAAAGGAGCGTAGATGAAAGTAGCGATCGTTTTGGCAAACGGTTTTGAAGAGATCGAGGCGGTAAGTCTGATCGATATTTTGCGTCGCGCGGATATTGATGCGGTATCCGTGGGGCTGGATAAGAAATGCGTCTGCGGCACACACGGCGTAGAGATGATCGCCGATGAAATTTTAGACGATATAAAAGTTTCGGAATTTGATATGATCGTTTTGCCAGGGGGTTTGCCCGGTGCAGAGAATTTAGCCAAAAGCGAGAAGCTCGGTAAAATCCTGCGCGACTTTGATGTAAATAACACAAAAATCGGTGCAATATGTGCCGCTCCATGGGCGCTAGCTATCGCAGGTGTGCTAAAAAGCTCTTACACTTGTTATCCAGGTTTTGAAAATCAGATCGCCCACCCAGGCTATACGAATTCGGCGAATGTCGTAAAAGATCAAAATATAATGACTTCGAAAGGTCCCGCTACTGCGATGGAATTTGCGCTGCAAATCGTTCGCGAGTTAAAAGGCGAGCAGGTTTATTCCAAGCTAAAATTCGATTTGCTTTTTAAATAAAATTTCAAGTGGGGGCCGATTCTAGCGCGCTTTATTTTGCCATCTGTAAAACGGGGTGTGCCGATTTTGCTGCGCCTGAGAATTACAAATTTTATCTTGCCCTACACGTATAAAATAGCCACAATATTTATTCTGAGTATCCGTAAACGACGAATGGAATTCTCACAACCCAAATTCTAAATCGAAAAACGCAAAAGGCTTTATGAGGAGCAGATGAAATTTTATTGGAGCTAGTCGCTACTGAAACTAAACCTTACCGTCGCGACGGCGTGAAGTGTAAGCATAAAAATATTTTAGACGTAGGCTCTCAAGCAGACATCCCCGAGTTGAATAAATTTTAGTGCGGCACCTTTGCGATACGCTCGCTAGCTGAAACTAAACAGATTGCTAAAACGTGCTAAATAAGGGGTAAGTGGGATCGATGTGACCAAAAATGATAAGATCACGCTGGATATAAATTTGATCAAATAGCGATGGCAATGTGTCAAGAGGCAAAACGACGCAGTTTTTGAAGGTTTTGTTGGCAAAGCACAGATCTATCGGGAAGCAGATAAGCTTGCAGTGCGCGACGAAAGTGTCATTTAGAATTCCTAAAAAGGATAAAATTTAGCGCTTCTTTAAAATATTGTCGTTTAAAAATGTCGCGCTGCTTTGTATCGTTTTGATAACGCGGTCTTTAGAATTTTGCATTTTGTCGGGTGTAGGTCTGTGTGCGATCAAATTTACGCGCCCGATTTTCGCCGTGAAATAAAAAATTCCCAGTATCGTCGCGTTTAGAAACACTCCAAAATATATCCGTTCTAACCCCCATATCCCTATGCTGGCGGCATGAATGGGCACAAAAATTATCGCGATTAAGATCGGATAATAATCCGAAATTTTATTTTTGGCAAGGATTACGGTCGTAACGATGGCGTATGCGATGAGCGTAAAAGGAGAGATAAGCAAGAGTGCAAAAAGCGCGTTTATGCGCTGATAATCTTCGTGCCCGATTAAGACGCAAAAGCTACAAAACGCGAGCGTTATGAGAAAAAATAAAGGTAAAATCCACCGCGTTTTCACGTCGCGCCCTTTAAGCAACGATAAAAAGAGCAGATGAGAACCCAGCGCAATACAATAATAATCAAATATAACCGATGAGCTTAGAAACGTGAGCGGTATGCCGAGCAGTGCACCCGGCCCGTCAAAATATATCCCACTAAACATGAGCCACGTGATAAAGAGCATAAAAGCATATTTCAGACCCGCGTAAGTGGCGCAAACACAGATACCAACAAGGATAAATCGTATAAATTTGCTCATTTGTCTTTTTCCTAAATTTAAGTGATTATAGCAAACTGCGAAAAACAAACGGCGCAAAATTTTAAATTTAGCCAGTGCACTCGCCGAATCCACTTCCGATTACGAACTCATGCGCAAGAGAACCTGCCAATGCCTTCGTATTATTTCATCCGCGCCCGCGCCGCAAGATAAAATTCATAAATTCTAAATCCGTTTTGCGTTATCATTGCGCTAAATTTAAAATTTTACGCAAAGGAGCTGATATGAAAAACACGGCATTCATCACGGGCGCTACGAGCGGCTTTGGCGAGGCGATCGCCAGGGCGCTTAGCGCGCAGGGCTATAAGATCATCGCACTCGGGCGTCGCAAAGATCGGCTGCAAAAGCTAGCCGGCGAGCTAGGCAATACGCACATTATCACCGCGGATATTCGCGATAAAGCTGCGGTGTTTGACGCCGTGAGTGCGTTGCCTGAAAATTTCAAAGACGTCGAGGTGCTCGTAAATAATGCAGGCCTTGCGCTAGGACTTGAGGGGATCGCGCAGACGCCCGTGGAGGATTTGGAGACGATGGTCGATACGAATATCAAAGGCGTGCTGTATTCGACCAAGGCGGTGCTGCCGCTGATGATCGCGCGCGGCAGCGGCTATATCTTCAATCTCGGCTCGACTGCAGGCGCATGGCCATATCCGGGTAGTCACGTTTACGGCGCGAGCAAGGCGTTTATCAAGCAGTTTAGCCGCAATATCCGCAACGACCTGCGCGGCACCGGCATCCGCGTGACGGAGATCGCTCCTGGAATCTGCAAGAGCGAGTTTAGCGAGGTGCGCTTTAAAGGCGACGTAGCGCGCGCTGCGGCCGTGTATGAGGGGGTCAATGCGATCCTGCCAGAGGACATCGCGCAGATCGTGCTAAGCTGCCTAGCGATACCCCGTCGCGTAAATATCAACGTGATTGAGGCGATGGCGACGCAGCAGAGCTGGGCTGGGCTTTTTATCGAGAAGCATTAAATTTTAAGGCGAGAAAATGAAAAAAATTCTATTACTAATGTTTTTATCGGTTGCCGCGTTTGCGGTAGATGACGCGACGAGGCAGCATAATGCCGAGCTTTTCGGTATCTGGACGCTGGTGCCGCCCGTCGTGGCGATCGCGCTTGCCTTTATCACCAAAGAGGTGATCCTGTCGCTTTTCATCGGCGTTTTTAGCGGCACTTATATGCTCGCCGTCGTTAACGACAATCCGATCTCCGCGCTTGTGGGCAGCTTTACCGATCTGGTCGCGCGCGTGGTGGGCTCGATGGCCAGTAAAGGCAACGCGGGCGTGCTTTTGCAGGTGCTTTGTATCGGTGGCGTAGTCGCGCTGATTAGCAGGACGGGCGGCACGAAAGCCGTGGCGCTTTGGATTAGCAAGCGCGCTAAAACGGGTATCTCGGCGCAAATTTCAACGTGGGTTATGGGTCTTTTCGTATTTTTTGACGACTACGCAAACGCACTGATCGTAGGCCCAGTCATGAGGCCGATCACCGATAAATTTAGAGTTAGCCGCGAAAAGCTCGCCTTTATCATCGACGCTACCGCCGCACCGATTGCGGGCATCGCGCTAATTTCTACCTGGGTAGGGCTCGAAGTCTCTTTGATAAGAGCGGGATATGATCAGATCGGCGTACAAAACGTAAACGCCTTCTCGATCTTCGTGCAAACCATGCCGTATCGCTTCTACAATCTTTTTATGCTTGCTTTCGTAGTTTACGTGGCGTTCATGCGCAGGGATTTCGGGCCGATGCTCTCTGCCGAAAGGCGCGCAGCGACCGGCGAAATCCACTCTAAAAATTCTAACATCGCCGAGCTCGAAGATAAAACGTTAGAGCCCAAAGATGGGATCAAGCCGCAAGCTTCAAACGCCGTTATCCCGCTTATAGTGCTAATCTGCGGCGCATTTGCGAGCTTTTATTTTAGCGGGCTAAGCAAACTTGAAGGCGATGCTCTCGCAGCCGCAAAAGCCGCTCCGCTAAGCTTTGCGACGCTTCAGGCGACGTTCGGCAACGCAAACTCGTCGGTCGCGCTTTTTCAAGCGGCGCTTCTTGCTACGGTCGTGTCTATATTTATGAGCGTTTACCGCAAAATTTTTGACATCAGAGAGGCGATCTCTACGTGGATCAAGGGGTGGAAGACGATGATCGTCACGATCGTGATCCTGTTGCTTGCCTGGTCGCTCAGCTCTGTCATCAAGGAGCTCGGCACGTCGCGCTATCTAGTCGATATGCTAAGCCAAAATACGCCGAAATTCTTGCTTCCGGTAGCGATTTTCGTGCTGGGCTCGTTCATTAGCTTTTCGACGGGTACGAGCTACGGCACGATGGGAATTTTGATGCCGCTAGCCATACCTTTGGCAAACGCCGTAGGGCTTCATTACGGGCTTTCGGGCGATGCGCTTCACGCCTATATGATCGTAAATATCTCGGGTGTGCTAACCGGCGCGATTTTCGGCGATCATTGCTCGCCGATTTCGGATACGACGATCCTTTCGTCGATGGGCGCGGGCTGTGATCATATCGAGCACGTAAAGACGCAGATGCCTTACGCTCTATCCGTCGGCGCGGTCGCCACCGTAGTGGGTTATCTGCCCGTAGCGCTAGGACTTAGCGTCTGGATCGCGCTACCGATGGGGCTTGCCGTTACGTGGGCTCTCGTGCGGTTCGCAGGTAAAAAGATAGAGGAGTAGCTCTCGCAAATTTTAAATTTGCTTTTAAATTTTGAATTCCGCAGCGATGCGGAATTCTGTCCGGCGGAATTTTGCTTTATCCCGCAGAATTCCGCTCTGTAAAATTCCGTCGCGCGGATAAAATTTTAAAGCGAAATTTCAAAACGCGCGGGCAAATTTTAAAAGCCAAATTTAACTAGCCGCATTAAAACGGTGTGTGCGCCTACAATTTAAAATTTTCAAAGTAAACGGATAGTAGAATACCGATAAATTTCAAACAAGGAGAATGAAATGAAAAATCCTAAGATGTTCCTCTGGGGGGGGGGTGTTAGCTGCTTTATTAGTTGGTTGTGGTGACGATACCGAGGTAAAGACCAAGGAATATTACGACATTCATCTAAATGAGGCTAAAGAGGTTTACGCAAAGTGTGATTTTAATACCCTTAAAGATGGAAGCAACTCCTATAAAAATTGCGTGAATGCCAAAGAATCGGTCAGTGATATAAAAGTTATGACGGTAGAATACTATGAAAAGCATATAGAGGAAGCTAAAGAGGTAGAAAAGAATTGTGATTGGGATAAGATAGAGGAAGGTAGTAAAATGCACAAGAATTGTGAAAATGCGAAGAAGGCGCGAGAAATGTATGATGACAAAGAGGGGTTAAGACAGATAACTAGAGGGCGGAATTAAAAAATCGTAGGCTTAGAGGATAAAAAGTTTTTCTCGGGGAGAAAATAAGATTTTAATATTATTTCAATATTAAAATTCCTCTTATGCTCTATGCGTAAAGCTCATTTTAACTTACTCTACACCGAAGGCGTGGAGTAAGTTCGCTCTACGCGGCTTAGAATTTTGCGGTATAAAATTCCTCCTGCGAAACGATACGGCGCGAAATTCTACTTTACGGATTTTAAAATTTTAAAGTTTGCGAGATTTGGCTGCTGCAGAAAGGCTTGCGAGCTTTGCGGCGCCGCAGAATTTTATCATTTTAAAATTTACGCAGTGCGCTGGTCTAAATTTCTCTCGGCGGCGGTTTGCACGCCGTGCTAAATTTAACTTCGCGCGCACTTTATCCGCTCTCTAGTCTAAATTTAAAATTTCAAATCCGCAGCGATAGTTCGTGCGACGCGAGGTAACTCCTAACATACGGTGATCTCGGCTTACGCTATTAAATTTGAAATGGTGGCGGTAATGACGGCATTTGTGCGTCAAATTTTAATTTTCGCGCGCCGGGTGGTAGCGAGACACCATTGCTCGCACGCCGTTGCGAAGCCACTTCTAAATCGCCGAGCCGAGTTAAATTTTTGCGCGTTGAAATTTTAGCCTATGCGGCGCGATTTACGAAACGGCGAAATTTTGAGTCTGCGCTGCGATTTATAGCGCATCAAAATTTTAACTTTCACGGCACGATCTGCGATGCGCTAGAATTTTAATTTGCGTGGTGCGATCCGCGACGCGATAAAATTTCAATCCGCGCTGCGGCGCACAGGCGCACCATCTAGCTAATCCCTCGCATCGCATCAAGCCGCTTTAAAAATATCTCCACCTTGTGTAGTTGCGCCGCATCTAGCGCCCTGCTCGAGTAAAAATACTCCACGCTGTTGCCGTTTGGATAATTCACTCGCGAAATACCCGCCTCTTCGCTTCGCGGCTCAAATTCTAAGGACAAATCCGCGCCGCCTCGAGAATAAAGCTTGAGCTGTGAATTCGCATCTACGGCGCGTGGCGACATGCGGCATTTGTCTTCGTCGCACTGCTCTACGCCGTGAGCATCGCCTGCCGACCCTCCGCCGCTCTTGCCGCACTCTTCTGCATTATTTTTGCCGACATAGCTTTCGTTGCCCCCTCCTGCGTCCTGCTCGCTGCGAGCGCTTTTATCGACCCCCTCGTCTTGCTTGCTCTTACCCTTTATGCTCTGTCCGCCGCCCGCGTCTCGTCCTTCTGCGTCAAATTTGCCGGCTTGCGCCGACGAATTCGTATCAAATTTTGCGCCGCTGCCCGCGTTAAATTTAACTGCACGCGAGGGCAAATCCTCGATGCTAGCAAGCTTTAACCCTCTGCCCAGCTCGCTTGCAAGGCGATTTAGCGTGCCGTCTATGCCGTCGATGATGCGTACGTGAGACGGCAAAATTTCGCGCAAAACGTCCTTAAAATAGTTAAAATGCGTGCAACCAAGCACGAGCGAACCGAGGCGCTCAAGCTCAAATTTAGCTAGCTCCTCGCTCAGATACGCCCGAACCGCGGGTGAGTCAAACTCCAAATCCTGCGCAAACTTCACAAGGCGAGGTAGCGGCAGACTCCACGTCTCGCACTCTAGCCGCCCCACGAGGCGCGCGAGCTTTTCGCCGGCGATCGTTAGCGGCGTGGCGATGAGCAGCGTCGGGCGCGCGCCGAAGCTGTCCGCAGCGAGCTTGACGGCGGGCTCCATGCCGATGACGGGCACGCTAAATGCGCCGCGAAGCTCCGAGATGGCTGCGCTCGTGGCGGTGTTGCAAGCAACGACGACCGCGTCCGCGCCGCGCGAGACCAGAAACCCGACGGCATCGAGGCTTAGCCGCACGATCTCGGCTCTACTTTTCGTGCCGTAGGGGACGTGATCCTCGTCGGCAAAATACAAAAACTCCGCCCCGCTAAACCGCCGCAAAGCCTCGGCTAACACGCTTAGTCCGCCGATGCCCGAGTCAAAAAACGCTATTTTCAAATCTTTAATCCAAAGTTAAATTTCAAAAAAGGGATTATAGCTCAAATTTGCGCAAAATCTAAATTTAGACCGATTTAGCGGTTGCGGGGCCGGTAAATTCTCGCCGCCTCGTTAAAATTCGCGGCAAATTTAATCAATTTTTTAGGGGGGGGG
>NZ_CALKTT010000052.1 GCF_937997535.1 uncultured Campylobacter sp.
ATGAAATTTGCGATGGCGTTTATAAATTTCGTCGCGGCCAAGCGCGGCTCATCGCGCAAAGCCTGTAAAAACGCATCTTCGTAATCGATCGCATAACATTCGCCCTCAAAGCTCGGCGCGCAAGCTCTATTCTGCGGGGATTGATCGGCGCTAGAAGCATTTTTGCTTTCAAGATTTATTAAATTCAGAGCGGACGCTTGGTTTATAGAATTTGCGGCGGAGCTTTCATTCTTTTTGCCGCTGCCTTCGGCGATGTTTTGAGCCACCGGCCCAAGCTTGCCTTTGCTCGCCGCATTGCCAGCAAGCTCTTTAAAATCGCTTTGCAACGCGCAGCTATCTTTCACGCCGCTATGATTTTGCACATTCAAACCGCCCTGCCCCGCTTTGCGCTGTGTTTCGTGCCGCAAATCATCGGTGTCCCGCCGCTGTGAAGCAAAATGCGGCGTGTTTTGGATAAAATTTTCGCCCGTTTTTTTCAGTCTAAATTTATAGCTCTGCTCGCAGCCGTCGATATATAGGTTCTCAAGTCGCATGCCCGCTTCGCCGTCAAAGCTGACGGCTCGCAAGTCGCAAATGACCGCAGCAAACGCGTCAAATAGCCGCCCTAACGAGCTTGAGCGGACGGAACGCGGCGCGATTTTTTCTAAATTTGCGACTTCGCTTGCATTAAATTTTGCCAAAAACTCGCACGCAGCGTCCTTTGTATTAAATTTAAATATGAGCGCGAGCGCAAGCTTGTAGATGTTTTTGATAGCATTCTCGCCGCCGATAAGCGCGATCTCGTCAAATTTTGCGATGCGACGATAGCCGTGCGGGTCAAACACCATCACCTCGCCGCCCCAGATCGTGCCGTCCGTACCGTAGCCGGTGCCGTCGAAGCAGAAGCCGAGGTATTTTTTGCCACTAAAAAGAAGATCGTTTTGCGCTAGATTCGACACCAGATGCGCGAAATGATGCTGGTAGCGGATCATGGGGTATCCTCGCTGCTCGAAAAAACGTGTGTGCGAAAACTGCGGGTGCAGATCCGCGATGACGGCGTCGAATTTCAGCTCGTAGGCGCGCACAAACATATCCAAAAGCGCGAAAAATCGCTCATTCGTGGCGACATTTTTAAGATCGCCGATGTAGGGCGAGATGAAAATTTGCCCGTCTTTGTAGATTGCAAACTGATTTTTAAGCTCCGCTCCGAGCGCCAGGAAAGTACCTTTGGCGCGGAATTTGCTAGGGAAAATTTTTGGATTCATTCCGCGAGAGGTTCGCAAAAACAAAGCGCGATTTCGTAGAAGCTCACGCATAAAATCTCGCTTGGTTGCAGGCTCGCGCAGCGACATGTCCGCCCCGCATAAAAAAGCCCCGCTCACAAGATTGTGCTGCGTGCCCAAGCCACTCGCGCCAGAGCTCTGCGTCGCTTCCTCTTTCGCAATATGGCTTAGTTTTTGAGAAACGTTTTGTTTCTCCGCCGTGACGACGTCTGCTTTTTGAAGCAAATTTTGCTCCTCTGTAGAGCCGTTTTTTTGCGACGCTTGATCATTTGCAAACGGCGCGTTCTGCGGCGAGCGGAAATTTTGCGAGATCGATTGCGCTGCTTCAGACTTTGGCACAAGGCTCGCGAATCTCGGCACGAAGGCGATACTATCGTCGCTCGGAGTTAAAATTTCGCGGTCATTATCTAGGTAAAACGAGATAACACCGCCCAGCTTCGCGCGCAACTCCTCGCTGCTAAAAATAATGGGCTCGCCGCTAATGTTGGCGCTTGTGGCGACGATCGGGCGATCAAAGTATTCAAAAAGCAGCAGATGCACGCCAGTGTTGGCTAGGAAAATGCCGATTTTATTAAGGTTCGGCGCCACGCTTGGAGCGATAAAAATCGTGCTTGCTCTAAAAATCGCCGAAAAGCTTGCGGGCAAACGCACGAAATCGTCCCTGTTATCGGAATATGCGCCATGCGCGTCCGCCACACATATTTGCGCAGAGCATGAGCCTTGTGAATTTATCGTCTGTTGCGAACTTGGCTCGCTCACCGCACATTGCAAAGCCGCATTATCTGCAGCATTTTGCAAGTCCTGCTCACACGCCCCACGTCGCGAGTTCGTCCTATCCGCGGCATATTGCAAACTTGAAGTATTCGCAGAGCTTCGCGAAACGGGCTCGCTCGCCGCAGGCCGCAAATCAGATATCTTCGTTGAGAGTTGTAAATTTTGCTCGTCCGCATGCCAAGAATCGAGCGATACGTATCGCGGCTCTCTGCCATTTGCCGCAAATTGCGATTTTAGCTCGTTAGTCGTAGCTTGCGTCTCGCTTACTGCTTGCGGCGAGCTTAAATTTTTAGCCGCGCGCTGCAAATCAGACCGATCGTATGCGCGCTCTAGCTCGTTTGCCGCATACTGCGAGTCGTCTGCTGCTAGCATATCGCAGGCGAAATTACGGTGCGTCGTTTTGCTAAAAATTTGTGCACTCTGCAATTCGCCCTGTTCTGCACAATCTTCAGCGCTTTGCGTACTAAATTTTTGCGCCGCAAAATTGCGCAAATTTTGTAGCGCAGAGCCCCGCTCTTGCGCCGTCTCTTCTTGCTCGCCTGCAAATCTCGGCGATATAGGATTTTTGCCTTGCGCCTTTAAATTTTGCGTGCCGAAATCCGCCGCAAAGCCCGTCAGCGTGCGCCAAACAAACTCGCGCTTTTTTAAAATCACGATCGGCTTGACGTTACAGTCTATCAGCGCCTCTTCCTCTGCGCTTAGGCTTGCTGCGCGCCCTGCCTGCGCTGCGTCGCGACACATGATCGCAAAAGGCTTACTCGGGCGTTTTTTTAGCGTTCGTAGCATGCGTACTGTGCGCTCGTTCGTCGCATCGCAAACGATATGAAAGCCGCCCATCCCCTTGATCGCGCCGATCTGTCCACGCCGCAAAAGCTCCGCCGTGCGCGCTATCGCCTCCTCGCCGCTTGATAAAATTTCACCGCCCGTGCCGCATAAAAACAGCCGCGGGCCGCAGTGTGGGCAGGAGATCGGCTCGGCGTGATAGCGGCGCGTGAGCGGGTCCGTGTATTCGCCGCGACAGAACTCGCACATCTCAAACACCCTCATCGTGGTGTTTGCGCGGTCGTACGGCAGCGCAGCGATAATACTAAGGCGCGGGCCGCAATCCGTGCAGTTGATAAAAGGATAGTGGAAGCGCGGATTTTGCGGGTCGTAAAACTCTTTTTTGCACTGATTGCAGATCGCAAAATCGGGCAAAATCGGATTAAATTTACGCCCCTCCTTGGATTGCGTGATCTTAAAATCAGTAAAATTCTGCATAAAATCTTGCGTATTTAGATCGCTGCGGGTAATTTTATCGATACGACAAAGCGGCGGCGCTTCGCTGCGAAGGCGCCGCTCGAAAATTTTTAAAATTTCTTCTTCGCGCAGATCTTGCTCGGCGTTTTGCGGATCGCGCTTGGAGCCCTGCAAATCCTGCGAGCAGAGGTTTTGCTCGGGTAAAGCCGGCAAGATAGAGCCCTGCTCGTTTAGATTTAGCTCGGATAAGTTGGGCAGAAATTTCACGCTCACTGCGGCTTGAAAATCTCTCATCAAATCATGCGACAAGCTCGTTAAATCGGGCAGGTTTGCTAAATCGTTTGCTAGATCACGTGGCAAGCCGGCCGAATCATTCGGTAAATTCGGTGCGCTTTGCGGCGAAATGGAGTTCGGATTCAAATTTAAGCCCGTAAAATTTAGTGACGAGCTTGCGGCTTCACTCGAATTCGGTTCATCTAAATTTAAAAAGGCGGAATTTTTATCGACTGAGTTCTGTTGCGCCCCAAAAATATCTGCGCAAACGATGATTTTAACGCCCTCACCGTCATTATAAACCTCGCCTTTCAGCCCCAAATCCACGGCAAGCTTGTAGACGAACGGGCGAAATCCGACCCCCTGCACCGCTCCGAAAACCTCAAATTTAGCCACTTTCATACACATACTTTCATAAATTGCGCGACGCCGGAGCTGTTTTGCGGGTAAAATGCGCTCGCGACGGGCGGACAAAGCGTTCCGGACGCTGCAAAATATGCTCTAAATTTAATAAAATTTGATCCTTTGCTTCGGCGCCCTTTGCCGCTTTTTTAAAATTTCGCGCGATCTCATCTACGTTAAATTTAGCCCGTATGGCGCAGCTATCGGCACCGCAATGCCCGCGCAACTCGCTGTTTTGTACATAAGGCTTCAAAGCTTTGCCAAAAACTCGCATATATGCCCGATCTAGCGAGCTTGAAGCGCGTAGCTGTCGCTAAAGCTCACATCAAAATTTTTGCAAAGTTTAAGCATTAAATCCGCAAATTTGCGCCCGCCAAACATCGCTCCGCCGAAGATCAAAACGTCAAAATCCTCTTTGCGCTCATCCGCCAGATCGCTTAAAAAATAGCCCAAACTATCGAAAAATCCGAACGCAAACAGCTTTTCATTGGCGCCTGCGAGCGCATAGCTCATCGCCGAGCGCAAAATTTTATCCACTTGCACGCAGCCGCGCTCGTCCGTGCAAAAATCTAGTAGCACCCCTTTGCCGCCCGCAAAATCCTCCGCAGCCGCCATCAAAAACTCCGCATCGCGCCCCCAGATAAGCTGTGCGGCGATGCTAAAAATACCGTAAAATCCCGCGTTTGCGCTTTTTAAAATTTCATCGATTTTCGCGGCGTCTACGTTAAATTTGGCGCTAAAATTTTCAAGCAGCTTAGCGCCCGTTTCGTCGGCGCAAATTTGCGCCTTAAGCTCGTCAAAACTGCGCGGCAGATCAAATTTAAGCAGAATTTTTTTAGAGCTTTCGCCATAAATTGCGATCTCATCATCCGCGCCCGCACCCAAAAAGCAGCGCAAAACCCGTTTTTTCTGATCATCTAGCAGTCCCTTTTCGCGGCACGTAAGCGCAAAAAGAGCAGAGTTTTTGTCCTTTGAGTTTTTCAGATAAGTGTTTGCGGCGTCGCTTAAAAAGCCCTTGTTTTGCACGATCAAAAAGCCGTTTTGCAGTGGCGCGACCTTAAAAATTTTATCTTTCTGCGCCGCGCTTTCGCATTTTACGCTTAAAAAATAGATCTCGTCGCTTGCCAAAGCGCGCCCCAGCGCAAACACGAATATGTCGCCCGCAAGCTTTACGTCAAAAAATTTAGGCGTGTCCTCGTGATTTTTTCTAAAGATCGCATTGGTTTTTAGGCTTATGAGTGGCTTTTCGAAGGCTGCGAGCGCGATTTTGCTCTTTTCGTCGCTCACAAAAATCCCATCCAGCGCCCCCACTCCTGCGGCTATCAGAAAGTCGGCGCTAAAATCCACGTCCGCTTTGAGCGTGAAAGTTGCGCCGCCGCGCTTAATCTGCACCTGCCTGGCATGAAATAAGTTTATGCGGCAAAACTCTAGTAAGCGGGCAAAATTCTCCCTGCTTACCGCTTCAAATTTTCCCTCATGAAGCACGTCGGTGCCGCTTATTACTCCGAATTCGTTTTGAGACGGCTCGGCGTGAGCGAGGTATTCTTTCATCACTCGCGGGGTGAAGTTATTAAATTTAGCCGTGTTATGGGCGTTTGAAATTTCATCCTCGAAAAATTTGTTTAAATCGCCCAAGGAGGCACCTTCAAACGTGCCGTTAAATTTCAGCGTTTTTGCTTCGACGCTGCCCTCGTCCACCACGCGCACGGAGGATTTTGCCAAAAATATGGAGTTTGGGATCAGCGGCATCGCCTCGTCGCTAAATTTTAAAATTTCATCCTCACTGCCGCGCACGAAAAGACTTATTAAGCTCGCCTCTTTTTTCAGGCAAAACTCAAGTGCGCTTTTGCGAGCATAAAACAGCAAGAAGTGCGCTATCAGCGCGTTTTCATTAAGGTAATTAAACTCATATGCTACTATCATCTCGCCCCCTTTTTGCAAATCGATCCGCGATATCTTGGGCGCTAAGATCGGCGATTTTTTCATGCGCGAAGCCAAGATCCGATAGGTACTTAAGCGCCGTTTTTTCCATGGTTTTTGAGGACTCTAAAATCGCGGAGCTTAGCTTAAAGCTCGCTTCCTCGATGCGCTGCGGCACGACCGCTAGAATTTTAACGTGAGGCAGATCGCCGCAAAGATCCATCATCTGCAGGGTTTGAAGCATTTCGACCTCGTGCGCCGAGCCGCTCCAGCTGATCTGCTTAGGCATCGCGTCGTAGTCGAAAAAATATACCTCGCCGCCCTTTGCGCCGTCCGCGTCTATACAATCTACGAGCAAAATTTCATCAAATTCCGCCATCGTAGGCATCAAAAAGCTAGCCAGCGTCCCGCCGTCGATAAAGCGGATCTGATCCACGCTCCGGCTCGGCGCGGTGGAGTTTTCGGCGATGAAGTCCGCATTGATAGAGCTTTGCGCTGTGGAATTTATGACGGAATTTTGCAAAGTAAAATTTGAAGCGGAATTCTGCTTTGTGGAATGTTTTGAAGTAGAATTTCGGTCTAAATTTGCTGCTGCGAAATTTTGCTTAAAGATAGAATTCTCATCCGCAAAATTTTGCAAGGAGTCGCGCTCTATGGAATTTTGCGAGGTAGAATTTTGTATCGCAGAGACTTGGGCGGAATTTTGCATAAAATTCTGCGCCGCGAAATCCTCGCCCGCCATAGAATTTTGTGCGGCGGTTTTAGGATAAAATTTATAGTTCTGCGCGAGCGCGCGGACGAAGTGCACACCTATGCCCTCGTCCGCGTAGATGACGTTGCCGATACCCAGTACCAGCACCCTCAAGCGTGCTCTTCCTTTTTAAATTTATAGCCGCTTACGATTGCATCCATCGCACCGTCTCTGCCCTTGACGGCGTTAAAGACCGCCATATAGACGTGGATCGGTACGAAGATTATGATGATATTCATGCAAAGATGGTGAATCATTCGTACTTCGCTTAGACCGCCCATCGCAGCTTCCAGCGGGCGCAAGAGCCCGTATAGCGCACCGCCTAACCCCTCGTGATAGACGTGAACGTATAGAATCATTCCGGTTAGGCAGATTACGAACAGCACTAGATAAAAGCCCAGATAGGAGATGAACTGCAAAGGGTTATAAACGCCGCGAAGATGCGGGTGCTCGCCCAAAAAGATATAGTATTTGATCTGGGCGATCCAGACGCGCGGGCTAAAAAAATCCTTGATGCTTAAAAGCTCTTTTCTGCTCTTTTTATCGAAGAAAAAAAGGTAGGTTTTAAAGATCGCCGCACCGATCATCGCAAAGCCGAAGATCAGATGTACGAATCTAAATTTAGCCTGCATGAAAAGCACCGGCTCGGGATTAATCTCGGGCGCGGTGAAAACAAAGGCGATGTAATATCCGGTGATCACCAAAAGCGTAATGCAAAGCGCGCGCAGCCAGTGCGTGAGCCTAAGACCGATGGAGAATTCATATTCCGCAAATCTTTTTTTCATCGTTTATCCTTTGCTGGGATCTACCCTATAGCAGCCAAGCTCCGCCCCTTTAGCGTCCATCACGTGCACGGCGCAGGCTATGCAAGGATCGAATGAATGGATGCGGCGGATGATCTCTAGCGGTTTGGAAAGATCGGCAAGCTTAAGTCCGATCAAGCAGGATTCATAAGCGCCCATAGCGCCGTCTTTATCTTTAGGAGTGGCGTTCCAAGTAGACGGCACGACCGCCTGCCAGTTTTTGATGACGCCCTTTTCGATCCTGCACCAGTGACTAAGTGCGCCGCGCGGCACATGACCGATATAGCGACCTTTGTATTCTTTAGAGTTATCGATTACATATTTTGCGCAGGTCTGCGTATCGCCGCTTTTAATGTTTGCGATCAAATTTTCTAGTGCAATCAGTCCGTTGTCGGCAACGACTTTAGCCTCGATCATACGGCATGCTGTTCGTCCAAGCGTCGAAAATACCGCCTCAAGCGGCAAGCCGGCGTCTTTTAGAAATTGATCCACGACTTTTACTATGCGCTCATTTTTCTTAGCGTAATTTACTACGATATTTGCAAGAGGCCCTACCTGAAGCGGCTTGCCGTCGTATCGCGGAGCCTTAATCCAGGTGTATTTACCCTGGGTATCGAGCACCTTCGTATGCGCTTCTTTGCCGTGCGCGTCGATGCTCTGTCCATCCTGAAGACCCGTATAATTCGGCTCTTGCTCGCCGTCGTAAGGATGAAGTGCCGCATCGTTTTTATACCACGCATGCGTTGCCTCCTCGGTGATCTTGTTTTCATCAAGCTCCAAAACCTTGCTAATATCGCCGTTCATAATCATGCCGCTTTGAAATAGCCATTCGTTCTTTGAAAGCTGAAATTCTTGGTGAGTCCATAAATTTGCCACGCCGATATCGTTTAGCACGCTAGGCTCGTTGCCGTAAGCCTTAGCAGCCATTACGAGATCAGGATAGTAGGCGCGATTTACGAAGTCTGCAACCTCTTTAAATTTAGACATATATTCGCCCAGTCTCGCAGGGCTTAGGATATCCATCACGCAGGTGACGCCGCCTACGGTGAGGCTTTGCGGATGAGGCTGCTTCGCACCGAATATTGCCATCATCTGAGCCGCCGTGCGCTGAATGCGCAAACATTCAAGATAGTGCGAAAGAGCGATTAAATTTTGCTCCGGGCTAAGCTTATATGTTGGGTGGCCGAAGTAGGCGTTGGCAAAAGGTCCCAAAGCGCCTTTCTTAACAAAAGCGCCCACGCGATCTTGCACTTCTTTTAGCTTATCTGTGCCGCACGCATAAGGGGTGTCGCAGTATTTAAACGCCTCTTCGCTTGCTTTTTTAGGATCGGCGCTAAGAGCGCTTACTACATCTACGAAATCAAGCCCGTGGAGTTGATAAAAATGCACCGGATGATCGTGCAAAAATAGCGCGTTAGCCATCAGCGTGCGCGTCAGCAAGGCATTTAGCGGCGGAGTGATGCCGAGGGCATTTTCTACCGCGACGATGCCCGCTTTGTAGTGCGAGAAGGTGCAGACGCCGCAAATTCTTTGCATAAAAAATCCCGCGTCGCGCGGATCTCTATTTTTTACTATGGTCTCAAGCCCGCGCCATAAAGTGGAGCTACTATAGGCCTCGCGTACGACGTTTTCATCATCCACTACGACCTCTATTCTTAAATGTCCCTCTATTCTGGTTATCGGATCTATTACGATTCTTTGCGACATGATTATTCCCCTTTATCCTTAAATGACGCAATCGCCGCGTGTGCCGCTACCGCAACACCCGTGATCGCTAAAATTCCGACACCTATCTTATCTGCGGTAGCATCAGCGCCGAGCCCGCCGAAAACGCTTTCGTAAAGGCGATCCGCCAAAGGCTCCTCAAAAGGTCCCATATGATCCCAAAAATCAGGCTCCGAGCAGCCTATGCAGCCGTGGCCCGCTTGTACCGGCCAGCTAGTGTGGGAGTTAAAACGCTCGCGCGAGCAGTTATTAAACGTATAAGGACCCTTGCAGCCTACTTTATAAAGACAGTATCCGTCCTTAGCGCCCGCATCGCCGAAGCTTTCTACAAACTCGCCCGCGTCGAAATGCCCGCGGCGCTCGCACAGATCATGTATTCGTAGCCCGTAAGCCCATTTAGGCCTGTTATAAACGTCCAGGCTTGGAAGTGTGCCGAAAAGGATAAAATTTAGCACGTTGCCGACGATATTTTTTTCGCTAGGCGGACAGCCCGGGACGTTGATGACGGGTTTGTTTATGATTTTGTCCAAACCTACGGCGCCGGTCGGATTCGGAGCTGCGGCTTGGATACCGCCGAAGCTCGAACAGGTGCCGATCGCAAATATTGCCGCAGCGCCTTCGGCCGCGTGTTTGCAGTGCTGAGCTCCGCTCTTGCCCTCAGGGCCCACGGTTAGGAAAAATTCATTCTCGCCGCTTGGGATTCCGCCCTCGACCATTAAGATATAGCGCCCCTTGTATTTTTCGATCGCGCCCTCTAAATTTTCCTCGGCTTGCCAGCCTGCGGCAGCCATTATCGTCTCATGGTATTCTAGGCTGATGTAATCGAATATGAGGCTGTCGATCGTAGGCGTATCGGTGCGAAGTAAGCTCTCGCTACAGCCCGTGCACTCTGCCATATGAAGCCAGATCACCGGCAAGCGATCAGCAAGCTCCGCAGCTCGAGCCACGCTCGGTGCAAATGCGGCCGGAAGTCCTAGCATCGCGGTCATCGCTCCGCTCCATTTCATAAAATCGCGGCGCGAAAAACCTTTGCTCTTAAGCCTTTCTTGTATGCTTTCCTCCGCTTTTATTCGCGGCAAACGCTCAACGGCATCAAGTCTAGCCGAAATTTGAGCCAAATCAACCATAATGTCCTCCTGAAATTTAGGATATTTTTAAATGGCATTCTATCAAAATTTAGAATTTATGCAC
This sequence comes from uncultured Campylobacter sp., assembly GCF_937997535.1. Taxonomy (GTDB): domain Bacteria; phylum Campylobacterota; class Campylobacteria; order Campylobacterales; family Campylobacteraceae; genus Campylobacter_B. The sequence goes on from NZ_CALKTT010000052.1 coordinate 10,341, forward strand.
CTTAAATTTCGTTAGATTTAATTAAAATTTTATATTTATTCATCGTCTAGCAGGTTTTAAATTTAAAAATAAAAGGCGGATTAAAATTTAGCGCAGCGGGCGAAACGTTAAATTACGTCGGAGAAAGCATTAAATTTTATGAAGCATTAAATTTTACGAAGCAGTGAAATTTTATCCAAGAATTTTATAGTAGCGAAAAGTATTTTAGGATAAGCAGGCGTAGGTTGGATGATTTTGTGAAATACTCGCGAGGCGTACTATGTGTGCGCTGCAGCGAAGTATTTTTGTAAAATCATCCGTTAAATTTTAGAAAATTTCCAAAGATCAGCTTACCAATCTCGTTGCATCTTGGATATTGATGTTTAGTCCAAGCTGTTCGTTGCTTAGCCCAAGTGCAAGGCCTACCAGCTGAGATAGGTGGATGATCGGCTTTCTTACCTTAGAATCCCTTGCTTCTTGGTATCGCTCCTGATAGATATCTAGCTGCATCTGACATAGCGGACAAGGGGTAACTACGACATCCGCTCCGTGCTCGGCAGCGTCATTTACGATCTCGCTTGACATTTTAGATACCGATTTTACCGCAGGATAGCTAGCGTGAAAGCCGCAGCAATCAAGGCGTTTTTCAAAAGGCACTATCTGAGCGCCAAGTGCGCTAACTACCGCTTCAAAGCTTTTTGGATTGGTTGAGCTTTCTTTTTTAAGCTCGCGCTCCGGTCTTAATGAGTGGCAGCCGTAAAATAGCGCTACTTTTAAATTTGTTAGCGGTCTAACGACTTTAGCTTTTAATATATCTAAGCTTTGATATAGCACCCAAAGCAAGCTCGTTATCTCGGTACTTCCCTGATACTGCATACCGCCCTCTTTTAAAAAGGTATTGATATAGCTTTTGGCTCCCTTATCTAGAGTAAGTTTAGCCTTGGTTAGAGTTAGCATACAGGTGGAGCAGGTAGTTAGCAGAGGCATATTCATACCCTCGGCTAGCGCGATGTTTCTGGCATTAGCTACTAAGCTTGCCATAGGATCGACGCATTGAGCTTGACTGGCTCCGCAGCAGCTCCAGCCTTTTATCTCGTGAAGTTTAATACCCAGTACCGGAGCGATCGCTTCAAGTGAAATTTTAGATTCCTTTGCGGCTTGACTTAAAACGCAACCCGGGAAAAATGCAAATTCGTTATTCATCCTCTCCTCCTTATTCTATCTCGCCGCTAGCCTGAGCTTTGCGTGCGGCCTCTATCATCTTAACGAGCCCTGCATGTCCCTCAATCTCCTCACCGCCTAAAGCATGAAGAGGATTCATCTTGCCGGCAGCCATTAAATTTGCCGCTACGTCCATCTTGCCCATATTGGCAAATACCCCTTCGCTTCTTAAAGCGAGCTTGATCTCGTTTAATCTTCCGCTTCCCTCTACGATGTCTAACAGGAATGCCTCTGCGTGAGCTGGACCGCTTCCTGCGGTAAGTCCTTTTTTCATCGCTAAGGCGCGAAGTGCGGTGATGTCGCTTTGAGCGCTTATGCCTTTAGGGCAGCGATCGGCGCACTCTTGGCAGTGTACGCATAGCCATAATCCGTTTAGAACCGCAGGCTTTAGATGAGGCATAGCGTCCCTGCTTCTTGAATCAAACGCGGCGCGGTTAGCATGCGTAAAAACAAAAGGTTGCATATAATCGCTCGCATCGGCTTCTAGCTTATTGCATTCGCTAGCGCAACATCCGCAAAGTATGCAATCCCACTGCTTTTTTACGCGTTCCATCTGCTCAGGGCTTTGCTTACAGCCCTTCTCTGCGCTAAATTCTTTCTTAGGAGTAATAGTAGGTTTGATCTTTCTTAAATTCTCGATACTAGGTTCCCAATCCACTACTAGATCCGAGATCACTCGGAAATTATTTAGCGGCGAGATCGTAAAACTATCGGGGTTTTCATACTCCGCAAGCAGAGCATCCATCTTGGTATCGCAGGCAAGATATGAGTGTCCGTTTACCCTTACGGCACAGGCTCCGCATATCGCCATACGACACGCTGTGGTAAAATTTAAAGTGATGTCTAAATTTTGCTTTATAAACTGCAAAACTCCAAGCAGGGTCTTTCCTTTGATCTGCTCTAAACTAAGCTCATAGGCTTGCTTATAATTTTTGCTTCCGTCGAAGCGGTCTATGATAAATTTCATTGAGGTTTCCTTCCGTCAAGAGAGAATTCCGTAACGACGACCTCTTTGTAGCCCAAGCTTAGCTCGCCTGCGTCGTTCATCGTCACGATACTGTGCTTTAAGAAATTTTTATCGTCGCGCTTCGGATAATCCTCTCTGGTATGCGCGCCGCGGCTTTCAAGCCTCTTTTGCGCAGCCAAACACGCACAACGCGCAAGCAGGATTAAATTTCCAAGCTCGACGTAGTCGGTAAATGCGGTATTCATAACCGGATTTACATCAGCAACGTGCAGCTCGTCGTAGCGCGCTCTGATACTCTCTAAATTTTGCGAAAGCAGATCGAGCTTTTCGTCGGTTCTAAAGATGCCCATATTATCCCAAAGCTGCGCGCCTAGCTCTTCGCGCAACTCATACATCTCGTTTGCCTTGCCCGAGCCGTTTGCGATCTGCTTAAATTTAGCCTGCCATTTTTGCGCGAGCTCGCTCGCTCTTTTACCCGAGCCGAATCCCTCCTGCTTCGCGGCATAATCCGCTGCGCCGAGTCCTGCGAGCTTGCCCGTTACGACTGCGTCGGTTAAAGAATTTCCGCCCAAGCGGTTTGCGCCATGAATCGAGATACAAGACGCTTCGCCCGCGGTATAAAGCCCCGAAATTTTAGTGCTCATATCGTCAAATTTAGACACTTCAATGCCGCCCATCGAGTAGTGTGCGGTCGGACGAATCGGAATCGGCTGTTCGATAAGATCGATACCCTCAAACAAAATGGCGGTGTGTCTGATCTTAGGAAGGGCTTTTAAAATTTTATCTTTTCCGAGATGTCTTACGTCAAGCAGCACGTATGCGCCTAGCCCCTCGCCGTAGCCCCTACCCTCGCGGATCTCGGTTTCGATCGCGCGAGCTACGACATCACGCGGCGCAAGCTCCATCTTTTCGTGGTAGTTTTTCATAAAGCGCTCGCCTTTGTTATTGAGCAGATATCCGCCCTCGCCGCGCGCAGCTTCGGTAATGAGCGCGCCACCGCTTTTGATACCAGTCGGATGAAACTGCACCATCTCCGGATCGCTGAATCCAAGACCCGCGCGCAGTGCCGCCGCGATACCGTCGCCGGTAGCGATATAAGGCACCGATGTGCGGTTGTAAAACATCCTCGTATATCCGCCCGTTGCGATTACCAAGGCTTTGCAAAGCACGGGATAAAAATCGCCGGTTTGGATATTTCGAAGCACGACGCCCTCGCATTTGCCGTCAGGCGCGCTGATCTCAAGAAGCTCGTGATCGATTAAAAATTTCACGCCGTTGCTGACCGCATCGTCAAAACAGGCGTGCATCAAGATATGACCCGTCTTATCGGCGGAGTAGTTGCATCGTTTTTTAGACGCGCCACCCATAAAGCGCTGTGCTACGCCGCCCGGGACGCCGCTTTCTTTGCCGTCCACGCCGCCGCTGGCGTTTCTAGAAAATAGCGTGCCGATGTAATCCATCTCGGCAATCGTAGGGCCCGCAAGCTCGCAAAATTTAATCGCGGCGTCCTGATCTACGAGATATGCACCGCCCTTTACGGTGTCGTAGGCGTGAAGCTTGTATGAATCGCCGCCACTGAAACTCGTAACGCCGTTGATACCGCCTTCCGCCATACAGGTGGCGTTGCGCGAAGGCATCATCTTCGTAGCTACTACGACACTGAGATTTGGATTACTCTTTCTTACCGCTACGGCTGCACGCAAACCCGCGCCTCCCGAGCCGATAACGAGTACGTCCACACTAGGAAGGCCGCCTTCGTTGCCGCCGCCTCCGCTTTTACTTTTGTCGGTATCCACGCAGCCGCTAAGGCTAAGCGCGCCGACGCTGATACAGGCGGATTTTAAGAAATCGCGTCTGTTGAAATTTGATTCGCTCATTTTCCTCTCCATTTGAGAAATTCTTAGCTTAAGTTTAAAGTTCTAAACTAAAAGCGTAATTTTAGTTTCATTTTTAACATAAGTCAAATATTATTTAGTGTATCATTTCATAAGAATTAAATTATTAATTGGAGAGGCTAAATGAATTTGCATCGCATGGAGCTAGTATTAAAAGTAGCAGAATTCCGTAGCTTTACTAAGGCTGCCGAGGCACTTAAAATCCCGCAGCCGTCGCTATCACAGAGCATTTTATCACTGGAACGTGAGCTTGGAGCACAGCTTTTTAACCGCACGAGTAATCCCATTTCGCTTACGCACGCGGGAAAAATTTATGCTAGTAAAGCCAAAGTCATTTTTGATGCCATAAACGACCTAAAAAACGATATCTCTGAAATAAGCGGCGTAAAAAATGATAAAATTCGCATCGGTTTTTCGCAAAACGGCTATAATCTACTGCCGTCGCTACTGCCGATGTTTTGCAAGAAATTTAAGGATTCGGATCTACAAATCACGCAGTTTTCTTCTGCGCTTAGCATTCGCGAAATGCTACTTCAAGGTGATCTTGATGTCGGTATGCTAATACTGCCCATCGATATGAGCGGGCTTGACGGGGTTAAAATTCTAACGCAAAAAACCTATGTCGCTCTAAGCTTCACCCATCCGCTCTCGCTTGAGTTTAAAAACGAATCTGTTCCTAAAATTGACATTTCGCGCTTAAAAGAGGAAAGATTCATCCTGCCTAATCAAAGCCTAAGAAGCGCCGAGCAGATAGATGCATTTTTTGCTGCTGCGGGATTTGCGCCGAAAGTGCTGTGTCGCACGGAGACTTTCGACATCGCCAATGCTATCGTCGCAAGCGGCGCTGGAGCGTGTTTTAGCATACCGCAGATGATAAAAGAGAATAAGGCGAGCAGGATAAAGCTCTTTGATGTAGGCGCGCGTGAGCTCGATAATACGCTGATAATCGCCTACAAAAAAGGCAAACGTCTAAACCATCTAGCGCAGGCATTTATCAAAACTGCACGTAAAATTTCTAATGAAATTTAAAATTCATATCTCGCAACGATAAATGAGAGATTGAGATTTTGTAGCACTTTGCCTCTTTGTTAGCTTTTGCATAAAAAATTTTTGGAGCAGATTTTGCTCAAGTTTAGGTAAAATTTCAAACTAAGCTTAAATTAGAATTTTGCCAATAGAATCTTTTATTGCTAAAATTTCACTCACAATCTACGACGAAATTTAGTGCGAAATTCTAATTTTTCACTCCATTTAAAATATCCAAATCCTTGTTATACACCTTGGTATCTACTTCAAAAATTCCAAGCAGCGTGTGAAAAAGATTATCGTGCGAAAAAGCGTCGTCCTTATGCGATTTAAGTACGCTTAGATCGTATCTTTCGCGCATTTTTCCCTCACCTAGCCAAACGATAGCGCCGATATGCTTTTGCGCCTCGGGAGCGAAAAGATAGGGCATACCGTGCAGATAAACGCCGCCCTCGCCGAGGCTCTCGCCGTGATCGCTCATATAGATCATCGCCGTTTCGTGCGTCTTAGAATACGGCTTTAAAAAATTTATAACTTTGCTTAAAAAATAATCCGTGTATAAAATCGCGTTATCGTAGGCATTTGAAATTTCTTGCTGCGAGCAGTTTTCAAGCTCGTTATCGCGGCAAACGGGGCTAAATTTTTCAAATTCTTTCTTATAGCGCTTAAAATACGCAGGCCCGTGATTGCCCATCTGATGCAGCACGATTAATACATCTTTGCCCGCGTTTTCGGCGACGAATTTATCAAGCCCCACGAGCATCCCCTCATCCCTGCACTCTACGTCGCAGATCGGATTATTTTGCGGAATTTTAAAATCCTGATATTTTACGCGCAGCGCCACACCTTTGGAATCGGAATTGTTATCACGCCACAAAATCGCCATGTCATCAGCGCGGCTTAGTATGTCTAATACGTTTTGCTCCTCTGCAGCCTTTTCGACGCTAAATTCATCGCGATTTAGCAGCGAAAACATGCACGGCACGCTTTGTGCCGTCGAAGTGCCGCAAGAATGGGTATTGCTTAGGCTTACGACACCCTGCTCTTTGGCTAGTAGCGGATTAGTATCTCGCTCGTAGCCGTTTAGCGAAAATCTATCCGCTCTCGCCGCTTCGCCCACGACTACGACGACGAGCTTTTTTGAGCTTGTAGAATTTTCATCGATATGCGCGTCCGTAGCGATTTGCATCAGAGGCTGTGAGCCCTGCTTTTTAGATTTTGCGGCAAATTTAACGCCGCTGTAGATCCAATATCCGGGATTTGCGTAGCTGCGTAAAATTTTATGCTCTCTGAAAAACGACGCGTAGTATTTGCTAAATCCAAAAAGCAGCGCCGCGATGATTATTATGCAAATGCCCGCCGCTTTGAGCTTAGCTAAAATTTCAAATTTAAGCGGACGGTAGCTAACGCGCGAGCGAGCAATCAGCACGCAGGGCAAGACGCCCAGCACCAGCACGTAAATCGCTAGTCTCGGGCTAAAAAGATCCGCTGATTCGGCAAAGTTCGTCTGGGCTGCATTGCGGATCATCTCCGAATCGATTACGACGTTATAGCTATCCATAAAATACGCTGTAAACGACGAGATAAAAAAGCAGATCATCAAAATCGGCTTGGTCATATAACGCGAGCTAAAAATTGTAAAAAATAGCGTCAAAAAAGCGATCAAAGCCGCCATGTCGCAGACAAGATAGATAAAATTTAGTCCCGAGATTCCGTAGGCGTTTATGATA
>NZ_CALKTT010000053.1 GCF_937997535.1 uncultured Campylobacter sp.
AAGCGCTAATTTCATCAAATTTAGCCGCACGCACGTCCAGCGTCGGTCTGTCGGCGCGCACAGTCTGCCCGCCCACGCCTACGTAATCGCACACGCCGCGCAGCTTGTGCACGAACGCGCGCTGCTTTTCGCTACCGATCCGCCCATGCACCGCGCCGTTTAGCGCGGCGTTGATTTTGATGAAGCAAAAGCCGCCCTCGCGCGCCAGATAAAACGGCTCCGCAAGCTCCGTCGCCGCGGCAGAGCAGACGTCAAATTTCACCTCTATGCCCCCGCGGCTTAAAATTTCCGCACCGCCCGCAGCCTGCGCATTCGTATCGCGTGCGCCGATTACCACGCGCGATAGCCCGAGCTGTGCCAAAAGCTCGGCGCAAGACGGGGTCTTGCCGCGGTGTGCGCAGGGCTCAAGCGTGACGTAGGCGCAAGCGCCGCGCAAAAGCCCGCCGTGGCGGTTTAAGATGAAATCGTAGGTAAAGCTCGGCTGCAAAAGCGCGCTTTTTAGGGCTTCTAGGTTTTGAAATTTAACGCCGAATTTGCGGGCGTATTCGCGGGCGAAATCCTGCGCGAAATTTGCGTCCAGATCGCACAACGCGGCGAAAACGGCGTTTGCTTCGGCGTGTAAAAAGCCCGCCTTTTTATGCGCGCCTATACCAAGAATCCTGCCGCTCTTATCCAGAAGCACGCAGCCCACGGCGGGGTTGGGTAGCGTCAGAGCCTGATAGCGCCACGCAGTCCGCAGCGCCAAATCCATGTAAAATTCGTCGTTCATACAAAATCCAAAAATTTAAATTGTCCCGCTCCGCCGTGCTTGCTTAGCCGAATTGCGGCTAGTCGGCAACCTCGTCTGCTCGCAACGGATTACGCCTCGGACGCAACCCGCTTGCCCGCCTACGCTCGCCCGTGCCGTACCGGTTCGCCGACTCACATTCCAAATACATTTGCTGCTACAAGCCTCGCTTTAAGCGCCAAATTTATCGAAGCTTACAAGCCGCGCGCCGTATGTGCCCGGGCGAAATTCCGCGCGGAAGCGAAACTGCGAAATCTTACCACAGGTTTTAGAATTTTATCCTAAATCGCAAATTTTGTAGCATCCGTTTCGCGCGCCAAAATTTTCGCCTATCGTGTAAATGAGTGCATCGATAGCGCGCGTAAACGCTAATTTTACGAAGTAAAATTTTAATGGAGCGCTAGGGTAAAACAACGAGCGGGCGCGAATATGAAATTTCAAAAGGCACGGCTTAATTTCAGCTCAAATTCAGGGGGGGGGTAGAATTACATAATTTTTTTTCAAAGGATTAAAATGTCTGAACAACCGACCGTTCAACCCCAATCAAACGTGCTTGGGATACTCTCCATAGTCTTCGCGATTTTAGGGATCTTTTTCCTAGGGATCGTCTTTGTTCCGCTTGCGTTTTTGTGCGCGATCGCCGCGACCTATCAAGCCGTCAAAAAGCAAGCCTCGCTCGTAATAGCGATATTAGCGTGGATCCTTACGATCGTAGGGCTCATGACCTCGCCCGTACTGCTAGCCACGATCGGCATCTCCGCTTCATAGTCGCAAACATCCGCGCCGCTTGGCGGAATTTTAATTATCCGATGAACGGCGCGCAAACCTCCGCCCGTAGAGTTTTAAAGCGTAAATTTATGGGCGGAATTTTGTCTTAAAATTCTACAGATAAAATTTTAAGGCGAAATTTAGCGCAGGAATTTTGTATCAAAAATTTACGGGCGGAATTTCAACGTGGAATTTTACCGCGTCAAAACAGTGCGTAAATTTTAAAATTTAGCCGCTTTCAGGCGCGACGTAAAATTCCGAAGCAACGCGCAAGCGTCACACAAAACTTATCTTTTAGCGACGCAGCGTGAAATTTCAAAACGGCACGCGCGGCATGGGAATTAAAATTTACGCAGCAGAAATCGCCGCGAAGCTTGCTTTTTAGCGGTACGATCTGAAATTTCAAAGCGCCGCTCGGTAGCGTGAAAAATTACTTTTTAGTGGCGCGACGTAAATTTTAAAACAGGCTAGCAGAGCAGAATTTTAAAATTTTACGCCGAACACCGCGAGAGATCAAGAGCGCTAAGAACAACTAGGAGCTGTAAATTTCAAAAGCGATTTTAAAATTTAAAGCTCGAAATTCCAAGCCAAAATTTCAAACTCGCAAATCTCGCGCGGCAAATTTTAAAGCCTCATTCGCAAAATTTCAAAGCTGCGCGCAGAGCTTTAAGTCTTCGCCACTACCACTGCACGTAGGTTCGCGCCTTTTTGATCTCGTCAAGTCGCACGCTTACCTCGCCGCCGTCCGTGCGTAGTCTAAGCACGCCGCCTTCGCAGCCGAGCACCTCGCCGCTTAGCTTCTGCCCATCCGTGCAGCTTAGGCGCACCAGCTCGCCCACGGAGTTTGCGAAATGCTGCGGCTTGCTTAGCTTGCGCTCAAGCCCGGGCGAGCCGACCTCCAGCGCCCACTCGCCCTCAAGCGGCGGCTCCACGTCAAAAATCGGCGAAAGTAGCCGCGATAGCCGCTCGCAGTCATCCAGCCCCACGCCGCCCGCTTTCGTGATACTGATGCGATAGATCGTTCTGCCGTTTTCGCTCACCGTCTCCACGTCGTAAAGCTGTACGCCGCACTCGCGCGCCAAAGCCTCTAAATCAACCATTTTTGCGCAGCTCCTCCTCTATTTTGTCAAAAAGATCGTCCATTTTATTTTGATACTCCAAGCGGTCGTCAAATTTGAAGTGAAACGCGGGGCAGCGGTACCAGCCCTCCGCCTCGGCGCAGAAGTTTTGCAAATATCTCGCCACGCGGCCTAGCTTTTCGAGCACAAATTCCTGCTCGCGCTCGTCGAAGGCATTTTTGTCCAGATACACGAACGCGTCGTAGCGCCCGCGCTTGCACTCCACGTCGGTGACGCACAGCCCGCGCAAAAGCTCGTCCTCAAGGCTCGCGAGCGCTTCGGGGATGAGCTGCTTTAGCACGCTTTGCGTGCGAAGTCTTCTAAGTTCGGTCGGATTCATCTTTACCTCGCTATCTTAAATCGCCGTAGATTATACGGCGATGGAATTTTATTTTGCGTCTTGCGATGACGGAATTTTATTGCTTTGTCGCAACGGAGCGTCCGTCCTACGGCGACATAGAATTTTATCTCGTGTCCATCTTATGGCGGCACGGAATTTTATCTCGCTTCGGCATGGCGAAATATCCGTATTGCGGCGACGCGGTCTGTTTAAATTTGACGCGGCTTGCGTCGCACCGGAGCGTCCATTTAAATTCTGAGCGGTTTGCTGCGCGCAGGTATTGCAAGCGACGCCGCGCTTTTTAGAATTTCGCTTTTAAATTTTAAAAAGCGAGCTCGGCTTTAAAATTTTGCTTTTAAATTTTAGCCCACGCTTTACGCTTAAATTTTAAACGCAGATCGCGCAAGAATTTTGCGGCTCGCATACAAAGGCTCGTCGCATAGCCGCACCGCTCCGCAGAAATACTACCGCGCTAAAGTGTGGTGCTATTCTATGCCGTATTCTGCTCGCCACGGGCGCGTTATACCGCTGCCACGCTGCCCATCTTGACACCGTAAGAATACAACGCGCGACGGCACCCTCTTTGCGCTACGCTCGCTTACTGCGTCGCTATTTACGGTATCCGTTGCCGTCTTTTGGCAGCGCCGCAATGACACCGCGCGCCGTTGCGGCGTCATTTTTAAATCGCACTGCCCGCCGCGTTGCTGTTTTGTCACGCACTGCGCCGCTGTGGAATTTATCTTAAATTTTAAAAGCGCTTCGATACCGCGCGAAATCTAAATTTTACCGCCTTTAAATTTCAACTTTGAGATTAAATTTAAAATTTAAGTCGCGCGGAAAATTCGCAACCTGCAAGCGGCATAAAATAAAATTTAATCGCAAAGCCACGCCACAAGAAAAATCTAAAACATTAAAATTTCAAAACTAGCGCTATGCAACAAAACCTCGCGCAGAAACCGACAAAATTTAAAGCCTTGCTCGCGCGCTCTACTATTAAATTTAAAAGGCGAAATTTCACGCCCAAATTTTGCGAGAATAAAATTTCAAGGCGCGATCAAGGCTTAAAATTTAGCCGCAAGCCGTGCAAACGAAGCGAATGCCCGCGCGGAATTCCGCGAGCATTAGTCGATCGTAGCCTGCTCCTCTTTTTGCTTGTAGCTTTCGATAAAATCGCCCACGCGCATATCGTCGTAACCCTCGATACCTACGCCGCACTCGAAGCCTTTGGCGACTTCCTTAGCGTCGTCTTTGAAGCGCTTGAGCGAGCTGACGTTGCCCTCAAAAACGATGACGCCCTCTCTGATGACGCGGATCTTCGCGCCGCGAGCGATGAGCCCGTCGGTAACCATACAGCCCGCGATCTGCCCGATCTTAGGCACGTTGATAACCTGGCGGATCTCGGCTTGACCCAAGGCCTCCTCGCTGATGATCGGGCTCATAAGACCGCCCAAAAGCGCCTTGATATCGTCGATGAGATTGTAGATGACGTTGTAGGTCTTAATCTGCGCGCCGCGCTCCTTGGCAAGCTCTTTGATCTCGCCCGTAGGACGGACGTTGAAGCCCAAGATCACGCAGTTTTCGCTAGCGCTTGCTAAGGCGATGTCGTTTTGCGTGATGCCGCCGATGCCGCTGTGGATGATATCGACCTTAACCTCGTCGTTGCGAAGCTTCTCAAGGCTTGCTTTGATAGCCTCTAACGAGCCCGCGACGTCTGCCTTGACGATCACAGGAAGGCTTTTTAGCGAGCCTTCGGCAATCTTGGCGCTTAGCTCGTCGATGGTGACCTTGGTCGATTTGCTAAGCTCTTTTTGGCGTTGATGCTCGTAAATTTTGCTCGCGTACTCGCGCGCTTCCTTATCGCTTGAAACGCCGATCAGCGTCTCGCCCGCACCCGGAACCTCGCTAAGGCCTATGATGACGCCGCATTCGCCCGGTAAAATTTGCTTTAGCGCCCTGCCCTTATCGTCGCTAAGAGCACGCACCTTGCCGTATGCGATGCCTGCTACGACGGTGTCTCCGACGTGCAGGGTGCCGTTTTGCACGATGACGGTGGCAACGGCGCCGCGCCCCTTCTGCAGGGAGCTTTCGATGATGGTTGCCTTAGCCTGCTTGCTAGGATCGGCCTTAAGCTCCAAAAGATCGGCTTGCAAAAGCACGATCTCTAATAAATTTTCGATCCCCTCGCCCGTTTTTGCGGAGATCGGCACGAACTCGTAGCTGCCGCCCCACTCGGTAGGCATTATATCAAGCTCCGCAAGCCCAGTTTTTACGAGATCGGGATTAGCATTAGGCTTGTCCATTTTATTTATCGCGATGATGATCGGCACGTTTGCCGCCTTGGCGTGCGCTATAGCCTCCTTAGTCTGAGGTTTGACGCCGTCGTCTGCGGCCACTACGATAATTACGATATCGGTAACCTCCGCTCCGCGCGCTCTCATCGAAGTAAAGGCCTCGTGACCCGGAGTGTCGATGAAGGTGATCTTCCTGCCATTTTTTTCGACCATATACGCGCCTACGTGCTGCGTGATGCCGCCCGCTTCGCCGCTTGCTACGCGAGAGTTTCGGATATAATCGAGCAGGCTCGTTTTGCCGTGATCGACGTGTCCCATAATAGTGATGACAGGCGCTCTAGCGATTAAATTTTCTTCGCCTTCGCTGTCCTCGTAAGCCTTGATGTAATCAAACTCCTGCGCCTCATCGACGATATTTACCTCGATGCCGAACTCACTTGCTAAAATTTCTATCGCATCCTCGTCCAAAAAGTCGTTTTTCGTCGTCATCATTCCAAGCGCAAATAGCTTGCCAATGATCTCGCTAGGCTGCTTTTTGATCTTATCGGCAAACTCATAGACGCGGATCTCTTTTGGGATATTTACCGAGCTTACGATTTCGCTACCCTGCTCGCGAGGAGCTTTTTTATGCTTTTTGCGACCGCCGCGACTTATACCACCCTCACTGCTAAAAATTTGATTCTGCGAGGCGCGATAAATATTGGGTTGGTTTTTACTTTTGGTGCGATTTTCGGTCTGAATTGGTTTGACGGTGAAATCGGGCATTACCACGACATCTTCGTCCTCAATGACGATATCCGCCATCTCGTGATCAGGAATGATGTCGATTTTAAGGGCATCCTCTTTTTTGGCGACGGGAGCTTTTTTCTTTTCGATCTTTTTCTTTTTCAAATTTAGTTCGGCATTTGAAAAGATCGCCTCTAGGCTCGCACTTATCTTTTCGCGCCTAGGCTCAGCTCTATCTTGTGCCGCCGGAGCTTGAACTTCCTTTTTCTTTTTTACGATGACTAGGCCACGACGCTTTTGCAGGCTCTCGCTAGCGATGCTATCGCCGCTGTTTATCTGCACCGGCGCAGGCTTTGAAGCGGTATTTTGCTTCTCCTCTTTCTCCTGCGGGGCGGAGGAAATTTCTTCTTTTTGATTTTGGGACTTTTCGGTTTTTGCCTCAGACTCTTGTGTACGCGCTTTTTCGTCGCTAGGCTCTTTGGCGCTCTGCGCGGACTCTTTGGATTCGGAAGCTTTTAAGCTTTCCGCCTTTTTAGGGCTCTCTTTTTTAGCGGTTTTTTTAGTTTCGCTCTGTTTTTTAGCGGGCTTATTCTCGTCTTCTTGCGCTTTTTCGGAGTTTTTCTTTGCGGGCTTTGACTTTTTCCCCGGTAAAATTCCCGTCTGGATATAATCGTAAATAGCGGCAGCTTCCTCTTCGCTTACTTTATTCGACGCGGTTTTTACTCTCTTAAAGCCCATCTCCTGCGCTTTTTCGATTATCTCTTTGCTTGCGTATCCAAGCTCGTCCGCGATATCTTTAATCAGAACACCCATTTAAAACCCTCTCCTTGATATGTCCCAAATCTGCACTAGACGCAAATTTAGATAGATATTTTGAAATTTTCTCTTTTTGATTTATGCAACCGTCGCAAATATAAAATTGTCTGTTTGAGCTTATATTTTTAAAATTTTGCAAAAAGGCGTGGAGTTCGCGCTTGGCGAAGCGCCCCTTGCAAATAACACACATCCTAATCGGTTCGCTCATGCGATTATATCTTTATTTTTCTTAGTCAATATTAAAGCCGCCATTGTCGATATCTAAAATTTCGACGCGGAAGTTTTTAAAATTTTCGCTAAGGCAGGCTTTAAGCTTTGCGGCGTCGGCTCTATAGGCTAAATTTAAAAAGCTTGAGCCGCTGCCGGAGAGCGAGCTCATAAGCGCGCCGTTATCATAGGCGATCTCGCGCACCCCAAAAAGCTGCGGAAGCACGCCCATACGCATCTGCTCGTGCATCTTGTCGATACAGGCATAGCGCAAGCTGTCGTAATCGCGTCGCATAAAGCAAGCACTCAGAAACGCCGCGTGCGAGAGGTTGCTAACGCAATCTTTGATCGAAAAGCTCTTAGGCAGCCTGCCGCGCGATTCGTTCGTAGGCATCGGCGTATCGGGGATAACGACGACCGCTTGCAGATCTTGCGAAATTTCGCATTTTTGCGTGCGAACCGTCTTACCGTCCACGACGCTACTTACAAAGCCGCCAAGCGTTGCGGGCGCGATATTATCGGGGTGATTTTCATATTCCAGCGCCGTGTTTAAAATTTTAGCGCGATCGATCTCAAACCCGCAAATTTTATAAGCGCTTGCGATGGCGCCTACGATCACGGCCGAGCTACTGCCCAGCCCGCGCGAAAACGGGATGTTGTTGTGAAAAGCAAATTTAAAATTTATCTCTTGCCCGCCGCCTAGTTTTTTGTAAATTTCATTGAAAATATTCAAAAAAGCGTTGCCCTTTTTTAGCCACGCTCTGTCGCTGCCCTCGCCGCTAAGCGATACGCAAAAAAACTTCTGCTCGGTAATCTCTACTTCGTTAAATAGCCCTAGGCTAAGGCCTAGCGCGTCGAAACCTGGGCCTAAATTTGCGCTCGTCGCAGGAATTCTTATAATCAAGCTCTCTCCTAAACCGCTTCTATGATGTAATTTGGAAGTATATCATCGCTTTTATTTAAAACCGATAAATCCTGCGGCAAAGATAGCGCAGCGGGGGCGCATTTTTTCATCCTGATTTCGCTGCGTTCGTAAACGTAGTTGAAGTTTTTATTCGCTCTGATCGGCCCGAAGCCGCTTAGCTCAAAGCCGCTGATGGCGTACAGCGGCACATCAAGAGCGATGCTAAGCGTGCGCAATATCACATAGCTTACTTTCATACCCATGAAGCTGCCCGGGGTATTTGCGTAGATGAGCTCTTTGATTTTATAAGTTTTTAGAATTTCGCTAAATTTGCAGATCAGAAATTTATCAGCCTTTTCACCTTCAGCGCTCGTAAATTCCGCTATCTTAGCGCCGTTTTCATACACACCGAGCAGGCACGGAGCGCTAAGAGCAGCGATTAGAATTTCAATCTCTTTGATTTTGCAACCTTAAGCAAAGACTTTTTGATATTCGCGCACAACCTCGGCGGTAAGATCTACTAGCTCGAAATTTTTAGCATCGGCTAAAACTGATAAAGTTAGTTTATGATTTAGATCGTGGCTTCCCGCAAACGCCGTATAATCGCCTAAAATTGGAGCGCCAACGAGCGCAAGATCGCCGATCGCGTCTAAAATTTTATGGCGGACGAACTCGTTTTCAAAGCGCAATCCCTCGGGATTTAAAATTTTATTCTCATCGATTACGACGGCGTTTTCTAAGCTGCCGCCTAGAGCTAACCCCATTGAGCGTAGCGCCTGCACGTCTTTCAAAAACCCAAAAGTTCTGGCGCGTGAAATTTCTTTAAGATAGGCTTTTTTGCTAAATTCAAAAACAT
>NZ_CALKTT010000054.1 GCF_937997535.1 uncultured Campylobacter sp.
GCCTTGCAAACCGCAACGACCGCGCTTGCATTTACGATCTCGCGATCTCTTAAATAATCCTCAAGCGCGCCGTAATCGCACTCGCATCTGATCCATCTAAACGCCTTTGCAATCGACGGCGAAACGCATTTGTGCTCACTTAGAGTGCATAGGACGTATAAATTTTTAGGCACCGCAAAATATGAGCGGCCGTCCTTTAAAACGACGCTGGCGCGCGCTTTCTCGCCCTCTTCAAAGCCGTCAATTACATGGGAGTTTTTCGTGCGGATCAGCGAAAGCTCATCTTCCTCGTCGTAGCGGCGATCCAAAAGTACCGCCGCCTCGCCAAAAATTTTATCCAAGCTCGAAGCACTTGCATTGTCGATCAGAAAATAATACTCGCCCTTCGGATCGTTTAGCGCCTTTTTGCACAGCGCCTTAAACTCGCCGCTAATGAAGCTTTCGCCGTAAAATCCGTCGATGAAATCACGATATTCAAAGCCTTCGTGCAGGCAAACGTAGCGGAAATTTTTAGCCGCAAGCTTCTTTTCGGCTATCAAAGATCGCAGCCTGCGGGTTTTACCGGTACCGATCGCGCCGTAAAAGATTGTATTTTTAGCGACCTCTTCGCTTTTGTAGTTTTTCACGTATTCGAAAAATAGCGAGGAGTACACGATCCTAGCCGCGCCCACGACATCCTGCGGATACGGGGTAAATTCCGCGATAAATCGCGAGCTCACCTCGTAAAATTCTTCAAAAATTTCAACCTTTTCGTCGTATAGCAAGGATAAAATTTGCGCGGTTTCATCGCGATAAACGAGCGTCGGAAACTCATCGTTGCACTGCGCAAATATGCTGGCTAGCAGATAGAGCTTCTCGCGCGAAATTTGCGCGAAATCGCCGTCCTCGGCAAGCCCTAAATTTAGCATCCCGTCGTCGCTTAGGTAGCTGTCGATCAGATAGAAATTATCGGCATTTATCGCGGATTTTAAAAATTCCATCAATACGAAGGGCTGATTATGTAGCGCGACGTCGAAAAAATCGATCGCCAAAGCGCTATCTACCGCCGTAAGAAGCCTGTAAAGCTCATCGTAAAAATTGACTAGCTTTTGTTTGAAAATATCGCGCGCGGTACGCTCCTGCGAATAGCTATTGAAATTTTTTACGATATTTTCGATAAAAACATAAAGCGAGACGATGTTTTTGTCCTCGCCGCTAAGCACGCTATCTACGCTTTTTACGGCATTTTTAGGAAACAGCTCCTTTTTGCCGACGATGCGGTCTTTAAAAGCGAAATCGTAATAAAACGCGCTGATATTGGAATCAAAATACTGATCCATAAAGAAATACTCGGCGTGCGCGAACTTCTCGCCCAAAGATAAAATTTTGCAGCTTCTAAGATTGCCGTCGCTGAGATTTATATACAGAGTTTGCAAAAACTCGCTCTCGGTCTCATCAAAGCTTGCGAGGCAGCGTTTGATCTCGCCTAAATACTTTGAAATCGAGGTTTGTTTTTTAAGCCAGAATTGGTTTTTGTTGTGATTTTTCCAGCTGGCAACTAGCGACTCTATCTTTTCCTTGCTAAAATCTTGCATGACTCATCCTTGTAAGATTAAAATTGTGTATTGTACTTGAATTTAAATAAATAATTAATAAAACTCTGATTTCTCGGCGAAGCGCGAAAGCAAAATTTTATTAAATTTACGCGCCCGCGGCGGTAGGAAATTTTAAAATTTACTGCGCGCTAGATCTATCCGCGACCCTGCACCAACGGGACGAACTCGCAGGCGCCGAGCTCCTCTTCTTTGATCTCGCTTGGCGAAATTTTACTAAACCTAACGATCTTTTGCGAGCCGCCTCTATTCATCGGAGCGACCAAAATTCCGCCGATTGCCAGCTGCGCAAACAGTCGCTCGTCGATCCGCTCGGCGCACGCGGAGAGCAAGATCCTATCGAAAGGGGCGAAATTTTTCCACCCCGCGTTGCCGTCGTCGTGGCGCAGGCTAATATTTGAAATCCCGAGATTTGCAAAGTGCCTTTTCGCCTCGCCCACCAGCCGCTCGACGCGCTCGACGGCAAAGACGCGGTGAACCATCCTGCTTAAAATCGCCGCTTGATAGCCGCTGCCGCAGCCGATCTCTAAAATTTTCTCGACCTTCGGATCCACGCTTAGCGCCATCGTCATGCGCGCGACCGTCAGCGGCGAGCTGATCCACTGGCTGGCTAAAATGGGCTGCGCGTTAAGGCTAAAGGCGTGCGCGCCCAGCGGGGCAAACTCGCTTCTAGCGACGCTACAAAACGCCTCAAAAAGCGCTGGATTTAAACTCACCTGCTCGGCGATGTCGTTCGCCATCTTTTCGCAGCGTAGCCGCTCTAGCGAGACCATAGTGCACTCCCGTCCGACCAGACGTTAAATTTAAAGCCACGAAAGTTTCTGCTCTGTTTAAATTCGGAGCCGATAAAATTTTTAAAAATTCCCGAAAGTCCACTCCGCGCCAAAAGAGCATGAGCTGCGTTTTTTAGATACGTAGCGCGGCTAAATTTTAAAAATTTTGCAGGTAATACGCCTTCTGCGCTCATCGTACGTCCGTGCCGCGCCGGACAAGTATCTGCAAAGTATCCGTGCCGCAATGCGGCAGAGCAAAATTTCAAACTGCAAAATCCGCTAAAAATCATCAAAACTCAAGCTTCCTTTGCTGTAGTTCGTGACCTTGCTCTCGAAAAAGTTGCTCTTTTGATCATTAAATTTAGAAAAATCATCGACCCATTTTATCGGGTGTTTCGCGCCGTATCGCTTCTCAAGCCCGATGGCGAGCAGGCGCTGATCGACCAGGTAGTGGATGTATTCTTCGATGATGTCGTCCGTAAAGCCCATAATTTGATTATCCGTGATGTATTTGCCCCAATCGATCTCTAAGTTTCCCGCCGTCTCGAACATCTCATAAATTTTATCCACGTTGCGTTTGTTAAACAGATCGGCGCGCTCTTTGCGGACGGAATTTATCATGTTTTGAAATAGCAGTAGATGCGTGATCTCGTCGCGCTGTATGAAGCGGATCATCTGCGCGCTGCCTAGCATCTTGCCCGCACGAGCAAGCGCATAGATCGAGGTAAAGCCGCTGTAGAAGTAGATACCCTCTAAAATTTGATTCGCAACCATCGCTAGCAGCAGCTTATCGTCGCTAACCTCGCCCGCAAGCTCCTCATAGACACTTGAGATGTAGTCGTTTTTCCTGCGGAGCATATCGTCGTGCTTCTCCATCTCGTAAATGAGATCGGTGTTTTCACAGATCGCCTCGACCATGACGGCGTAAGATTTGCTGTGGTTGGCCTCCTCGTAGGCTTGGCGAGCGAGCACGGCGTTGATCTCCGGTGCCGTGATGTAGGGGTTGATATTATCGGCGAGATTGTTGGTCTGAAAGCTATCCATCGATATCAGCTGGCTCCACACGAGATCGTACATCCGCTTCTCGGCGCTTGTGAGATTGAAGTTATAATCGCGCACGTCGTCGGTGGTATCGACCTCTTTGGGAAACCAGGTGTTGGCCTCCATCAGATCCCAAAGTTTCAGCGCCCATTGATATTTCGCCTTGGTAAAATTTAAAATTCCCTGCGGATTGCCACCGAAGATCTTGCGATCGGTAAGCGTCTCGTCGGAGAAGGGGTTGTAGATTTTTTTCCTATCCATTTTTTGCCTTTTTAAAAATTTAGGGCGTATTGTAACGAAAAAAATCTTATCGAAGGCTTTGCGGGCAAAATTTAAAGGCGTGAAATTTCACCCGTAAAATTTGCGCGGAATTTTATAAGACGCGCACAGCTCGGCAGGAGCACATAGCGGAATTTTGCGACCGAGCGAGCAAAAGCTAAATTTTATACCGGCTGTATACTTGGAGCTTTGAAATGAAATTTTATGGCAAAACTTTGGGGTAAAATTTTATGATGGAGGAATTTTATGATGAAATTTTAAAGGCATGCGGTGCGATTCCATCTATTTACTTTTCGCCAATGCCTGCAGTAAGCACCATTGCGGCAAACGGCGAGGCGGAATTTTATCGAGGCACAATATACGCCGGACAATGCGCGCTAGAAAAATTTCATCGCGTTCATCGCGGCAAGACGCGCGCGGCGGCGTAAATTTAATCAAAATTTCGAAGTTCTATCTTTAGATCGGTGCGGATTTTGCTCGGATCAAAGCTCGCAAGCGGCGCGCCTAAATTACCGAAATTATCGCCGGTGGGTAGAAAGTTTTGTAGATAATAGACGCCACGGTAGCCCTCGCTCCATAAAATTTGCGCCATCTGCTTGATCTTTGCTTCGTTTAAAAAATCGGCATGCACGGTCGTGCGCACCTCAAATTTAAAATTTTGCCGCAGCAAAAGCCTAAGAGTTTGCAGAAATTTATCGTATAAGCTTGACTTCGTGATGAGCTCAAAATCCTGCCGCGGCGCCTTAAAATCAAGCGCGATATAATCGATCAGCCCTAGGCTTAGCGCCTCTTCGATCTTTTGCGGATTTGAGCCGTTGGTATCAACCTTGAGCAAAAAGCCGCGCTGCTTAACTTCGTGCGCCAGCGGGATAAAATCGCTCGCACAGGTGCATTCGCCGCCGCTAAATACGATGCCCTGAAGCTTGCCCGCGCGCGCATCCAAAAAGCGTAGAAACTCTTCGTTTGAAATTTTACCCCGTAAAGTAACGATTTGTGGGTTGTAGCAGTAATTGCAGCGCATATTGCAGCCGCAAAACCACGCGATCGCGGCGATGTGATCAGGAAAATCAAGCATCGTAAACGGCGTGATCTCGTAAATCTGCGCGTTACGCAGGTTTAAGGCTTGCGGCGGCTTCGTATGCGTTTGTTGCATTTGGCCGATAGCGGCGACTAGGCGATCTGCTTTTTGTCTTTTTTCTCTTCAAAAAAGACGCGCTCTTTGTGTTCGCCCTTCTTTCCGATATTAAAGCTCTCTACTGGGCGCAAATAGCCCATCACTCTTGTGTAAACGACGCATTTTGTGCGTTTTGCTTCTAACTCTTTTGGAAATTCCATTCTCCATCCTTTCATTAAGATTAAAATTTAAATCGCTATTTAGGCGCCCTTGCTCTGCTTGGC
>NZ_CALKTT010000055.1 GCF_937997535.1 uncultured Campylobacter sp.
CTGCTTACGCTCATTTGTGATCGTAAAGGTCGCAAGCACCATATCTACTTTATTTTCTTCCAACGCTTTTAAACGCTCACTAGCCTTTACGGGTACGAATTCTACCTTGCCCGCCTTGCCGCCGAATATATCTTTTGATAGCGCCTCGGCTAGGGTCACCTCAAATCCTTGAAATTTGCCGTCTTCAAATTTACTAAAAGGTGGTTGCGCCTCAAATACGCCTACGCGCACACTGCCCGATTGCCTGATCTCAGATAGGGTATTTGCCACTACACTACTTGTAAATAGCAATAAAATTCCCAAAATTATCTTTTTCATATCGTTCCTTTAATTACAATGTTTAGCCTAGCCGCGCATTCGCGTCGCTTCGGCAAGCCCTCTTAAGCCGGTCGTATATTATTCGCTCACTTCTCCTTTCGACATTTTTTAAAATTTCTTTACCTTTGAAATTTTACGGCGCATTTTACGCAAATTTCATTTAAAATACATTTAATCTGCGCCGTGATTTAGATCCCAATCGATCTCTCCCAGGCCGTGCGCGCGCAGATATTCGTTGCATCTGCTAAAATGCCTGCAGCCAAAAAACGCCCCTCCGGCAAGCGGGCTAGGATGCGCGGCGGTTAAAATGAGATGCCTCTGCGCATCAATAAGCGCAGATTTTGCTTTGGCAAAATTTCCCCACAACATAAAGACTAAATTTTGCCGCCTCGCGCTTAAAATTTTAATCACGGCGTCGGTAAAAATTTGCCAACCGAAGCCGCTGTGCGAGTTCGCGCGGTTCGCGCCCACGCTAAGGCTCGCATTAAGAAGCAGCACGCCCTGCTTCGCCCAGTAGCTCAGATCGCCGCTAGCAGGCTCGCTGATACCCAGATCGCTTTTAATCTCTTTGTAGATATTTACGAGGCTGGGCGGAATTCGCACGCCGCGCGGCACCGAAAAGCTAAGCCCCATTGCCTGATGCGCGCCATGGTAGGGATCCTGCCCCAAAATCACCGCACGCACCCGCTCAAACGGAGTGAGATTGAAGGCGTTAAAGATCAAATTTCCCGGCGGATAGACGATCTCGCGCGCCTTTGCGGCGAGCAGGTTTTCTTTGATCTTCGCAAAATACTCGCTTAAAAATTCCTCTCTAAGCGCCTCTTTCCAGCCGCTCTCGATCTTCACGTCGTCTAAATTTATCTGCATACCGACCCTTTAAATTTTAATAAATTAACGCTCTAATTTTACAATAAATTTTAAAAATAGTCTCGCTCGCACGCGCCGCTGCAATCAAAAGCGAATCGCCCGCGCTCTCTCGCCGCCAACCGATCCCACCGATTTGTAGGCGCCGCTACACGATCACGATCAAAAGCGCCATAAATAGCAGCATGGCGATCGTCTTTTTATTATCGTTAAGCAAGCTCTGCGAATAAAAAGCAAACAAAATCGCGTAGGCAAAAAGCGCGATTGCGAACTCCCACGGGTTATTATCTCTGAATTTTAACCTATAAGCGACCCGAAAGCTATATGCGAAAGCAGCGATAAAATTTGAGCCGGCTTCATGCTGTCTTTGTGATCTCCTATTTTATGTAAAACCCACTATATCGTTATTTTATCTACTTTGATAAATGTCCGCAAGACCAAAGTCTAAATTTTTAAATTTTATCCCAAAGCTTTTAAATTTATTTTTCAACGACAATATCAATCGGCTGTAAGTAAATTTAGCGCACGCTATTAATACCCCATTTTATTTATTTGAACTATATTAAGTTTCGGATAAAAAATAACCTCGTGGTCATAATCGTCCGGCTGTCCCCATTTGTGCTCTTTTTTGTGCCATATTCGCCTTTTATCGTTAATTAGCGCCGTTAAGTTTAAATTTTCGATCGAGCCATAGATCAGATATTCCTTATCACCTGCATAATGATATGACGGCATCGCCCAGGATAGTTTAAATTCGTGCAAATTTGTAGTTTCAGCTATGCAATCGGACTCAGAAACAAGCTCATAGCCCTTTTGTAGCATTTCTTGTTGTGTTGCGATAAAAGGCTTATCCGCCTTTATAAAATGCGTGTAACAGATGCAAGTCTGTATTTTTTCGCTGCATGATAAGGAAGGTCTTTTTTTACGATAAATTAATAAAGTTTCTCCATTCGCATTTGTTAAAGATTTAAATTTAATCAAATCTTGATTTTCTATATACGAAAACCCCGTATTAAGGGGCGAGAATAAAAATGCTATAAATAAAACAAACAATATCAATGCCGCAAACGGTAATGTCAATGCTGCGAGTATGACGATCTTGATGACTTTCCACAATGTTTTTAATATCTTTACTGCTTGCATTAAGATTTACCTCCTCTCTATTTTAAAATTTACTGCGGTATTTATAAACCGCTCCACCGATCTTAGCGGCTTTAAAATTTCATCGCACAGGCTTGCTTCTAAGGTCGTAATACGGATAATCCATCGCCGCAGCGGCAGCCTCTCGCGCAGAGGCGCCTGCAAATTTTTCGATCACGCAAAGTCCAAGTTCGATGGAGCTGCTCACGCCGCCAGCAGTGATGATCTCGCCTCCTGCGGGCAGGCTATCGCGCACGAGCCGCTCGTGCACCACGTCCGCGCAGTAAGGCGCCAGCAGATCGTAGCAAAACGGATGCGTGGTCGCGCGCCTACCTCGCAAAAACCCCGCCGCGCCCAGAAGTAGCGAACCGGTGCAAACGCTAAACTTATACTTTGCATCGCGCGCGGTTGCGAGCCACGAGATGAAGCCCGCATCGTCTTTAAGGCGGCGCGTTGCCATACCGCCAGGCACAAAAACCGCATCAAAGCCGCCTAGATCCGTCGTGATCTCGCCCACATCGATCGTAAGGCCGCCGCTGTCCGAAACCTGCCGCTCGCGCGAGCAAAGCCTCATCTCAAGCTGCGGGCGGACGGCTTTAAGCCTTAGCATACAATCGTAAAATCCCACAAAATCGAGGTGCGTCTGTCCGC
>NZ_CALKTT010000056.1 GCF_937997535.1 uncultured Campylobacter sp.
ATGGTAAAGGCGGGCTGCAACGCCTTTAGGATGAACTTCAGCCATGGCACGCACGAGTATCACGAGGCAAATTTAAACAAAATCCGCGCCGTAGAAAAGAGCCTGGGCGTACGCGTAGGCGTCTTTCAGGACATCAGCGGTCCAAAGATCCGCGTCGGCAAACTCGAGGAAAATTTTAAACTAAAGACGGGCGATAAAATCACCTTCCTTCCTCGCGAAATAATCGGCAAAAAGACCGCCCCAGGCGAATACGAGCTGTGTATCAACCACCCAGAAATTTTGCCGTTAATGAAGGTAGGCGAGTTTATCTACCTCTACGACGGCTCGATCCGCGCCAAGGTAGTCGCGGTAAGCGAGCAAGGCGTGCGAGCGATGCTCGAAAACGACGGCTTTTTAAGCTCGAATAAGGGGGTGAACTTCCCAAACACCCGCCTAAATATCGACGTCATCACACAAAAGGACCTCGCAGATCTGCGCTGGGGCGCGGCGCACGGCGTAAATTTCGTAGGCATCTCCTTCGTGCAGTCGCAAAACGACATCCTGCGCGTGCGCGAAATTTTAAACTCGCTGGGCTCAAAAGCTAAAATTTACGCCAAGATCGAGAAATTCGACGCGGTCGAAAATATAGAGCAGATCATCGAAGCAAGCGACGGCATAATGGTCGCACGCGGAGATCTGGGCATCGAGATGCCGTTTTATGAGATCCCGCGTATCCAAAAGCGCATCATAGCATTAGCCAACGCCCGCTCAAAGCCCGTCATCACCGCCACGCAGATGATGCTTAGCATGACCGAGCACGAGCGCGCCACCAGAGCCGAGATCAGCGACGTCGCAAACGCCGTGCTCGACGGCACCGACGCCGTGATGCTAAGCGAGGAAAGTGCCATCGGCAAAAATCCCGCAGCCGTGGTCGCCGCGATGAGCGAGACGATCCGCGAGACCGAAAAGATCTATCCTTACGATAAATTTAACGATTACGATTTCTACGACGAGACCGATATGATCACCTCAAGCACCGCAGCACTTGCCGCAAGATTGGGCGCGGGCGCGATACTTTCGATCACGGGCTCGGGACGCTCGGCGATTAAACTCGCACGCAACCGCGCTAAAATCGACATCATCGCAATCGCGCACGACGAGCAGACCGCGCACGCGCTAAGTCTCGTGTGGGGCGTAAATCCCGCGATGGTTAAGGAAAAAACGAGCATCAACTCGCTGCTCGTACGTATCATAAACGAGGCTCTGCAGCGCGGGCTCATCGAAGAAGGCGGCACCTACGTGATGACGGCGGGCTTTCAAAGCGGCCATCCCGGCAGCACCGACTACATCCGCATCATCAAAAAAGATCAGATCGATTTCTACCGC
>NZ_CALKTT010000057.1 GCF_937997535.1 uncultured Campylobacter sp.
AAATAAAGTAGATATGGTGCTTGCGACCTTTACGATCACAAATGAGCGTAAGCAGCTAGTCGATTTTACGACGCCATATTTCGCAGTAAATATCGGCGTGCTAACCCGCGCCGGCGATAGGATCAAGACCGTATCGGATCTGCACGGCAAGCCGATCATCGCAGAAACCGGAACTACGGGCGAAGCGTATTTTAGAAAAGAGGGCTTTGAAATTGTAAATTGCGCCACCGCAAATGAATGCTATAAAATGCTAAAGGACGGTAAGGGCGTCGGATATGCGACGGATAATCTGATAGTTTTAGCTTATGCCGTAATTGACAGCGACACCGAGGTAAATATCAAGAATTTAGGCGTTTCGGATTTCTTAGGCATTGCGGTTTCTAAGGGCAATAAGGATCTGCTTGAGTTCTTAAACGGCGAGCTAGTCAAGCTAAGTAAGAACGGCTTTATGAAAAAGACCTATGACGAGACTATCGAGCCGTATTACAAGGGCACTGCGGAGAAAAAATATTTCTTGCTAGATGACCTCTATAGCTTATTTTAGGTGGGCATAGCGGTACGGCTCGCCTGAATTTGCTTGCAGTAAGCATAGCTGTGTGCTCTCGCTAGGTAAAATTTAAAAGGCTCGCATAGTCTTGCTATTTTGCCCGACTTTGCGAGCTTGGGTTTGGATTATAAAATTCTACTAACGCGTCGTTGCAGAATTTATAAAATTCCATAGAATTTCGCAGCGGCATGCTATTTTTGCGAGGCGCTAATAGACGCACAGAATTTAAGCGAAGCGCTAAAATTTAATGAGAGCAGGCAGGGTGTGGCGCAAGGCAGCAAAATTTAAAAAGCCTCTATCATTATGTTTAGAAATTTTAGTTGCGAAATTTTATTGCTAAACTCGCAATTTAGGGAATAGTTTCGGTTCTAGTAAAATGAAATTTTAAGAAAATTTACATTACAATTACGAAAAATTTAAAATTCAAGGAGGAAATTATGAAAAAGTCATTTTTTCTTATTCTATTGTCGGCGATCTTTGTTTTTGCGAATTCCTTAAGCGAAATAAAGCAAAGCAAGGTTATCAGAGTAGGCGTTTATGAAAATGAGCCGCCTTTTAGCAAGTCAAGCGAGAAAGGCTTTGAGGGATTTGAGGTCGAGCTTGCCAATGCGCTAGCCGGTAAAATTTTCGGTAACAGCGGCGGTCGTATCGAGCTTATACCGGTAACAAACGAAGTGCGCTTTCCGATGCTTCAAAACAATCAGGCCGATATGATAATCGCAGCCGCAAGTATTACCGAAGAGCGTAAAGGCAGCGTGGATTTTTCGATGCCGTATTTTACGGTGAATTTGGGAATTTTAACGAAAAAAGACTCAAATATTCACAAAATAGGCGATCTAATGGGTAAAAAGATCGGCGTCATCCGCAAGACCACCGGCGAGGCGTATATCAAAAAGGACGGCGGTTATAATGTTTCCTACTGCAACGATTCGGTCGATTGCTACAGGAGATTAAAAAGTGGCGAGATCGACGGGTATTGCAACAACAACCTTTTTGTAATGGTCTATCCGATCGTAGATCCCGCAGTCGAGGTCAATATAAAAAATTTAGGCGATAATGTATTCTTGGGTGTCGCGGTGCAAAAGGGTAACGCGGAGCTGCTAGAAGCGATCAATAAAGGCTTGATTGCGCTTAGCAAAGAGGGCTTTTTCAAAAAGGCTTACGAGGATACTTTCGAATCCTTCTATAAAGGTACTGTCGATAAAAAGTATTTCCTACTCGACGATCTTTACAGCTTTTTTTAATAAAAAAGGAATTTGAAATGAAAAAATCACTGTTTTTAATTCTTTTATCTTGCATCTTCGCGCTTGCGAATTCTTTAAGCCAAATAAAGCAGAGTAAAGTCATTCGTATCGCCGTTTATGAAAACGAACCTCCGTTTAGTAGGGTTACGGATAACGGCTTTGAGGGCTTTGACGTGGAGCTTGCTAATGCAATCGGAGGCAAAATTTTAGGCGATACCGGCGGCAGGATCGAGCTCATACCGGTATCAGCGCAAGCGCGCTTTCCGTCCATTCAAAATAATCAGGCGGATATGCTTATCGCGGCTGCAAGCGTTACTGAGGAGAGAAAGAAAAATTATGAGTTTTCGATGCCCTATCTTTCGGTAAATTCCGGAGTTTTAACTAGGAAAAGCGACAATATCCAAAAAATGAGCGATCTGCGAGGTAAGAAAGTAGGCGTCATTCGCGGCTCGACGGGCGAAGCGTTTATGCAAAAGGACGGCGGCTACAATCTAGTGTATTGCAAAAATTCCTCCGATTGCTACAAGCGGTTAAAGAGCGGCGAAATCGATGGCGCGTGCGACGATAATCTATTTGTGATGGTCTATCCGGTCGCAGATCCTAGCGTCGAGGTTAATATCAAAAGTCTTGGCGAGAACGTATTTTTAGGCATCGCGATGCAAAAAGGCAACGCAGATCTCGCAGAAGCCGTTAATCAAGCGCTCATTTCGCTTAGCAAAGAGGGCTTTTTCAAAAAGGCGTATAACGATACTTTCGAGCCTTTCTACAAAGGCACCGTCGATAAAAAATACTTCCTTTTAGACGACATATACAGCTTCTTTTAGAATTTTAAATTTAACGCAGGGCGTGGATTTGAAGCTTTCGGCTTTAAATTCTAACCCGCGCGGCATTAAATCTCGACTCCGCACGGCATTAAAATTTCGCCTCGAAATTCGCTTTAAAATTTCACTTCAAATTTTGTTAGTTCCGCTGCCGCACCGAAGCTCAGCGTACACACGGCAGTCGCAATCTTCGGTATTTGCGACCATTTACGGCGCACAAAATTAGATCGAGCTAAGCTTTAAATTTTACTCCGAGCTCTTGGGATTTTTTAAATCCCCCATGCGATCTTGCTGAGCCTGCACGAACGCGCTGTATCTCGTAAAAAGATAATCTTTGATCTCAAAAATCATCAACGTAAAAATCGAAGGCAGCGTAAAAAATCTAATCGTTATAAACACGAGATCAAGCGCGGTCAGATCATCGCCGCTCGCATGATACCCTCCCGCGTCCGCAGTTAAAATCCCGTGCAATACCTCGTAGTTGTAAAGGATGAAAATCGTCACGAAAAGAGTCGAGAGCTTCGATACGATCTTATTCATGATCTGCGCCACGTCCTCGTCGGCGATCACCGACATCGCAAACCACACGAAAGTAAAGAACATCGGAAAGGCAATAGTGCGAATTAGCGAGTTATCAAGCTTCTCCGCGCCCGTCACCGCGATGATCGCAAACACCGTCGCAAAGGGGATCACGAAGAGTGCGAAGGCCATCGCCGATTTTATCGCCTTAAAAAAGCTATACGTAAGCAGAGGCGAGCCCAAAGCGAGCAAAAAGACCGTCAGCGCGTAGTTGGCTTTGGCAAAATCGTATAGGTTAAACAGCGCAAATACCGATACTGCTGCAAGTAGCGGTACGCTTAGCTTAAACACCGCCCCGTATTTGGCGTAGGCACGCGACACGATGGCGTCGAGCTTGCTAAATTTGACGTTTAAGCTTTGCGCCCTGATGAAAAACAAAATGACGAATTTGACGATTACGTTTGGGCTCATATGCACCTTTCCGTTTAAATTTTATAAAATTTTATCCACGCTAGATTTGCGAAATTTTATCCGCAGAACCTGTCCGTAGAATTAGGCTTTGCCGACGGCTTATGCGGCCTGCGTTAAAATTTCATCGCGCTCTCGCTGCGTTGCTATCTTGCCGCCTTGTAGGCTTTGTCTTTTGGCTACGTGAGGCGGATCTGCGCGCTTTGGATTGCGTAGCGTCTCGTTAGCAAGCCCCCTAAGTTGCAGCGTGTCGCAGCAGCGCTCATTCGGCTCGGCGCGTGATACTTTGCTTGTGGTATCCGCACCCGCGCATGAGAGCTTGGCGCCGCTAAAATTTTATCGGCTCTTAGCTCTATGCGATACGTCCTGCGCACCGCGATAGAATTTTGCGCGACGCAAGGACCTATCGGGCTTGGCTTTGCGCCGCAAAGCACTCGCCTTGTATTGGCCTGGGATGCGGCGCGAATGATTAAATTTTAATCGCGCCCCCGTCGCGCCGTTTTAAAACTCAAATGAAATTTTATAGCTTCGCTCGCGTTCATGTGGCTTCGCAGCGTCGTTTCGTTTTTAAAACTCGGCGAATTTTAAAGCCGCTGCGATACGTAAAATTTTAAATATCGCACCCTATAAAGCCTATTTCGCTCGCTCGCACCGATCTCTAAGTTTATGCAAAAAGCGATAAGTCTGCGTGCGCCCTTCGCCGCGCCCATACAAAAGCAACGCGTCCCTTGCCGCTCAAAGCCTATTTTCGCTCGCTTGCACCGCCCGCCAAGCCGAGGCTAAGAAGCGCGCCGCCTCACATCCAATCTAAAATTTGCGTAATCTCCGTGGCGTGAAAAATTTTAAGCCCTTGCGCGTTTTGCGGCTTCATCGGGACGATCGCGTTTTTAAATTTCTGCATCGCGGCTTCTTTCAGGCGCGCATCGAGGTTGAAGATCTCTCTGATCTCGCCGTTTAGGCTCACCTCGCCGATGAAGACGCTCTCTTTGCTGATCGGGCGGTTTTTGAAGCTGCTTACGATAGCCGCAACGACGGCGAGATCGCACGCCGTTTCGGTGATCTTTACGCCGCCACTTACGTTTACGAAGACGTCATATCCGCCAAGCCCGATCTCAAGCTTGCGATCAAGTAGCGCTAGAAGCATATCGAGGCGGTTTTTATCAAAGCCCGTGGCGCTGCGCTTGGGGTAGCCACTCTCGCACACGAGCGCTTGGATCTCCACGACGAGCGCGCGCGTACCCTCCATAGTGATCGTGATCGCCGAGCCGCTTACCGCCTTGCCGCGCGTGAAAAATTTGCTCGCGACGTCCTTGGCGCTTACGAGCCCGTGCGGCCCCATCTCGAAAATCCCCACCTCGCTCGTAGCTCCGAAGCGGTTTTTAAAACCGCGCAAAATTCTAAGCTGTTTGCTCGCATCGCCCTCGAAATACAGCACCACGTCCACCATATGCTCTAGTATGCGCGGGCCCGCGATCGAGCCCTCCTTGGTGATGTGGCCGATGATGAAGATCGAAATCCCGCGCGCTTTGGCAAGTCGCATCAGTTCAAACGTGATCTCGCGCACCTGCGTGATCGAGCCCGGCGCAGAGGGGGCCTTGTCGCTGAAAAGCGTCTGGATGCTGTCGATGACGATAAACTTATAATCCCTGCGCTCGACCTCTTCAAGCACGGCGCCCAGATTTATCTCGGTGAGTAGAAACAGCTGCTCGCTTATTGCCCCTAGCCGCTGCGCACGCATTTTGATCTGGCTGGCGCTCTCTTCGCCGCTTACGTAAAGCACGGCGCGGCCGCCGCTTGCTAAATTTGCCGCGATCTTAAGCAGCAGCGTGGATTTTCCGATGCCGGGGCTGCCGCCGATTAGCACGAGCGAGCCCTCCACGACGCCTCCTCCGAGGACTAAATTTAGCTCGCTATCCTTGGTGTCGATGCGCGAAATTTGCTCGATCTGTATCTCGCTGATCGCTTTGGCGCTTGCGGATGAGGCGCGGGCAAGCTCGCCCTCGATCCCTTTTAGCGCTTTGATCTGAGCGGGCTTGAGCTCGACGAAGCTATCAAATGCGCCGCAGTCGGGGCATCTGCCGAGCCATCTGCTTTGCTGATTGCCGCAGTGTTGGCACTCAAAAATCGTAGTTTTAATCTTCGCCATCTTTATCCCTCGCTCATTTTGTCTAAATTTAGCCTTGAATTTTGCGAAATTATACTTAAAATTTTTAAAATTTTAGCCGCCCCGCGCGCTGCGTGTCCGCCAAAAAATCGTAAAAAAAGCTAATTTTTAGCTAAATTTCGGCTAAATTTAAATATGTTTTAAACATTTGTAACTACAATATAAGTTTCAAATCCAGCAAGGAAGGTTTAAGATGAATGGCAAGCTTAGTAGAAGCCAGTTTTTGACGATATCGCTTACGCTATTTGCGATGTTTTTCGGTGCGGGAAATTTTATTTTTCCGCCGGGCTTAGGCAAAGATTCCGGACAGAATTTTTATGTCGCGATAATGTTTTTTTGCGCTACGGCGGTGCTTCTGCCGGTTCTCGGCGTCGCAGGCATTGCGCGCGCCAAGGGGCTTCAGAGCCTGGTGCGCCGCATAGATCCGGTGTTTGCGATCGTTTTTACTGCGCTTTTATATCTTACGATCGGGCCGCTTTTTGCGATACCGCGCGCGGCGAATATGCCTTTTGACATCGCCATCAAACCTTTTATTGCGGAAGAGCGTCTTCAAATTTGGCTATTTGTTTATTCTGCGGCATATTTTGCGCTGAACTATTACATCTGTATGAACCCTTCAAAGCTCGTCGATCTGCTTGGAAAATACCTCACGCCGATACTTTTGGCGCTTATTTTGCTGCTTTTCGGCGCGGGATTTTTGTTTCCGATCGGAGGTTTCGTCGCTCCTAGCGGGGAGTATGTTGACCACGCCGCAGCAAAGGGCTTCGTAGAGGGCTATCAGACGATGGATGCGCTTGCGTCGCTGGCATTCGGAATCATCGTAATTAACGCCATTAAAGCAACCGGCGTGAGCGACGAGAAGCACCTCGTCACCTCTACGATAAAAGCAGGAATGATGTCGGGCGTCATACTGATGACGATATATTTTATGCTGGGCTATCTGGGCGCGACTTCTGCGGAGCTTTTCAAGGATACGCCGAATATCAACGGAGCGGAGCTTCTGTCGCGAGTAAGCGATCATTACTTCGGAAGAGTGGGCGTAGTGATCCTAGGCAGCGCATTTTTCCTAGCCTGCATCACCACGACGTTAGGGCTTATAAGCTCGGCTAGCGAATACTTTGAAGAGCTTACGAAGGGCAAGGTCAAATATAAAACCTGGGCGATCGCTTGGTGCGTGATCGGCTTTGGAGTCGCAAATTTCGGCCTTACGACCATCATCAAAGGCTCCATCCCGGTCCTCGTCGCCATCTATCCGATCTCGATCATGCTGATAATCCTCTCGCTGATCAACCCGTGGATCGATTCAAGCAAGCTGATTTACCGCGCCTGCGTCTATGTCTGCGTCGTAGAGGGCGTCATAAACGGGCTTGATATTTTGGGGATTTCTGTGCCGCTTGTGACATCGTTTGTGAAGATGATGCCGTTTTACGACTCGATGCTCGGCTGGATCGTGCCTAGCACTTTGACCTTCGCCGTGACATACGTGCTGCATCTGATCTTTGAAAAAAGAGACGATAGCTTTTAAATTTAAAAGCTATTTTAAAATTTAGCCGGGCTCTATGGGGCTCGGCACACTTCTAAATTTTAATTCGTCGCCGAATTTAATCTCCCATATTTTTCCATAGAATTTTGAGATACAAGATAAGCCGCCTTCAAAATTTAACTTAAATTTACGATAAAATTATCAAAATAAAATCGCAAAAGGAAATAAGATGGATAAACGGGATGAGGCGCTAAATCTGGCGCAAGATTTCGAACGCGACGGCTTTAGAGTGCCCGGTTTATATGAGCGATTTTGGCGACTGCAAGGCGACGAGACGGCGTATTTTACGCTATCGGACAGTCTGCTGCGCGGGCGGCAAGAGGGCGGCACGCTGCTAAAGGACGCTCTGGACTATGTAGGCGAGGAGGATTTTAAGGCTCTGATTGCTACGGCGGTTGAAATTTTGCGCGAAGAGGTGGCAGAGGGGCGCGAAACGAAGCAGGACGAAAGCGCGGCACAGACGGGAGAGAATGCACGCTCAGCGTGGGCGGACGAAAGCGCAGGCAAAAGTGTACGGCAACGCGGCAGAGATGAAAAAAGCGCACGCTGGAAAAACGCCGAAGAGGTAATCGCTGCGGCAAGTCTCGAGTTCGCGCCGTTTTTGCACCCGTATCTGGGCGAGCTTTTTAAATTGCAGCCGAACGAGAGCACGTATTACGCGGAGTATCCGTGGCGCGGGCTTAGCTATGAGGGCTCGCAAATCTGGCGCGAGAAGCTTGCGGATCCGCAGACGAGCAAAGATGAACGGCAAAAAATTTTTAGCTGCCTGCTGCAAACCCGCGAGCCGCGAAACTTGAAATTTGCCTGCGAGTTCGCGCTTGCAGAGGACTTATTCGACCGTCCGTGCGATCTGCTTGAGTATATCGGCTATTGGCTGGAGGCTGTCGGATTTACCTTTGAGCGGACTAAATTTAACGCAGACGGCGTGGCTCAAACGGCAGCGGATGAAATTTTAAAAACGGATGCAAACGAATGTGTCGGCGTCAAACAAACCCAAACGAGCGAGCGCAACGTATCGCGAGCTAACGTAAATTTAAATGAAACGTGCAATGTGGCAAGCGTCGTTAAATTTAACGCGGACGAAACCGACTCCGATAAATCACAAAAAGCGCCGAACGATGAAATTTGCTTTGGCGGCGAGAAATTTATGCTCAAAAGATACTGCGGCCAGCGCGTGTATCACATAATCTTTCCGCGCGGCTATTTCGGCGCACCCTATGCACCGCATCTGGCGAAGCACCATCCGACCTGGCGGTTTGAGGGCGGCGAGGCGGGATATAGGCTCGGCGGGGTTTTGGACGAGGCGGACGGCGATGCGCAAAATCCGCTATTTCATCTCATCACGCTTGATCCGCTGCCCCGCGACTTGCCCGTGCGATCGCTGCCTCGCCTAACCCTCGCCGCGCACGTCAGAGAGATAAACGAAGGCGAGATAGTCTTTTACGAGCACGACGCGCAGGGTATGCCACGACGTATCGGCGAAAGGACGCAGGTCGAATACGCCTTTGACGAACCGATAAAGGAGTGCGAAGTAGCACTTGCGCCTACGCCCGCCCGCTGGACGGCTCAGGACTGGGGGATGTCAAATAGTAGGCAAAACCTCGCGCGCATCGGCGGCGAGCCTTCATGGATACAGGGCGCGCAGGTGCCGCGCTGTCCGATATGCGGCGAAAAGATGGAGTTTTTGATGCAGCTTGACAGCGAGCTTCCAAGCTGCGAGCAAGGCGGCGAGGTATATTTCGGCAGCGGCGGGATTTTGTACGTGTTTTGGTGCGAGCGGACGCGGGCGAGCGCGTTTTTTATGCAGTGTACGTGAATAAAATTTAAGAAAAACGCGCAATGGACAGACGGATGATCACGGCGAAAATAAAAAGAAGGGGCGGTATTTGGTATTTTGACGATTATTTTAGGTCGCTTCGCGAGAATGAAAACGAAATAGCAAAGCCTATCAGGCAGTTCATTTCGGATCCGAAAAGGTATCTGTTCGGTACGAAAGAAACCCTTCACGACGCCGTTTTGACTGAATTTAAATTCGCTATTTTAAAAAACGAAGATAGACTAGCAATGAAATTTTTATCGCCATATGGGGATAGAAATTTTAAATTTATTTTCAAAAACGTCCTAGCCGTCCGCTTCAAAACGGACGACAAGAGCTTTAAAAATAACGATCTGATAGTTCATCAATTTTCGCTAAAGCGGGAAGGCGTTTGCGAGTATGATTTTATCTTTGCGAGCGGACAGAGGATAACCGTAAAATTTAAGCGGCTTGAGATCATTGAGGAATTCTTGTAAGCACGCCGCGTTGCAGGCGGAGGGATTTTATACATATTT
The DNA here is from genome assembly GCF_937997535.1 of uncultured Campylobacter sp. Taxonomy (GTDB): domain Bacteria; phylum Campylobacterota; class Campylobacteria; order Campylobacterales; family Campylobacteraceae; genus Campylobacter_B. The sequence continues at coordinate 9,638 of NZ_CALKTT010000057.1, forward strand.
TGGTGCGAATGGACGCGAGCGGCGCGTTTTTATGCGGTGCGTGAGCTAAAATTTTGCAAAATCCTAAACGAAAATCGCAAAATTTTAAGTAAAATTTATTCTAAGATAATAAAGCGGCAAAATTTGCCGAGCATTTCAGCGCGTAAATTTAAACTTCTTTGACGAGAATATATAAATTTACGCGGGCGCAAGGCCTAGGCGTAAATTCCATCCACCAGCGTCTCTACGAACTGATCCGAGTTAAATTCCGTCAAATCCTCCATCCGCTCGCCCACGCCGACGAAAAGTATCGGCAGCCGCAGCTCGCGCGCTATGGCGAAAAGTGCGCCGCCTTTGGGCGTGCCGTCAAGCTTCGTGATGATGATGCCGTCAAGCCTTACGATCTCGTTGAACGCCCTGGCTTGCGCGACGCTGTGATTGCCCTGAGTGGCGTCGAGCACGATGATCTTGCGGTGCGGTGCGCCGCTTTTTGCGCGGTCACATATTCGCACGATCTTGCTTAGCTCTGCGGCTAAATTTTTCTGGTTTTGCAGACGCCCTGCGGTGTCGATCAGGACGCGATCGATGTTTTTAGCGCTAGCCGAGCTTACGGTGTCAAACGCCACAGCAGCGGGATCGTGCCCCTGCGCGGTCGCTACGATCGGTAAATTTAGAATCTGCGCCCATTTGCGCAGCTGCTCGACCGCCCCTGCGCGAAAAGTGTCGCATGCGCCTAAAATCACGCTTTGGCCGCTGTTTTTATATAAATTTGCAAGCTTTGCGGTTGTTGTAGTTTTGCCCGCGCCGTTTACGCCGATGATGAGCTCTACGAACGGCTTCTCATCCGCGTGTTTGGTGATTTCGTAATCGAAATAGCTCTTCAAAACGCCCTTAAGATCATCTTTGGCAACTAGCTTTTTTAATGCGGGAAGTTTTTCTAAAATCTCTTCTACAAGCTCGTAGCCTACGTCGGCTTCAAGCAGCATCTCTTCTAGAATTTCTTTTGAAATTTTATCTTCGCTTTTCGCACCCCGCATCGCGTCTATGGTCTTGCTAAGCCCTTTTTTAAAAAATTCGAACATCAGAAAATTTTCTCCAATTCGGTCATTAAAATTTCTTCCGGCATCAGCCCGAAATACTGCGCGCTAAACTCGCCCTTTTCGTCGTATATCGCCATATATGGAACTTCGTTTATGCCGCCTAACGCTTTTGTAAAAAAATCCGTTCCTTCGCCGTAAGCGATCGCGTAATTTACCTCGTGCGCGCTTGCATAGGTTTTTGCATCGTCTAAATTTGCGTCACCGATCATTACGCCGATTATGTCAAGCTTGCCGGAGTAGGCTTGTTTGGCGGCATTTAGCGCGCTTACCTGCACGGCGCAGGCGTCGCACCACGGCGTAAAAAACGCAAATAGCGTCACGGTGGAGTTATTATCGATTCGAAAGCCCTGCTTTGTTTTTTGCATATTTAAAATTTTGCCGTTACTTAGCTGAAGAGAAAAAGGAGCGGTGTAATCGACCTGGATTACGGCTTCGGTTTCGGACTGCGGCTGCGTGGTGTTGGCCTCGGTCGGGGTATCACTTGATTTTTTATCCTCATCATCGCCGCAACCTGCAAGAAACAAAACAGCCGTAAAAAGCGCTAGAAAAAAACGAAATTTCATACTAAACCTTGAGAATTTTATCGCAAAATTATACAAAAAATAGCTAAAATAAGCGTTAATATTTTATTCGAAAGATCAAACGATGCAAAAGAATGAATTTAGAAAAATCTGTAAATCTCGCCTGAAATCTCACGCCGCGCGCGCAGCCAGATGCGAGCATTACCTGCTTTTAAGGCGCATAGAGGGGCTGGTGAAATTTTTAAAAGCGCGCAAAATTTTGATATTTTTGCCGATGAGTTACGAGCCGAACGTTTTGATTTTAAGAAAAAAGCTATCAAAAAGCTGCGAATTTTACGTCCCATTTATGGTGGATATTAGTTTAAAAATGGTAAGATTGCGCCAGCCTTTTAAAATTTCGCGCTTTGGGTTGCGACAGACGCTGCCGCAAAACGGGTATTTTAAAAAGGTCGATCTAGCCGTGGTTCCAGCTATCGGAGTGGATGGCGCAATGGCTAGAATAGGACATGGGAAAGGATTTTACGATATGTTTTTTTCAGGTCTGAAGCTTAAGCCCGCAATCGCGTTCGTGAGTATAAAAGACTGCTTTTGCAGCGAAATTTTATCGCTTGATCACGACGCAAAGGGTGATTTTTACATAACTCCGAGCCAAAATTACCTAAAAAGAGGAAAATATGATAGAGATTTTAATCGCCTTGTGCGCTCTTGCGGTGGGCGCTGGCATAGGATACTTAGTAGCTAGAAAGATTAATAACGCCAATTACGATTTCTTCGTCGAACAAGCCAAAGCTAAAGCCAAAGCTATAGAATTTGAAGCCGAGGGCATCTTGCGAAATTCTAAAATTTCGGTACAGGAAGCTGAGTTTGAAGCTAAGAAAAAATACGAAGATAAGGCAAGCAAACTGCAGAAAGAATTTAACGTTAAATTTGACGAGCTCGGCAAAAAGGAGCACGCGCTTCTAACCGAGCAAGAGATTTTAAAAGACAGCAAAAAAGAGCTCGAAAGTGCCAAAAAAGAGGCGAAATTCCTCTACGAAGAGGGTTCAAATTTAAAGAAAAGCTATGAAGAGAAGCTAGCCGAAGCGCTTAAGGTTTTGGAGCGCGTGGCGGGTTTTACGCAGGATGAAGCGCGCGCGCAGGTGCTTAAGAAGGTCGAGGAGCAAAGCCGCACCGACATCGCTCACATCGTGCGAAAATATGAAGAGGAAGCCAAAAAAGAGGCGCGAAAAAAGGCAAATTATATTTTGGCGCAGGCTACGTCGCGCTTCGCGGGCGAGTTTGCCGCCGAGCGACTTATCAACGTCGTAAATATCAAAAATGACGAGCTTAAAGGCCGCATCATCGGTAAGGAAGGGCGCAACATAAAGGCGCTTGAGATGACTCTTGGCGTGGACGTCATCATCGACGATACCCCGAATGCGATCATCGTAAGCTCGCACAATCTATACCGTCGCGCCATCGCCGTTCGCGTCATCGAAACGCTTATTGAGGACGGCAGAATTCAGCCTGCGCGCATCGAGGATATCTACAAAAAAGTAAGCGATGAATTTGAAGCTAGTATCGCCGAAGAGGGCGAAAATATCGTAATGGATCTAGGCCTTAGCAAAATTCATCCGGAAATTTTAAAACTCATCGGCAAGCTTAAATTTCGCGCCAGCTACGGACAAAACGCCCTTGCGCACAGCCTTGAGGTCGCGCATCTTGCGGGCATCATCGCCGCAGAAACGGGCGGAGATCAAAAACTAGCCAAGCGAGCAGGCCTGCTTCACGACATCGGCAAGGCGCTAACTCACGAGTACGAGGGTTCGCACGTAGATCTGGGCGCTGAGGTTTGTCGCCGCTACAAAGAGCATCCGGTAGTTATAAACGCTATCTACGCCCACCACGGCCACGAGGAGGCTACCAGCGTGGAAAGCGCCGCAGTCTGTGCCGCAGACGCGCTAAGTGCTGCGCGCCCAGGCGCTAGACGAGAGGTGCTAGAAAGCTATCTAAAGCGCGTTAGCGATATCGAAGCGATCGCGATGAGCAAAACGGGCGTCAAGCAAGCCTACGCGATCAACGCAGGTCGCGAAATCCGCGTTATCGCAAACGCCAAGCTTATGAACGACGACGAAGCGGTTTTGGTCGCTAAAGAGATCGCCTCTGATATCCAAGATAAGGTCCAATTCCCAGGCGAGATCAAGGTCAATGTCATACGCGAGCTTCGCGCGGTCGAGATAGCCAAATAAGGAGTATGAAATGAAAAAATTTATAATCGCTTTATTTTTGCTTTTTAACGCGGCATTTGCCGATGATGAGCTCATCATCAACAGCGCAAGCGCCTATTCGTCGGTAATGCGCACAAACTCGCAGTACAAATATCTAGCGCAGCAAGCCCGCGCGATAGTGATCTTTCCGAGCGTCAAAAAGCTGGGTTTCATCATAGGCGGAATGTACGGCGAGGGGATCATCATCTACAATAATGACGGCGCGCGCAGCGTAAGCGGCGCAGAGATCAGCAGCGCCAGCATCGGACTTCAGATCGGTTACGAGGATAATTATTTAGTCATTTTCGTGATGAACGACGACGTGATCGAAAAGATGCGAAAATCCCAAATCACGCTCTCGGGCGATGCGACGGCGGTCGCGGGCAATTACAGCGCGGATTCGGGCGCACTGGACGTGCTAAATCAGGATATGTATGTCTTTACGAACAAAGGCGGGCTGTTTGCGGGCGTGAGCCTGGGTGGTTCGGTGCTGGAGACCAAAAATGATCGCGCTTTTGATCCAAATACCGAGGGCTATGCGCTTTTGATGCGAGTAATTGGCGCAGATGAGTAAAATTTAGCTAAAGATGCTAAGGCGCATAGCTTAGCGAAAAATTTTGCTTTATGGGCGTTTTATTAGCAGCTTGGAATTTTGCTCGCGTGATTTCTGCAGAATAATAGACTTGGGTGCGTAATTTTACTGCAATTCGCGGGGTGGGAGGTATTCGAAGGTATCGCGTAAATCCTGTGTAATTCGCAAGTTACTTTGAATTCTAAAGAAGTCGAAATTTTGTCATTAAATTTATAGTCGCAAAATTTTACCGTTAAATTTTGCGGTGATTTTGCTTGATGTCTAGAAATTTTATTTTAGAATTTCGTTTAATATTTTGCGGCGAAATTTTGTATTTTGCGACAGCTGCGCGGAATTTTAAATTTAATGTCACAGCGAAATCAAGTAGCGTCGTGGGACGTTATAGTGAAATTTTCGCACCGAATTTAAAGCTGCTTTAGTCAAAATTTATAGAATTTTATACGATCTAATGAAAGGATTCGATGGAATCGATGTTTGCAAACCTCCATACGTGGGGGTATCTGATACTGTTTTTATATTCGCTGGGCGGCGGATTTTTGGCGCTTGCGGCAGCGGGCGTGCTAAGCTCGGCCGGCGAGCTCAATATCGTCTTATGCATCGTAATCGCCTGCATATCGAACTTCATAGGCGATTCGGGGCTATTTTTAGTAAGCCGCTACAATAAAAAAGAGATCATGCCATATCTGCGCAAACAGCGCCGCAACCTCGCTCTGGCACAGATTTTGTTTCGAAAATACGGCGACCGCATCATTTTGATTAAAAAATTTATCTACGGCCTCAAAACCCTCGTACCGATCGCAATCGGCATCACAAAATATTCGTTTTTAAAATTTAGCGTCATCAATGCCGTAAGCTCGCTCATTTGGGCGCTCGTGGTGGGGCTACTGAGCTACTACGCGGGCGATTTCGTGCGCGGGCTTTACGAGCGGATAAAAGAAGCCCCGTGGATCGCGCCGCTAATTTTGGCCGCGATCGTCGCGATAATCGTCGCGTATTTTCGCTTCGCCACGCGTAAAAGAGGCTAGCGGTGGCAAAAAAGCTGATCCCGCTCGCAATTTTCGCAGCGCTTCTTTTGGCGCTAAATTTTATCTCCAATTCGCGCGGCTCCGCGGCTAAAGATGAGCGGGTTTTTACCTCCAAAATCCTAGATGCCGCCTCTCGTAAAAACAGCGCGCAAAATATAAAACGCGGCACCGATCGCGAAATTTTAAGCTTCGAAAATCCAGAAAGCGACGTCGGCGCAAAAGATAAGAGCGGCGCAAGAAACGCAGACGGCGGAGCAGGGCTCGGGGGAGATATAAGAGATTTAAAATCTCATCCGCGAGCAAACGAGCCCGTCGCGACAGATTCTAAAGACGAGGCGGATGTCCACAGGCGGCACAGCGCAGATTATGAAGCTTCAAGCTCGCAAAATCCCGCCGCAAACTCTAAAAATCAGCCCTCAGACGAGTCCTGCATAAGCAGGGAGTGCGTGAGCGCTCATATCCGCCGTACGGGCGCTTTGCCGCAAAATTTTATCACGAAAAAGCAGGCGGGCGAGCTTGGCTGGCAGGGCGGCGATCTGTGGCGATACGCGCGCGGCAAGAGCATCGGCGGCGATCGCTTCGGCAATTTCGAGCGCAGATTGCCTGATAAAAAGGGGCGGATTTGGCGCGAATGCGACATCGAGTATCGCGGCGGCGCGCGCGGCGCGAAGCGGCTGATATTTTCAAATGACGGGCTGATCTTCTACACCGCCGATCATTACGAAAGCTTCGAGCGCGTGCAATGAGTTTAAATTTTAAAACGCGCAGCGCCGCAAAGATCATCGTCGACGGCGCAAAGATTAGGCGCAAAGATCAAATTTTCGCGCTGTTTGCCGCAGCGCTGGATTTCGAGCCCGAATACGTCGCAAATTTAGATGCGCTCTACGACGCGCTTGGCGAGCAAGGCGGACAGGTTTTCGTCGTCATCAAAAGGGGCGGAATTTTAAAGCTAAGGCTGGGTAAATTTTATGATATTTTGCTGGAGGTTTTGCGAAGCGGCGAGGCGAAAATTTTAATACTATGAGCTTTCGCGGCAGCCATTCCGCTTTAAAGCTAAATTTTGCCGAGGAAAAGGTAGGTTTGTTTCGGCGCAGTTTCGAGAGCGCCGTTAAAATTTATTGAATTTTAGAGCTTATTAAAAGAGGCGATTTTGGAAATTTCGCTCACAAAGCTCACGCGGTCAAATTTAAACTCAAGCCCATACTGCCAATCTTTGCGGCGCAGGTTTTTAAACTCGTAAAGCTTAACCGTCTCCGTTTCAAATTTAACCCTAAGCGCGAGATACCAGCAGCTCCAGATCCCGCACGGACAGCTCAGCAGCACGACATCTCGCTCATCTTGCGCCAAATCGGCTTCAAGCGCGGCGCGCAAAAATAGCTCCTCAAAATCGATCAAGCTTAAGTAGGCGTAGCCTCCTGCGATGCTAGCTTGCCCATTTTTTGCCGCAAAGCTTTGCTCGCGCTGCCTAATCAGCTCAAGCAGGGGCTCGCCGTTTATCGCAACGACGACTTCAATAAAGCTTTCGCCCTCAATTTCGTAATCGTTTAGGTAAAATTTAATGCTATCCATGCGACAATCTCGCTAAATTATCTATTTTGCGCCGTATTTGCACCGGCCTGCTAAAATTTCGTCGCAGTTTAGCAAAATCCTAGTAAAATTCGGTTGAAATCCAAAATCGTCGCCAAAGCGCAAAGCAAATGGGTATTTTGTAAAATTTGGGATGCTGGGCTTGCGGAGCTTGTTTTTTAACGCACGCGAGCTAAAATTTGCAAAAAAGCTTGATTTGCGTAGATGAAAGAAGCGAAAAAAGGTTGAGCTTTATCGCAGATCAAAGAGGTCGAAACGAGGGTTAAATTTTGCTATGGATAAAGAAGCAGAAACGAGGGTTAAATTTAATTCGTTTTTTAGGGCGTTTAAATTTAACCCCGCCGCGGCTACATCATTTCGCCGCTTTTGTGCTCGTGCTCGGTGTAGGTTACCGGAATATCCTTCTTGCCTTTGCCCGGCGTATACACTCCCTCTCCGCGTTTGAAAAGAAGCTCGATACCTTCGTTGTTCGTAAGCATTATGCCGCTTGCGGAAGCCGCGCGTTTGAGATTATGCTTTTTACCCTTTTCATCGGTTAACACGCCCGTTGCGAACATATCGTTCGAGCTAAGGCTGATGCGCTTATCTCCGGTCTCTCCTAGTAGAAATACGATCGTGTGCGCTACAGACTCTTGCTTTTGCTGCGGAGCCGTATCGGCCTTAGGTTGGTTGCATCCGCTTAAAATCGCGATTGCCGCTAATGACGAGAATACAATTCGTCTCATTTTTTCTCCTTTAAAAAAAGTTCGCGAATTATATAGCCAAAAAGTAAATCCTAGATTTCGCGACTTTTTATTTAATCAAAGATTAACCCAAATTTAGTAAAATTCCAGCTGAAAACATCCCAAATAAGGAGAACCTTATGGCAGTAAAAATCGCAATTAACGGCTTTGGAAGGATCGGTAGGTGCGCGGCTAGAATTGCGCTAAGCAGGGACGATGTGGAGCTTGTGTCGATCAACGATACCGCTAAACGCGAGCTTACGAGATACCTGCTTCAATACGACACCGTTCACGGCGAGTTTCGTAAAAAAATAGAAATTCTAAGCGATGAATGCATAGCCGTAGACGGCAAAAAGATCCGCGTCTATTCCACCAGAGAGCCTGCGGAGCTTGATTTTGCGGGCGATGGTGCAGAAGCTGTGCTTGAATGTACTGGTGCGTTTTTAACGAGCGAAAAATGCAAGCCGTTCATAGATAACGGTATCGGCGTAGTCGTAATGAGCGCGCCTGCCAAGGATGATACGCCTACTTTCGTAATCGGCGTTAATGAGGGCGCTTATGCAGGACAGCGCGTCATTTCAAATGCTAGCTGCACCACTAATGGTCTGGCTCCGATTGCAAAAATTCTAGACGACGAGCTTGGTATCGAAAAGGGTCTTATGACGACGATCCATGCCTATACACATGGACAGAGCCTAGTTGATGTAAAAGCTAAGGACTTTCGCCGTTCACGCGCTGCAGCTCTTAATATCGCTCCGACTACGACGGGCGCGGCAAAAGCGATTAGTAAGGTACTTCCTCAGCTAAGCGGTAAGATGCACGGACAATCTGTGCGCGTGCCGGTGGCTAACGTATCAATGGTTGATCTAACGGTGCTAACGCGCAAGCAGACGGGTGCCGAGGAGCTAAATGAAATTTTCCGCCGCTATGCCGCTAAAGAGATGAAAGGAATTTTGCTCGTAGATGACGATAGCCGCGTCAGCAGCGATTTTTGTACTTCAGAATACTCCAGCATCGTAGCTAGCGACTGCACGCAGGTAATTGACGGCAATCTGATAAAAGTGATGAGCTGGTATGACAACGAGTGGGGATATAGCGAGCGCCTTATCGATTTAGCCCTATATGCGGCAAAAAGAAGGAAATAAGATGGGCGAAATTCTTTCGATTAAAGATTTGAAATTTAAAGACGGCGCGCGCGTTTTTATCAGGTGCGATTTTAACGTGCCGATGGATGAGTTTTGCAATATTACGGACGATCGCCGCATCCGTTCGTCTATCCCTACTATTAAATATTGCTTAGACGAGGGCTGCGCGGTAATTTTAGCCAGTCATTTAGGGCGCCCAAAAAACGGATACGAAGAAAGACTTAGCCTAAAGCCTGTGGTAAAGAGGTTATCTAGGCTTTTGGAACGCGAGATAAAATTTGTCTCCGATGTCGCGGGCGAGGAGGCAGGAGCTGCGGTAAATTCGCTTAAAAAGGGCGAAGTGCTTTTGCTAGATAATCTGCGCTTTGAAAAGGGCGAGAGCAAAAACGACGAAGCACTAGCTAAGAGGCTTGCAAGCTACGCGGAATTTTATATCAACGACGCTTTTGGCGTATGCCACCGCGCGCATGCTTCGGTAGAGGCGATTACGAAATTCTACGATGAGGCGCACAAGGCGGCGGGATTTTTGCTGCTAAAAGAGATAAAATTTGCCAAAGACCTTATTAAAGATCCTGCACGTCCTTTTGTAGCCGTAACGGGCGGCAGCAAAGTAAGCGGCAAGCTTCAGGCGCTTAAAAATTTACTTCCTAAAGTCGATAAGCTCATCATCGGAGGCGGCATGGCATTTACGTTTTTAAAAGCCGTCGGATATGACATCGGCAAATCTTTGCTCGAAGAGGATCTAATCAAGGAAGCAAAAAATATTCTCCGCAATGCTCGCGAGCTTGGGGTTAAAATTTATATCCCCGTCGATGCCGTCGCAGCTCCGCAATGCTCGCAAGATGCCGTTACAAAAAAGGTTACCGTCCAAGAAATTCCAAGCGATTGGATGGGGCTAGATATCGGGCCTGCGACCGTAGCGCTTTTTAAAGAAGCCCTAGACGATGCACAAACGATCTGGTGGAACGGACCGATGGGGGTTTTTGAGATTGATAAATTCGCTCGCGGCAGCCTGCATATATCGCACGCGATCGCAGATAGTGACGCCACGACCGTAGTGGGCGGCGGCGATACCGCAGATGTCGTCGAACGCGCGGGCAACGCCGACGATATGACTTTTATTTCTACCGGAGGCGGTGCGAGCTTAGAACTCATCGAGGGCAAGGAACTGCCGGGCGTACGAGTGCTTACTGCTAAAACGGAGCTGCGATGATACTGGCGGCGAATCTTAAATGTAACCATACCCGCGCTAGCTTTGAGCGATACGCTAAAGCTTTAGATGAAGGCTTAGCGGGCGGAATTTCGTGCGAGGATGAAATTTTGGTTTTTCCTCCCGCTAGCGCATTTTGCGCGAAGGTAAAAAATTTTACTCAAGGCGCGCAAAATTTCTATCCTGCCGCGCATGGCAGCTTTACGGGTGAGATCGGCGGCGATATGCTGGCGGAATTTGACGTCAAAACCGTTCTTATCGGTCACAGCGAGCGCCGCGCTATTTTGGGCGAGAGCGCGGAGCTGATAAGAGAGAAATTCAGTTTTGCCGCAGCGCAGGGCTGGCGCATCGTCTTTTGCGTCGGCGAGGACGAGGCGGCATTTGCGCAAAACCGCAGCGAGGAGTTTGTAGCGACACAGCTTGAGGATATCGATCTGAAATATCCGAGCTTAGTACTAGCCTACGAGCCCGTCTGGGCGATCGGCACGGGCAGAAGCGCGCAGTGCGAGCAGATCGAAAGAATGCTAAATTTCTTGCGTGCTAAAAGCCTCGCGCCGCTACTTTACGGCGGCAGCGTGAATGCTGAAAATATCGCAAAAATTTGCGCGATAAAAGGTTGCGATGGGGTGTTAGTGGGTACGGCGAGCTGGGACGCTTCTGGTTTCTTGGAGCTTATTAGCGCGTCATCCCGCTGACGTCTTTAAATGATTTCGTAAATTTCGCCCTGCGACAGGCTACATGCCTAGTCTTGGGACGAAATTTACTTCAAAACATTTAAATCCGCCTAGCGATATTTCCGCTTGTCGATTTATGTTTAGAATTTGACGTTTTGTTAAATTTGAATTGCAAAATTTTTAAGTCAAATTGCGAAGGATTTTGAGATGATTTTTGGGGCTTTGCAGTTAAAATTTTGCGTAGGCTAGACATATAGTCTGCCGAGCAAAATTTTAACAAAATCGCCAAAAAGCGCTCAAAAGCCAAGCAAAATAGAAAGGAGAAATAATGATTTTAAAAGGCAAAAAAGGCCTCATCGTCGGC
>NZ_CALKTT010000058.1 GCF_937997535.1 uncultured Campylobacter sp.
CGCTTTGCGAGCTATCTTGTTTGGGGCCAGTCTCGGGAGTGGAGAGATATTTTTCCAAAGCACTCTGAGTGTTTGGCGCGGCTGCTTGGTTTTGAGTAGATTTTTGTGCGGACGTTTTATAGGAGGCGGATCTTTGTATGTTCGCTCTATCGGAGAGAGATTGCTGTGAAGCGGAATTAAATTTATCCGCTGCGTTTAGTGCATCCGCACCCAAGATCAAAGCAAAAACGGCGAAAGCTATTTTAAATTTATCCAAATGGAGCTCTTTATAAATGAAATTTTAATGCATTTTATACGAAAGGGGATTAAAATTTTATAAAACGGCGGATGAAATTTTAAGTTCTGCCTTAAAAATCGCAAGATTTAAGTGAGCGCTTCAGAGTATATATCTTAGTCTATAAAACGATCGGCGCATATTAAATTCTAAAACGCTTAAAGAAAGAGTATTTAGGCGAGATCGCGAAAGAGAGGCTGCAAGAGCGTAATGGGGCAGCGGATCGAATGTAGCAAACTCCGAAAAAGTCGTTTCATTTACCGTTCCATGCGTTTCATTTTACGCCATGAAGCGTGCCACGCACAAGCTATAAACACCGATAGAATGGGGCTATCCGTCAAGAGGCGATAGGCTCTTGACGGATATTTATAGTGTGTCTTTCCGTCGTGTTTTACCTTGTTTGACGTATTTGAGACGTTTTAGTGCTTTATAAGGGTTCTCTTTTTTCGACTATATTTTTTGTATATTACAGCTACACGTAAATTTAAAATACATATACGTATTTTTTTAGTCATCATAACTACAAAAGCTATAAGCCCAAAAGATGTTGTTCTTTATGATTGCAATGCTTTATGGCTTCTTTTAATGCTATGACGTGGAGTGCTTTACATCCTTATCCTTAAAAACCTCCTCTGCTTTTTGAAGCGATTTTAAATTCGGGTATGGCTTTTTAACGGGTTGCGCTATTGGGTAATGTTGTTGGGTAGTGCTTAATCGTTTGGGGCTAGTTTGTATATTTGAGTATTGCCGTCGTTAAAGAATCATCGTTATTTATTTGCCGTTTATTAGAATTTATGCCACCTTATAATGTTTTTAATCTTAGTCCAGTTTGGAATCTTTTGATACTTAGTACTGCGTCTTTTGATCTTAGTCCAGTTGGCTATAGCTGCTTCGATATGTATAATGTAGCAACTGCCAGCGGTAGTATTTTGCTTATATTGTCATCGGGGTATTACACTGGTATTCGTAATGCGATGATTTTTGCGTATATCCTCGGTTATTTTAAATGGATCTTTGTGGGATTTGCCTATATGTTTCTTGCTTAAATTTATGCCGCTTTATTTAAATTCTGCTTGATATTTATAATGTTTTTGCCATGTTGTTTAACCCCGGCTTCTTAGTTTCTTATAATTGTCGAATACTTCTGTCTAATACTTCCCTATATTGAGCATTGAGTGTTTAACTCAACGCTTTATCCACTTTGAGCAGCATACATCTCGTGTTTCTTTATATTCTTACTATGCTTTATTTGCTTGGTTCACTTATTCTTTTAATGTTTTTACTGCCCTCCGATATATTTGCAATCAAGCGGATTATGCGGATATTCTTTGCTCCTTGATTATTCTTGCGATGCTTGCCATGCTTGGTTTAGTTGCTATTATGCTTACTATACTTAATTTGCTTGTTATACTTATGTCTACTATTTTCAGTATATACCCGATTTACTTACCTTCATTAATACTTCTATCATCATTAACCTTTATTAATATTTTAGGTGCTTGATGTATTGAGTTGCTACTTAAAAAGCTACGGCTGCTTCAAGTGCCACACTTAAGCTCTACTTTGAAATAACATTTAAGTGCCTTAACACCCTAACGTTCTAATCGCTGCAACTCTTAAGCTTCAATGCTTGCTTTTAGTGCTATGAGTGTAAAAAGCTTTTAGAATGTCTACTTTATCCTTTTATTCACTATTTGGTCTTTTCATCGCTCTTTGACATTCCTATATTATTTGTTTATTTCATATTTGCTGGGTAACTGTTTTGGTGTTTGTTAGCCTTTGAATAGCTACCTATTTTACATCGCGTCTTGCATTCGGCTTTAGGCTTTGTATTTTGCTGCGCTGTGAAGTGAAATTTTAAAATTTAGAGCAGACTTCCTAGTAAAAATCCATACCGAAACTACGGCAATTTCGCATCTTGTAAACATTTATATTTTATTAAGCGCTCATTGGGTATAGTCGCGAGCAAAATTTTAAGGGGATAAATTTGAAAAAGCATAAATACATTTTATCGCTGCTGGCTCTGCTTTCAATCGTTTTCGTTATGAAATTTCCTTTTAGCGACGATGCAATTTTAAAAAAATACTTAGACACTACCTTTCTTGATAGAGTTCGGCGCGATGATAGAGGCGGATTGCCTCCTAAATTTTATATCATAGAAGAAAACCCAACTACGGATGAGATAATGCGAACCTTAAAATTAGTGGTCGAAAATGACGTAAATAAAACCGCGATTATATCGAAACATCAGTATTTTGAGGGCGGTGGACTGATAGAAAACGTTTCGGTTGAGAGGCTAGAGCCTTTCGAAGCTTTAAAGAAATATTACACCATAAAAGAGGCTACGAACGACATCGTTAAAGGGGGTGAATGGGAGAATGGTAAACCAACAGAACAATATGTGGATATACCCATTAGACAAGCTTTCGCGGTTCTAAGCGCTGACGAGGACCTTGTGGATATCTACGCAAAGGATAGTTTTATCAATAAGAGAAGTTGTATAGAATATAGAAAAATTTCATTTTACGGCTCTTACGATAACTATGAAGAATACCATAATAAGGTTCTACACTACGGCAGTTATGGGGTTAATAATTTTAAGGAAGAAGTATACAACTATATAAGATACATTTTAGATAATAACAATTACGAGGGCTATATAAAGACATTTGGACAAATAGTAAATAATTATTATGTAAATTGCAAGATAGATTAAGGGCGATAAAAATTCAATCGCATAGTTTTAAAGTAGTTGCGGAAAAACCGCCAAAATCCATGAACACGAATTCTTAAGATACTGAAGGAGGATATCATGAAAGAGAATGAAAATATCGTTGAATATGATTTACCGCTAAAAGGCGACTATGCTTTAGATGTTTTGAGTTATTATATCTGGGGCAAAAGTGCCGATAAAAAACCCAAGAACGACGAGATAGTAGATGAAAAATATGCAAACAGAAAATACGACAATACATCTATTCAGCTCAATGTTAAAGTTAGCGAATTTATGAATACATATTTTAAAATTTATAATGCCGATATGTTTATGAAACATATCAACATCGCAACTATACCTATGTTTAATTTATTTTTTGAATGTAAAAATAAATTCGGCAACAAAATAGATTTTAAAGATTTTATAGCTAAAAACCCTAGTAAAGTTGAAAATGGCAAATTGAACCTTGATCATAAAGATTTTGTTGAATTATTCTATAGCTACAGCGGAAAAAAAGATCTCAAAAAAGATCAAATTAAAGAAAGCGCTCAAAAGCCAAACCTTGATTTTTCTATGTATAAACAAGACCCAGATAAAGTAGAAGATTTTGCTCAAGCTGCTTTTGTGTTTGGCTCATCTAAATTCTCATTTGATACAAGAATAAAAGAAGATGGTATAAAGTATATTTTCGATATAAATGACGACGGAACCATTACTCCCAATCGTATCGAAAATCTTAAACTTACGCTAGCGGATGATAACTTCGATTTCAAAAGTGATAGCCTTATAGCCAGTATGATAAACCCTACTTTAAGAAAAATATCAGACCCTAACGATATTGGTAAAACAGTTAAACTTCACTTTATAAATGATTTTTATGGTGAAGGAAATACCGGCGCTACTATAACTGCAAAGGAATTTGGTAGATTAAAAAATATAGAAAGCAAGAGCTTAGATTTAAGCCGTTCGAAAATGATAAATATGTGGGATAAATTTGCAAAGGCATATTTTGAATATTTTGAAAAAATATATGAATCCAATGTTATAAATTATAGTGCAGAAGGCAAATATGTCATTTATGGTGATAAGTTAGATAACTGGAATATTAGAGATACGGTTACCAAGCTTGCGGTTGATTTGAAACATAATGTTAAAATAGACGATGCTTTAAAACTATGTGTAAGCAAATTTTTTGAAATAATTGAAATTTTAAATATAACTCAATCCTTAGCCATTACTCAAGAGGAATTAATAGCTAGGGCGCAAAAGTTACCGCTTTTAGAAAAGCTCAATAATAATCTTAATCCGCACAAAGATAGACTATCTAATGGAATTATATATCTTCTAGGCGGTGGAGCTGATACTGCAACAGGTACCGATAAAGACGATATTTTAATAGGCGGGGACGGCAGCGATACCCTATACGGCGATAAGGGGGACGATATAATCTTTGCCGGAAATAGAAGCAAGGACAAGAGTAAAGACAATGGTAGCGACATATCACCAAATACTCTTTATGGAGGAGCAGGAAACGATAGGCTGTATGGTAGCAGCGGAGATGATACTATCTATGCCGATACCAATAAAGACTATATTTTTGTAGAAGATCAAGATGAGCTTGCCGCCAATTTTGACGATACTAATACTACGAATTATTTGTATGGAAACTCCGGTAGTGATACTTTAATAGGCTCAAGAGGAACGGATTATTTGTATGCGGACTCTGAGGAATTTAAAGATAAAGCTACCGATACAAATACTTTGGTCGGCAAAGAGGGGGATGATCATATATTTGGCGGCAACGGAATAAATAATATATTTGGCGGATCCGGTAATGATACCATAAGCGCAAAAGGAGTGATAAATAATATCTACACCCATAGCGATAGTATAAATGGCATGGATCAAGATTATGCAAAAGGCGCCAGTAATACCGTAACCATTAATAGGGAAAATTCGGTCAATAAAATTTATGGCGGAAGAGGTAAAGATGTCGTAACCATAGAACAAAGTAAGCAAAATACTCTAAATTTAGGGGACGGAGATAATATCATAAATATCACCTCTGCCAGCATAAATAATATATCTACAGGAGCCGGCAAAGATACTATCACGGTAAATGGCGGTGTGAATGTATTAAATTTAGGCGACGGAGAAAATACAGTAAATTTAACATCCCAAAATGACAATTTAAATTACATAAATACTGGTAAAGACAGAGATCAAATAACGGTAAGCGGAAACTCACACAATACTATCTATGCCGGTAAAGGCAAAGATATCGTAAGAAGCGGTAGCGGAAACGATACTATAAATGCGGGAGACGATGATGATGCTGATGAACTATATGGTGGAGAGGGCTACGATACCTATAGCGTAAATACAAATGATATAATAAAAGATGATGATGGAAAGGGAAAAATTTATTTTCATAGAACCCATCATTTAAGCGGAGGAGTCGAAACGGAAGCCGGAAGTAAAATTTACAAAGGAGATAATTTTACCTATAACCTTAATGGAAATACTTTAAGCGTCACGGACGATAATACCGGAGAGAAGATTACTATAAAAGACTACGATAAATATCGTAACAATGGAGGTGATCTAGAAATAAAACTTACAGATAAAATCGATATAAGCATAGACGATGTTACCGTAGAAGAAGGCGATACAAAAAATCAAATAGCCAAAGTGAATGTTTCGCTATCAAGAGAACTGAAAGAAAACGAAACTATTAAGCTATATATGCCAAACGGCAATACTCTAGAATTTAAAGCAGGAGATCAAAATAAAACTTATGAGTATAAATACGACGGGGACTATACTGTAAACTCCCAAAAAGAACGTAAAACTACAATATCGCCTTGGAAGATAGACTCCAGCTCAAATATATCAGCTTCCGTTAAAAAACAAGGCTCCGTAACTATTACCGATGACGATACTCCTATCTATATAAGCACGAAAGGAAGCACCGTAGCGGAAGCCGCCGAAAAGATAGAGGGAACCATATTTCTAAGCAGAGAATTGAAAACAGGCGAATACATAACTGCTTATGCAAACGGAAAAAAGATAAAAATAACCGAATCTGGGCAAAAATTCGTAGCCGCTACTTGGAAGGATGATAAGATAGAGGAGGAGGACTCTAAATTTTATGGAGGCTTATACAATGTATCCTCTAATGCAACCGTATACGTAAATGAAAAGTCCGGTAAATTCGTAATCAAAGACGACGATAAAGCTAAAAAGCCTAACGATCCTAAATATTACGATCCGCTCGTAGTAGATCTTGGCGGAGACGGCATAGAACTCATAAAGATGAACGGAGCCATAAATTTCGATCACGATCTAAACGGCTTTGCCGAAGCTACCGGCTGGATAGGTAAGAACGAAGCGTTTTTGGCACTTGATAAAAACGGCAACGGAGTAATAGACAACGCGAGCGAGCTTTTCGGAGACGGATCTTCTATGAACGGCTTTGAGGAGCTTAAAAAATATGATTCCAATAAAGATGGAACGATCGATGAAAAGGATGAAATTTGGAGTAAGCTTCTTTTATGGCAGGATAAAAACTCCGATGCGATCTCAAGCAAAGACGAACTTAGCAATATAAAAGATTCACAGATCAAATCTATCGATCTGAACTACGAAAATAAAAATTTACAAAATGCGGAAAACGTAATAAAAGAGGTTTCAAAAGTTACCTTTAAAGATGGTAAAACCGCGGAGATAGCTGACGTAAATTTCAAAGTCGATCCAAGCGACTCAAGGGCGCCTAATGTGCAGATCACTCCTGAAATTTTAAACCTACCTAACGTGTCGGCAATGGGTAATATGTATGATCTGCACTCTGCGATGAGCCTAAACGCAGCTCTTAAAACCGCACTGCAAAATTATATAAGTTTGTCGCCTAAAGATAGAAAAGCCGCGATAAAATCTCTGATTTATAAATGGGCCGGAGTTGAAAACAATCCTACTAGCGGCAGAGGCGCGATGAGCGATGCAAGGGAGCTAAATGTCTACGAAGCATTAACCGGAGAGGAATTCGTCCACGTAAGTCAAGGAAGACATCCAAATTCTACAGTATCAAGCTACCTGCATGAGCTATATCAGAGGTTTGAGGATTACGTATACGCTCAGATTGAGCTTCAAATAACCTATAAAAACGTACTGGATACCGAATATATGGTGCTTAATAACGAAACGCAAAAGCTGGATTATGATTTTAGCGCCTTTAAAAACAAGATGAAGGAACTCTATGCCGATAAAAAATATGAAGAGATGGTAAATTTAAAAAATCTAGTCAAGTCCGCTGCGGCTTATAAGCCAAATTTGACCCTAGCGTTAAGCAAAAACTTAACCGCTCTGGGTGCAGAAAATCCTGCGATATATAAGGTTTTAGCAGATAAAATCTTAAAGGGGGACGATACAGAAAATTCGATAAATGGAACCTCGCAAAGTGACTATATAGACGCCGGAGGCGGAAACGATAAAGTTTATGCGGGTATCGGCGATGATGTTTTGGTGGGCGGCAAAGGCGATGATTATCTAGAAGGCGGCGCGGGCGACGATACGTATATCTACAATCCGGGCGATGGAGCCGATACTATACTGGATGGTGGCGGATCTGATACGATTAAATTCGGAGTCGGTATAAGCAAAGATGATATTGTAGTGACCCGTGCCGGCGATGATATAAGAATTTCATTTAAAAATAGCGAGACGGATTCTATTTTGCTGCGATACAACGCGAATAATGCGAGCTATTTTATAGAAAATTTCCTATTCGCAAACGGCGAAACGATTGGCATAGGCGAGATACGGGCTTTGAGTCTAAGAGGTACCGATGGCGATGATGTTATAAACGGAACCAATATAGACGATGAAATTTACGGACAAGCCGGTAACGACACCCTCCATGGACAGAACGGCAACGACACTCTCTACGGAGGAGCCGGTAATGACATTCTCGGCGGCGGTGAAGGTAACGATATCCTCTACGGCGGTGACGGCGACGACAAGCTTTACGGCGGTAACGGCAACGATATCATTGAAGGCGGAGCAGGCAATGATTATCTAGAGGGTAATGACGGTAACGACACTTATATATTCGGTAGAGGCGATGGAGCGGATACGATCTATGATTACCGCGATAATGATACTATTAAATTTAAAGAGGGGGTTTCTTTAAATGATCTAATCGTAAAAAGGGCCGATGACGATAAAAATAGCTTGGAAATTTCCATTAAAGGAACCGAAGATAAGCTGACGATAAAGAATGTTTATTGGGATCAAAGATATTATAGTGGCGGTGCAATAGAGAATTTCGAATTTGCAGACGGAACGAAACTATCTCTTCATGAATTCGAAACCCAAACTGCCTTTAAAGGAACCAATGCCGACGATACTATCTATGGAGCAAACGCTAATGATGAAATTTACGGCGGAGTCGGCAACGATATCATTTACGGACAAGACGGCAATGATACCCTTTACGGACAAGCCGGTAACGACACCCTCCATGGACAGAACGGCAACGACACTCTCTACGGAGGAGCCGGTAATGACATTCTCGGCGGCGGTGAAGGTAACGATATCCTCTACGGCGGTGACGGCGACGACAAGCTTTACGGCGGTAACGGCAACGATATCATTGAAGGCGGAGCAGGCAATGATTATCTAGAGGGTAATGACGGTAACGACACTTATATATTCGGTAGAGGCGATGGAGCGGATACGATCTATGATTACCGCGATAATGATACTATTAAATTTAAAGAGGGGATCGGTAAAGAAAATATTACCTTCCAAAGGGTCGCCAACGATCTTGTATTAAAATACGGCGTGAACGATACCGTTCGTATAAATAATCAATTCAGCGGCGGTGCTATAGAGCAGATCGCGCTTGCTAGCGGAGAGTATATCACTGCTAGCAAAATCAATAAGATCATCGAGGATCTAAACGCTTACGCCTCAAATAACGGTATGAGCAATATCTCGATGGATGATATGAAAAATAATCCGGATATCATGCAGATGTTTGCGAGCGGCTGGGGGAATTGATAGTCCCCTCTAGCGGTGCGCTCCCTCAATACTGCAGATTGCTCTGCTAACGACTACTCGTAAAACGCCGCCGGTTGCTCGCAAAGGCTACCGGCGGTAACAATTCCGCCCCTCGCAGAGACGTCTCTTTTATTAACTTGGATTGCCGCTATCCGCTTGAATAAACAGGACGCTCGAATGGAAAGCAAGCTATTTAAGAGGCGTGCCCAACCAGGCAAGATAGTTAACCGCCCGGACTAGAGCGGTTGTTTGAGTCACATTTTCGGCTAGAGGCTTACTTGCTAGAACAAACAGTAGCTCAAGATAGAGGCAGCAGCTATCCACTCTGCTTCGGCACTACATTAAAAATTTATCAAGAGAACGTCCTTGCTTGCGCTAAATTTAAAGTGAGGTCGCGCTAGTACAGGCAGGATAGACAGTCACTCAAACAAGCAGTGCATTCAAGTAAAGACTTACCCATTAGGGTAAATATTCACTTGCCATCCTGCCCCTTCCCTACCTTACGCTAAGTCCTTCGTCCAGGTATTTGATGACGGGATAGATAAATAGCTCTATTACGCGCCGTTTGCCTACTTTTACTTCGGCAGTTACGCTCATACCAGGCTCGATCTCCTTTTTGATCCCATCTACGATCAAAAATGTAGAATCCGGTCTAATCTTTACTTCGTAGATCTCTCCCAGCTTCTCATCGTTTATCGCATCGTTTGCTATGTGGATGAGTTTACCTTCTAGCTTGCCGTATTTTTGAAAGTCGAAGGTCTGAACCTTAATAGCTACGCTTTGATTGTTTTCCAGATAGCCTATGTCTTTATTAAGAACGTTTGCTTTGATGATTAAAGGCTTATCGCTAGGCACTACAGAGATTAAATTTTCTTGATTGGTTATGGCGGTTCCTTGCGTATTTACAAGTAGCTTCCCCACAAAGCCGTCAACGGGAGAGGAGATGATCTGCTGTCTGGTTTGAAATAAAATCGCGTTGATCTCCGCCTTTAGAGAGCTGGCTTCTTTCTGCTTGGCTAGCATCTCATCGAGCCACTTGGATATACTTTGGCTTTTAAAGGCTTCCAGCTCCTTAGCTAGCTCATCTAAATTCGCCCTTTGCTCGGCAAGCTTCTCTTTTGAAATTTTAAGATTGGAGTTTAGCTCGATTACCTTGGATTTGAGCTCATATAGATCCTTGCGCGCTATTATATCTTTTACTTTGTTTAGATTGCTTAACCGTGCTTCATCTATCTTTAAAATTCCGCTTAGCCTCTCGACTTCTAAATTGGTGGAATTTATCCCCATTTGCAAAGCTTGCATTTTTAGATTATAGACATTTATGCTCTCTTCGTAGTTTGATTTTTGCGTATTATATAAGCTCAGTTCATCTGCGCTGATGTTAGCATCTAAGCTCCTGCCCGAGCTTAGAGCGTCGAGCCTTTTTATCGAGTATTCAAGTAGAGCTAGGCTCTCTTGCTTGGTGGATAAATTTACCGTAGAGACGCTAGGATCGATTAAGATTAGATGATCGCCCTTTTTTACTCTATCACCCTCTTTTACTAAAATTTTAGAGACGACGCCGCTTTCGAGCGATTTTAAAATTTTA
Organism: uncultured Campylobacter sp.; assembly: GCF_937997535.1. Taxonomy (GTDB): domain Bacteria; phylum Campylobacterota; class Campylobacteria; order Campylobacterales; family Campylobacteraceae; genus Campylobacter_B. Next base: position 10,639 of record NZ_CALKTT010000058.1, read on the forward strand.
ATCTCGCCGTCGGGCACGACCTTGCCGTTAGCGCTTACTACGATATCCACTTTAGCAAATACCATCCACAGCACGGCAAATATCAAAGCCCCGCAAGCGATCCATAAAATTGATCTTCCCAAAGGGTTTTGCGGAGCATCCTCTATCTCGATTAAAAGAGGCTTAAACTCGTTTGAATCGTCCTCTATTCTTTTGAAAATTTTTAGCATTGTTTAGATCCACTCATTCTTTATCCCGGATACGTTTGTAACTTTAATCCAATAAATTATTTCATAGCATGGCTATTACGTTTAAATATAGCTAATATTTTTATGGCGTCTTTGCTTACGCGAAACGGCACCATATAGCCTTTAAAAACCAGATCCCTAGTATCTTTACGATTAAGTTTGGGATTCTTTCTAAAACTATACGGGCGATTTGGAATGTCTGAAATTTTAACAATCAGATCATCCGCAAATTTAGCTGCCCTTTGGGGACTATCTTGTGCGATAAACATAATAATTTTATCCAAATCGTTAAGGAATTCTTCGCTGTAGACAAGCTTCATATCTTAGGCCATTTTTTTAAAAAGCTTATTTAAATGCTCTAACAGTTCCTCGTGCGAGCGATATTTTAGCTCGCCCCTATCGTCGGCATCCGAAATTTCCATAAGTCTAGCTTCATCCTGCGGGCTTAAATAATTCGGCTCATTATAGCTTATAACGGCGGTAGGATCGTTTGCGATTATATCCTCTATGGCTTTAAGCGTTTTAGCGTTTGACGTTTGAATATTTATCGATGCAAGCATAGTTTATCCTTGTGGAAATCTAATTGAATTATGCCATAAATTTATAATAAAGCTCTTAAGCTTTGTGCGTATAACAAACGCATTAAAAATATGGGTTCAAGAAAAACATACTCAAATTTAAAGATGAATCTTTCATTAGCGCTACATTCATTCGCAGCTCTCATCTCATCCAAGCCTATCCTAGTTGCTTATCATATAAGCTCTTGTAGTAGCCGCCCAGAGCCATTAGCTCCTCGTGCTTTCCGCGTTCTACGATCTCGCCCTTATCTAACACTAAAATTTCGTCGCAATTCTTTACGGAATTTAGCCTATGCGCGATGATGATAAAGGTTTTTCCTTTTTTGATCTCGCTTAAATTTTTATTGATGATACTTTCGCTTTCGTAATCAAGCGCGGAGGTCGCCTCATCAAAGATTAAAATTTTAGGATTATTTATTAGTGCTCTAGCGATTGCGATGCGCTGTTTCTGTCCACCGCTAAGGCTTGAGCCGCGCTCGCCTACGAAGGTATCGTAACCTCCTGCAAGCTCTGCGATAAAATCATGAGCGCCTGCGATCTTGCTAACTCTGATGATCTCCTCCATACTCGCTCCGCTTGCGGCAAAGGCGATGTTTTCTTTGATACTGCCACTAAATAGATAGTTTTCCTGAAGGACCACGCCGATGTTCTGCCTCAAAAGATAGGGATTTAGATGTCTGATATCTATGCCGTCGATATAAACGGCGCCCGAGCTTTGCAGATAGAGCCGCTCGATCAGCTTCGTAATCGTGCTTTTGCCGCTGCCGCTTCTGCCTACTATGCCTACGCTTTTGCCCGGCTCTACGTGAAAGCTGATATCTTTTAGCACTAAATTTAGATCCGGCCTGTATCTGAAATTTACGGCGTCAAATTTTATATCTCCTTCTATATTATTTAGCGCAATGGGTTTATCGGTGCTCTGCTCGGTTGGAGTATTTAATATATCTCCTAGCCTATCTACGCTAAGAAGGGCTTGTTGAAACTCGTTCCAAAGGCCTACCAGCCTCATTACAGGAGCGCTAAATTGCCCCGCAAACATCTGAAAGGCGATGAGCTGACCGACGCTTAGCTTGCCTTCTATTACGAGCCCCACGCCGAAATATAAGATGCAAAGCGTCATAAGCTTTTGTAGTGCGGAGGCAAAGCCGCTTGCGACATTGCTTAAATTTGAAAGATTAAAAGATGAGCGGACGTATCTGCCTAGATTTTCCTCCCACATCTTTTGCATACTGCCCTCGATCGCTAGAGATTTCACCGTCTGCATACCGGTTACCGCCTCTACGAGATAGGAGTTTGAAGCGGCTCCCATTTGAAATTTATCCTCCAGCCTCTTTCTAAGTACCGGCGTGATAAAAAAATATATTGCAGCAATTACGCTTATAAATGCGATTGCAATCAGCGTAAGCTTCACGCTGTAAAGCAGCATCATAAAGACGAATACGAAGCTAAATAAAATATCAAGTAGCACGCTTACGCTTTTATTTGCGATAAACTCTCTTATGCTATCTAGCTCGCGCACTCTAGCTACGATGTTTCCGACCTTGCGGTTCTCAAAGTAGGTCATCGGAAGCAGAGCCAAATGGCTAAAAAGCTCGCTACCTAATCTGGCGTCAATTTTAGTGGTAGTGTGCGCGAATATATAATTTCTACTTAGGCTTAAAAGCATCTCAAATATGATGGTCGCCAAAAATGCAAATGCAATGACGTTTAGCGTGCTAATGCTATGATGAGTTAAAACCTTATCGAGTACTACCTGCGTAAAAAGCGGCGTCACTAGGCCGAAAAGCTGCATTATAAATGAAGCCAAAAGCACTTCAAATACCACTCTTTTAAAGCTTAGCATCCGCTTGTAAAACCACGCAAAGCCAAATTTAATCTGAGAATTCAGAGTTTTATGAGCTAGCACTATAAACTCGCCGCTGCAAAGATCAAATAGCTCGCTAGCATTAAACTCTTTTACGGAATTTCCACCGTCAAATACGATAAATTTAACGGCTACTTCTTGTTCTTGCGAGGATTTGGATTGAGGGGATTTGAATGAGTGGAAGGCTTTAGTCTCTTTGGTGGAGGAATGGGATGAGTCCGCGTGGGATGAAGATGACGCGCCGGAAGAGAACGATGCGGACGAAGATGAGTTTAAAGAATTTGTCGTGTCGCTGTTAGAGCTCAATATCTCCTTGGAATCTGCCGTATCTTTGGAATTTGCGCTATTTATATCGGCTGCCGTCTTGCTAGCGTTTGCCGCTTTAAAATCCGCTTTGCTTTGCTGTTCGATCTTTAGGACGTTAAAGTAGCTTCCATCCTTTTTCTGAAGTATAAACGGCGGCTTATAGCGCATCAAATTTGAAAGATTTAGCTTTTTGATTTTAGCCTTAAACTCGCAATGCTTAGCCATCCGCACCAGCTCTTCGATCTGCGGCTCCTCGCTGCTTAGCGCAAATTTATTTATAAGCGCCTTGGCATCAAATGGGATATGATTTACGGCGGCTATCAGACCTAGCGAGCCCAGGGCGGTTTGCATTAGATACCTTTGAGTGAAATTTGAAAGAATTCTATTAAGTCTATTTGAAACGGGGCTTAAATTCGGAGGGAATTTTAAAGAAATTTAAGGGATTGAGGGAATTATGAGGTTTAAATAATGGCGCCGTATAAAAGAATGACTGTCGAAAGGCTGCCGGATAGATTATAAAATTTTGGAAGGCACCCGATAAAATATCCGGGTCAAAATTAGCTTCGGAGAAGCAAACGCAGCAATACAAGTGACGAAAAAGTCGGTTTAGTCACAAATTTTTGCTACAACTATGAAATTTTAAAGATACTTTAATCCTCCTCGTTATATAATCGCGGCACTTTCGGGGAAATAAAACGAGTTGTCGCTTTAGGTTTTGCTTAAAAGCTAAAGCTCTTTGCAGGCTAGTGTTTTAAGGCTAAAGGATCAAATTTGAAGACCTTTTTGAAGACCTTGCTTAAAATCATAAAAAACATCTTTAAAGGTATATTTTATATAGTTGTTTTTATAGGTCTTTTTGCCTTGGCGCTCAAAGTTCAGACCGGCAGATTTAAATCAACCTCCTCTCACTATACCGTCACTGCAAATACCAAAGTAGATCCTAACTCCGAGCTAGCCAAATACGTAACGCAAAAGGAGATAAACGCAGTTGGCTATAGATATTGGGATATAGACGAAGAGGAGGTCAGAGATAATCCCACGATGGAACTTTTGCGCAGGAGCTTAAAATCAAAAGATACGGATAAAATTTTAAAATTTATGCAGGATAATAATATAAGCGTAGATACCCCTCTTCATTTCGGCGTTACCCCTTTGATGTATGCTAGCTTTTACGATGATGAAAAAACCGCAAAAAAGCTGATAGAGATGGGAGCCGATCTTCATAAGAAAGATAATTACGAGCTATCCCCTATGGCATACGCTATGGAAAATAACGCCACTAAGTCGGTCAAGCTTTTGCTAGATAGCGGAGTTAAGTTTGACGAAGTAGAGATCGTGCAGGAAACCTACGGCATTATGGATGTCGAAAACTGGATAGATTCTGTAAGCTTTGACGAAAACGCTACGCCTATTGTGATCGATTTAAACGGCGACGGAGTAAAAACAATATCAAGAAAAAACG
>NZ_CALKTT010000059.1 GCF_937997535.1 uncultured Campylobacter sp.
TCGATTAGGCTTAAAATTTTGCGGATCTGCGTTTGGTATTCGCGCGCGAGCTCTATGCTAGCGGGCCTACCAAAAAGCGTAGTTTCAAAAAGATCGGGCGCACCGTTTAAAAATAGATATAAGCGCTCATCCATAAATACCGCGCTCAAGCTAAACTCGCCGCTCGCCCCGCGATTTATCTCGCGCAGACGCTCCATAAACGCGGGCGTTAGCAAATAGCGCGCTTCTACTTTGTCATCCGCAAACACGCGAAAATCGCGCATAAAATCCACATCGTCCATCATCTCTTTTTCGCCGAAGATCTTGGCGTTTAGCTCCCTGCTTACCACTATCGTTTTGCCCGAAGTTTTTTTCGCGAGCTCGCAGATCAGTACATTGCCGTCAAAGTCCATATAGTTATCGTAGAATACTTTAATCAACATAATCGCCGCTATGAGCGGATTATCCATTCCCATGTAAAACCTACTATTACTATGTACCTCGCTGAGGCTAAATTTAATCCCGCAGTTCGCGCCCGTAATCCGATCCTCGCTTTTGATCCTAGATTTCCTATAAATTTTAAATTTTTGAAATTCCTCTCCTTGCATGCCGGTATATGGATCGTATTTTAAACCGGCATCTATATCGTTTATTACGGCGCGGACGAATATCTCTTTATAAAATTTGTAGTAGCGAATTTCTGCTTCAGTTTCTTGACCGGCACAATGAAGAAGAAATATCCAAAAGATCTGAAGAAAAATTAAGGTACCTAAAATTTCGGCAATTTTTATCAAAGGAGTATCCGCTTTGACGCCATCTAGATACATTGCTACGAACAGGATCGCAAGAAAGGCGGCTATGCAGAGGTAGTAATATTTATTAAAAGCTCTAGCACACGCTTTTTGTTCGGTTAAAGTCTGTGAAATAGCATCTTGCAGAGCAGGCGACATATCTATCCTTGAGAAAAATTTCGCCCGTATTGTAGCGAAATTTAGCGGAATTCATAAAGAGCGAATTCCGCCGTATAATTAAATAGTCGAGATCGGAGCCTAATTTATGCAGTCCGTGCGGCGTAAATTCTAAAATCTTACTCTTTGAAATTATGTCCGCACCGGATTTAAAATTTAACGTATCGCGTAAACTTATATTTCACGCGAGCCGCCTTTGTAAATTTGCGTTCAAATTTTGCGATCACAGCACCCTGAGGTTGTCTGAGAGGAAATACATAAAAATCCCGAGCCCGAACATCACGAAAAGTCCCAAGAATTCGACGTAAAGCTTCAGGCTTACGAGCCGCTTTGAGCTAAGCTCGTTTGCTTTCGCGCCGAAAAGCGCGGCTAAAAATATCACGACGCTCATTCCAAAACCGATGAAAAGCGCACTTGCGACGCTAAGCGCGAAGCTTCCGAGGCTGAAGGCAAGCACAAAAATAAGGATCGTGCCGGGGCAGGGCACGAGTGCCGCCGCAAGCGCGATAAGCCACTCTCGCCCTTTCTCGCCGCCGCCAGTCGCGCCATTTTGCAGCGAGCGAGATGAGGTTTGGTTTTTGAAATTTGCAGAATTTAAAGCCTTTTTTTGCTCGTTTTGGCTAGACGAGTTTTCTTGTAAATTTGCGGCTAAATTTGAATCCGAATTTAACTCTGCCGTTGCGGCGCCCGAATTTTCAGTATCTAAATACTGTGCGGATTCGCCGCTAGGGGTTTTAAATTTAGAAAATTTATGGCTCTTTGACGCTGCGCCAGCGGAATCCCCGGCATTTGCAAATACCGTATTTTTTAAGTGAGCGTCCGTCTCTGCGGTGTTTGCGGCGGAAGTGCAAGCGGCGCAGGAGCAGCCCGCATCGTGGTGGGCGCCCGATCTTACACGGCGAGCTTTGTCGTAGATGATGAGCGCGGTTATGACGATGATCAGAAGCGCCGAAATTTTCGTGGTGATCGAGGCGGAGTTTGCAGAAACTATGCCTGCGACGTTTTGCAGCACGAACATGCTCGCGCTTACTAAAACGAGCGCTCCTAGTACGTGCAGAAGCCCGATTTTAAGGGCAAACCCAAAGGCCTTGACGTAGCTGCCGCCATGGGCTAAGAAATAGCTCGCCGTTAGCAGCTTCGCGTGCCCTGGGCCTGCCGCGTGGAAAAAGCCGTATATGAAAGAAAGCGCTAAGACCCATAGGATGGTGCTCGCGCTTGCATGCTCGCTGCTTGCGCGAAACGCCGTTTTGAGACTTTTCATAAAATCCATCGTCTTTTGCGCGACAAATCCCAGCGAGACCTCTTTGTGCTGCTCGCTTGAAATATCGTCGCTGTCGGATACGGCGCCATTTTTCTCCGCTTCATTTTGCGCTAAATTTAAAGAACTCTCCTCGGGCGGCGTCGCGAGATCTTGCGTAGAATGCGCGGAATTTAAAGAATTATCTCGCCTCGCAGCAAAATTTTCGCCCGCACCTTTATCTGCAAGCGCTGCAGAATTTGCGGGGCCACCTTTTGCCTGCACGTCCTTTTTTGCGGCTTTATTAATCTGCGCGATGGTATCCGAAGCGGCTATATTTTTTTGCGCCTCTGCTGCAGCTTCCGAAACGATGTCGCCGACGGATCTTTGGTTTGATCTGCGTGCTGAGCTGGCATTGGGTTTAGCTTGCCCGCCTTGCGCAAGTTTATCCTCTGAGCCTGCAAGACTCTGCTCGCTAGATGTAAGTTCGCTCTGCGCTAAATCGGAGTTCGGCGCGCTTGAAATCAGCGGTTTTTTATCTGCGATTTTTGGCTTTTCGCCGCTAAATTCTATAAAGGTGGTGGCTAAATTTGAATTAGGCTTCGCTACAAAGCCCTCGCCCAGATTGATGGGCTTGTCGTCAAGCATTTTGAAATTGAAAAATCCCTGATCGTCGTTAATGGAAATTTTAAGAACGCGGTTATTTTGCAGCTCGAAGCCGACCTTTTGATCAAATTCAAACACGAGTCTGCCCTTTTTAACGAGGCTTATTGCGTTTTTAAAATTTCCCTTGATCTGCATGCCTACGAGGTTGCTAAGTGCGGGCTTTGCGTTTTTTGGCGCTTGATCGTAGAATTCCGCCTCGCAAAGGTAGTTTTTAGGGGTTAGATAATCGGTCATCGCCTTAGTTATCTCGGCAAGCTCGCTATTTTCAAGCTTGCCGTTGGAATTTATATCGTAGGTCTGCATTATGACGTCGGTAAAATTTTGAGAGAAAAGCCACGAAAAATGCAGACTCACGATCTTGCCGTCTTGTGCGACGGGAGTGATGCTAACGTGCGCAGTAGGCGTGTATAGGGCGCACAGAGCGCACGCAAATATCCGCGAGCTAAAGATCGCGGATAAAATTAAAATTTTAATAAATTTCATCAACTACAAATTTTCTCCGAAAACGTCGATCGTCTTTTTCATCGTCTCATACCAATCTAGCGGCAGCTGATCGATCTCCATCACCTTTGCGCCCGTTTGCGCGGCGATGGTTTGCGCTGCCTTTTTGGAAAACTGCGGTGCGACGAAAATCACCTTGATCTTTTCCTCTTTGGCTTCCTCGATCAGCTCGGCTAAATCCGCAGGCTTAGGCTCTTTGCCCTCCACTTCGACTGCGATCTGCTCTAAATCGTATCGATGCGCGAAATAGCCCCAAGACGGATGATAAACCATAAATTTCTTTCCCTTGACGCCCGCTAATTTCTGCTTTGCGTAAGCGTCCAGCTCGTCAAGCTTTTTAGCAAATTTATCGAAATTTGCTTCATAAATTTTAGCATCCTTAGGATACTGTTTGGTTAACGCGTCTTTAATATTTTTAGCTTGAATTTTTACAAGCTGCGGATCGAGCCAGATATGCGGATCTAAGCCGTCGTGATGATGATGGTGCTCGTGCGCTTCGTGATCTTTGTCGCCATGCTCATGATGCGCGTCATGATCGTGATCATCATGATGCGCGCTATGATCATGTTCGTCGTGATGGTGATGCTCTGCCATAGCCATTTTAGTGATGCCATCTTCGGTGCGGATTATCTTCATCTTCGGATACGATGCGGCAAGCTTTGGTAGCCAGACTTCATCAAATTCTATACCGACTGCAAAATACAGATCGCTATTTTCTAACATTTTCATCTCCGAAGGCTTAGGCTCGTATGTGTGTGGATCAGCGCCTTTGCCGACCATCGTATTTACCTGCAGAGTATCACCTGCGATCTGTTCAACAAAATACTTCGTAGGAAGTATGGTCGTGGTGACCGTAGGTTTGGCGAATGCTACGCAACTAGCTGCTAAAAGCGTGAAAACAAGCTTTTTCATAAAATTCCTTTCCAAAAAAATTGCGGAAGTATATCAAAAGCAACTTAGTTGCAACTTAATATAAATTTATCTAAATTTCGCTATCATCGCTTAAATTTTAAAAAAGGCGTAAAATGGATCCCAAAGATTTTTTAGCGAGTCACGATATCGCTCCTACAGCGCTTAGAGTGCAGATCGTGCAGATCCTAAGCGAGAAAAAATGCCCGGTAAGCTATGATGAACTAGTAGAACAAACGGGTGCTAATAAAACCACGATATATCGCAATATAGCGCTTTTGGAAGAGAAAAATTTGATAATTACCAGCGAAAATAATCATAAAAGCTTTTATGAGCTCACCGACGGCGCAAAAGCGTATTTTGTCTGCGAAAGCTGCCATAAAATGGAGGAGATTTCGATGCCTGCTTTGCCACAAAAAAATGTCAAAAGCGTGCTTGTGCGAGGATTGTGCGAGAAGTGCGGCGGCTGAGGCGGGAAATTTTAATAAAAAGCACTCAAGGAAATTTGGCTAAAACGCTAGGGCAAAATTTAACCGATTTTTAACGGATTTTTATAAAACAAACGATATAATCCGAGCGTTTCATATTTTAAAAGGGAAAAATTCAGTGAATAAAAACGATACGATAAAAGCAATAGAGAAGTTTGTAAGTTCTCAAGAAATGACGATGTTTCGCCTGAAAAAGGGTATCTACGGCGATGCGATGAAAAACCTGGATCAGGTTTTTACGCCGTATAAGGAGTTCGCCGAATTTTTTAAAAATCCCGCAAATAGGCTGCAGGAGCTGTTAGGCAACATCGCGTACGAATCGATTTTAAACTACACTGAAGCAGGGCTATCGCACTGCGAGAAGATCCACTCGATCTATTTTGTGGAATCCAAAGGATTTTTCAAAAGTGGGCTAAAGTATATCGAGCCTGATGCGACCGCGAGAGAAAGAGCCAAGAGCTATTACGACAAATTGCTGGAAAATAATGAGAAGCTTAACGAATATATCGATATCGGCTTGCAAAGGCTACATGGCTTAGAAGCAAAGGTTTTCGAGTAGGCTAGGCTAGCTTTGGGATTTGATTTGCGCGGCGAAATTCTATCGCAAATTCTTGGCGCTTAAAATTCTATGATTAAATTTCATACCTTTTGTAGATCGCAAACTTATACTATTTAATTCCGCGTTAGCGCCGCTTTTAATTGTGTATATAGCAAATAGGGCGGCTTGAGTAATTCCGTGCCGGCAGGCATTATCCGATACGATCAAAGAAATAATCTAAATTTTTAAAGCTCAACGAAGCGGGTTAAAATAAGCAAGCTTGGCTAAATTTCGTGGAGCGACTAAAGCAGGCTCTAACATAAACTAGCGCTTGGTTGGAGTCTGCGAATTTGAAATTTTGCGGCTAGCGCGAACGGGAATTTAAAATTCTAGCGCTACTTCAGATTCCTTTGAAATGCGGAATTTTAAAAATAGGTATTGCGCCCGCAATAAGCAAAACGCAAGATTTGAAATTTACTAGAAAATGCTCGCTGCGAAGTAAAATTTAAGAGCCAGGCTGCAAGGCGATGCGGCGTAAATTTTAACTCGTTTTGGCGCGCTGTTTTAATATCTCTATCGTGCGAGGCAAACTTAAGCGGTAAACTTATTGCGATTAGAAAATTCTGCGGATTAAAGCTTAGCGGCGAAATAAGCCTTGCTAGCACTCTGCTGCATCTAAATTTCGCCGCAAGCAACTTTATTTATCTGCCTTTTCGGCTTTATATTGCGCTAGCAAGCTGCCTAGCTCATCTTTTATGTGAAGCTTTTCCTTCTTCATCGCATCGATCTCCAGATCGCTCATATGCACTCTGCCGGCCTGCGCGTCGGCGATCTTGTGATCCAGCTCGTCGTGCTTCTCAAAAAGCGAATCAAATCGTGCGTTTTTGCCTTTTAACTCAGTGATTAAATCTCTGTATTCATGAAACATGCTTTACTCCTTTGAAAAATTTATTTAAGTATATCAATAAAGCGCTTAAAACCTAATTTCAGCTATCAAATTTAGACTGAATTTCACGCATGAGATTCCAAATTTTAAGAGGTAAAATTTTAGTATTTAAAAATTTAAAACAGGCAAATTTAAATGATAAAATTTTAGGGCAGAGCTTTAAAGCCCTGCTGCTATTCGCTATTTTCGAGACGATATTTTTATTATGAAAGAGTAAGCTGTGAATCTTTATGATCTATAATCCGCGTTGATTTTTACGTAGTCGTAGCTAAGATCGCAGCCGTATGCGCTAAACTCGCCATCTCCGAGCCCCAAATCGCACCAGATCGTAAAGCTTTTTTGTTGCATTATGGCGTGGGCCGCGGCCTCGCGAGCGGCGTCCAGTTCGCGATTTTGTGCGTCATAAAGCAGCACGTCGTCGTATTTAATACGCAGCTTTTCTTCATCGCATTCGATACCGCAGGCGCCTATGGTGGAGGCTATGCGACCCCAATTCGGGTCTTCGCCGAAGATCGCCGTTTTAACAAGCGGCGAATTGCTTAGCGCCTTTGCCGCCGTGCGGGCGTCTTCGGCGTTTGCGGCATCGCTTACTCTAAATCGCACCAGCTTGGTCGCGCCTTCGCCGTCTTTTACCAGCATTAGCGCAAGCTCGCGCGTCAGGGCGTTTAACGCGGACGCGAAGGCCTCCTTTTCGTAGGCGCATTTGGCGCTGCTGCAGAGCATAATCGTATCGTTGGTGGAGGTGTCGCCGTCGACGCTTACTGTGTTGAAGCTCTGCTCCGCTGCTTTTTTTAGTAGTTCGTCCATATCCGCGCGCGGTATTTTTGCGTCGGTTAGGACGAAGCAGAGCATGGTCGCAAGCGCGGGATTGATCATGCCTGCGCCCTTGCAAACGGCTGCGATGTGAAATTTCTCGCCGTTTTCTAAAGAAATTTCATATGCAAGCTCCTTTTTTATCGTATCTGTCGTCATAATGGCGGTGGCTAGGGCGTTCGAGTTTCGTGCCGAGAGGTCAAAATTTTGCGCGGCGGTGATAATTTTTTCCTTTTTGAGGCGGTATCCGATGACGCCGGTCGAGCTCATGACGGGGTTTATCAGAGGGATTTTTTTGCCAAGCTCGCTAAAAATTTCATCGATATCGGCGATGCCTTGCTCCCCGGTCATCGAATTTGCATTTTTAGAATTTACGAGGATAAAATTTGTTTTAAGCTCCCCGCCCGCGCGCTCCTGCGCCCTTTTGAAATGCCTAATCGGCGCAGCTTGAAATTTATTGCTCGTAAAGATCGCGCTTACGGCAAAGGGCTCGTCCGCGCGGATAAATCCTAGATCGTTCCCCTCTTTTTTAAAGCCCGAATTTACGCCGTCAAAATAAAAGCCCCCGACGTTTTGTAAGCCGCCATCGAGCTTAGTGATTTTAAACATATCTCATCTCCTGCGGCTTGTATTTGCTGCGGATGAGTTTTTTGGTGTTACGGATGCCCTCTGCCGTACCAATGACTAAAAATTTCACCCCAGTACCGATGAGGTAGTCGCCATCCGGCATCGGAATGAAGCGGCTGTTGGGCTCTTTGATTCCCACGACGTCGGCGTTTGTAAAATCGCGCAAGCGAGTTTCTTTTAGACGCTTGAAGCGGATCCACGAAAAATCGGGCACCGTGATCTCCTCAATATCGATGAGAGAGTCTTTTTTATACAAAAACCGCTCCAAAATGTTTTCCATATCAGGACGCACACTGATCGCAGAGAGCCTTTGTGCGGCGAGTTTGGATGGCGAGACGATAGAATTTGCGCCGAGTTTTTTTAGCCTCTCGGTGTCGCTGTCATCATCGCTATTTGCCATGATGAAGTAGGGGGTGATGCGGCCAAGCTCCTTTTCGTATAGGCGTACCAGCGAGATTATTGCGATATTATCGGCTAAATTTGGACTTAGTGTAATGACGGATTTTGCAGATGACAGATGCGCTTTTAGCATCGTGGTTTCTACGTGCGGCTCGCCTACGATAAAATATGGATAGCGGTTTTCTTCGGCGATTTTGGCTAGAGCGGGATCGGGATCGATCACGACAAAAGGCAGATGATTTTCGCGAAACTGCTTGGCAAGCTCGGCGCAGTAGATGTTGTTGTAACAGATAATGTAGTGGTTTTTGAGCCTTGCGATGTTATTGATCATTCGTTGCTCCCTAAGTAAATTTTGAAGTTTGCCGTTTTTTATGACCTCGACGACGACGCCCAGGCAAAACGAAAAGGTTCCAAAGCCCATGAGGATGAATAAGACGGTAAAAATTCTACCCGCGGGCGATATCGGCGCTACTTCGGTAAAACCCACCGTCGTAAAGGTCATGCCCGCCTGATAAAAAGCGTCCACGAGCGAAAAACCCGCTATAAAAACATAGCCTAGCGTGCCGATTAGCATCATCAGTACGATGGTTATCAGCGGTAAGCGGAATGGGCGTAGCTGGTCGTAAATTTCCGTGTAGAGGTTTATGTCCGGCTTAGTCGAGCCGGACCAGTCGAGGAATCGCTTGATCTTGTCCAAGATAGACATAAATTCCTCTTTAAGAGGTTATTTTGATAGCTTTTTCATAGTTCTTAGAGTAGAGGCGGCGACTTTGATCCTTTTGGTCGTGCCGTCTTCAAGCTGTACGCGTATGCTGCGTAAATTTACATGAAATTTCTTCTTCGTCCTGTTGTTTGCGTGGCTGACGTTATTGCCCACCATCGCACCTTTGCCGGTTATCGCGCATCTTCTTGCCATAATAGATCCTTGGTGATTAAAATAAATGGCGATTATAGCGAAAAAATTTCAAATTATGCTTAAAATTCGCCCCAGTTCAAATTTAGCGAAATTTATGACAAAACTAAGTAAAATTCCGCATCTTGAAATTTTAAAGGAATCTTAATGTATGTCGCACCCAGCATTTTATCGGCGGATTTCGGAAGGCTTGCGGAGGAAATTCGCGCAGTCTGCGAGGCGGGCGCCGATCTCATTCACGTGGATGTGATGGACGGGCATTTCGTACCCAATCTCACGATCGGACCGCTTGTAGTAAGCGCCGCGGCAAAGGCAAGCAGCAAGCCTTTGGATATTCATCTAATGGTTAAAAACGTGCCGTTTTTCGTCGATCTTTTTTTGCCGCTAAAGCCAAAATTTCTTAGCTTCCACATCGAGGAGGAGACCCATCCGTTGCGCCTCATAGATCATATTCGCCATAGCGGCGTCTCGCCCGCAGTCGTGCTGAATCCGCACACCCCGCTTAGCGCGCTGGAGTTTATCTTGGGCGAAGTGGATATGGTGCTTTTGATGAGCGTCAATCCGGGCTTTGGAGGGCAAAAATTTATCCCCTCGGCTCTTGAAAAAATAAAGCAGCTGCGCGAGCTGATCGATCGCAAAGGTGCTAAATGCCTCATCGAGGTCGACGGTGGCGTAAACGGGCTCAATATCGCAGATATCGACGAAGCGGGCGCCGACGTCGTGGTAGCGGGCAACTACATATTTTCTTCAAACGACTACGCGGAGGCGATCCGTGCGCTTAAAATTTAGGCGCGGCACAGGGGTAAAATTTTGACGCATAGAATCGAAAATTTAATAAATTTACTGGCTCAAAAGAGCATAAATTATTACGATTTTATCTCAAAAGCAAGCGATATTGCCGAAATTACCGAGCTTTTCGAGCCCAAAGACCTTTCGATGTGGCGTGCACTGGGCATAGAGATAATAAAACTAGATAGCGGCAAAATCACGCTCAAAACCCGCGAGACGGATATTTCGGATGAAATTTTTTGCTTCGTGGACATCGAAACGAACGGCGGGCTCTCAAACGGCCAGATCATCGAAATCGGCGCGATAAAAACGCGCGGCACGCAGGAGCTGGGCTGCTTCGAGAGCTTCGTTTACGCGCCCGCCGTGCCCGAAAATATCACGGAGCTTACCGGTATCCGCGCGGACGATCTAGTGGGCGCGCCGCCGCTAGCTAGCGTGCTGGAGCGGTTTAGACTGTTTTTAGGAGATAGCGTTTTTGTGGCGCATAACGTCAAATTCGACTACGGCTTCATCGACGCAAGCCTGCAAAAATGCGGCTTCGGGATGCTTTTAAATCGCAGGCTCTGCACCGTCGAGCTCGCGCGCCGCACGATCGAGGCGCAAAGATACGGGCTCGGCTCGCTAAAAGAGCTTTTAGGCGTACAAAACGTCCACCACCGCGCATTTAGCGACGCCGTTTCCTGCTTTGAAATTTTCAAATTCGCGCTCTCGCGACTGCCGTGGAGCGTGCAAAGCACCGAGGATCTGATACTTTTTAGCAAAACCGCAAAGAGCCTGGCGCTGCCTAAGCCGCAGATTTCAGGACCTAGCGAGAGCGAAATTTTATAAATCCCGCGCCGAATTAAGAGATGAAATTTTAGTGAAATTTCGCACCGCCGTTTGAGAGTTAAATTTTACGTGCGCTCGTAAGATCGGTTTTGCGGTCTGTTTGTGCAATTGCTAGCGCTTGCAATCGTGTCCGGTGCGCCCAAGGCGTCGCACGATTTAAATTTTAAAATTAGCCTAAGCGAACGCGACGCGAATTCGATGCTTTAAATTCCAATTATAGAATTTTATAAAATTCTGCGGCGCCGATTACAAATGAAATTTTATAAATTTTTATCATAAAACACAGCGCGATCGGGGTAAATTTAATGAAAGCCTGGCCCTGTCGTAGCGGCGCGCGGTAGCCGAATCTACACTAAATTTAGTGATAAGTAAACCCGCGATCCTAATAATACGAATTTTATGCAGACGCGCCCCGCTCCGAATCAAAGCGTCATCGGATGGCTGGCGGGCTTTGCGAGCGAGCAGAGTAATGTGCCGCTGCTTGGGAACGCCATCTTTGCAAGAAGCGCGATCTTGCGATTGAGCTGTCCTTCCGCCTCAAGACGGACATATCGTAGGCTAAAATTTAAACGGAATTTTAAAAGAGGATAGCTGCTTTTAAATTTACGTTGCAAATCTCATAGGCTGCGAATATGGCGTTAAATTTTAAAATTCTATCTGCTTTAATCACGCCTTGAGGTTGTATTGTGAGGGCTAGCAAGTCGCCTGATTAAAAAATGGATTTTAAATCATTCCTAGCGTATATGCTTGCGCAGTAAAGTAAAATTTCACGCGGTCCGCTGCCGCGCCGTCGTCGCTTAACCGTCTCCGCCTTTTCAAACGCGCTAAAATTTCAGCAAAGCTCCGCTTCGGTTTTGCTCTAATGCAAAATTTATCCGCTTGCCGCAGACTGCGGCGGATGAAATTCTGTTGCCCATCGTAAGCTGCGCGCGGTATTTACTTGCCGTGCATGTGCGTCATGGACCAGCATCCGCCTGCTGCGAGCCGTCGCCGCTAGTCCGCCTCATTACGCATATTTTTGTGCTATAAGCCGCACGAGCGCTGCATCTGCGTCAAGGCTGCGCCGCGTTTTTCAAAAGCACGAAAATTTATCCCTACTAAAATTTCGTTTCTTCGCCGCGTTGCATGCCGCGAGCCGCCGCCGCGCTGTATCCCTGCCCACACTCGCCGTACCCGCTTCGAGTTTTAGCGGATGCGCCTTAAAATTTCAGCCTAAAAGCCCTATTTAGCGCCGCGTCCGAGCAGAAACAATCGCACCGCTTGTTCGGCGACGCGGGCTAAATTTTG
>NZ_CALKTT010000060.1 GCF_937997535.1 uncultured Campylobacter sp.
ATTTTGAAATTTCAAAATATCGCCGCGCCGTATTTTAGCGTAAAATTTTACCGCCCCGGTTTAATTTAGCACCGCTTGCTCGTTTAAATTTTAAAATTTAAATGCGCTATCCCGCAAATGCGCCCTTAAATACGACCCGCCTAAATTTTAAAATTTCGATTGAGCCGCTAAGGTCCAAATTTTAAAAATTTAAGCCCTGCGGAGCCCGGAATTCCTCGCTAGGTTTAAAATTTAAAATTCTTCCGCTGCTATTTTAAAATTTCAGCTTGCACCTATTTAAATTTTACCCGCCGCGATGCGTATTTCGGCTCGCTAAATTTCAAAGCTTAATCCCTTTGCCGCATCTTAAATAGCTCTTCAAGCGGGTTATTCTTTAAGCTTGAAATCTCCTCGATGCTTCCTTCAAAGGCAATTTTTTGATTATCCACGATCAAAAACCGATCCAAAATGTCAAAGATACTGTCCACGTCGTGCGTCACCATCACGACCGTGACGCCGAGGCTGTCTCTAAGCTCGCAAACAAGTCTATCAAGGGCTCTGGCGCTGAGCGGATCGAGCCCCGAGTTTGGCTCGTCTAAAAATAAAATTTCAGGGCTGAGAGCGAGCGCGCGAGCCAGTGCCACGCGCTTTTTCATACCGCCGCTAAGCTCGTTTGGGCTAAGCGCGGCAGCCTCCTTCTTAAGCCCCACCTTCTGGATCCAAAACATCGATAGCTCATCTATCTCGCGCTCGCTAAATTTAGAGTATTCGTGAAGCAGCACGCCTACGTTTTCGAGCACGCTCATTGAGCTGTAAAGCGCACCGAACTGAAACATCACGCCGCATTTTAGGCGGATCTCGTTTTGCCCTGCTTCGCTTGCGCGCCAAATATCGCGCCCGAAAATTTTAATTTCGCCGCTTTGCGGACGTTTTAAAAATATGAGGGTTTTCATCAGCGTCGTTTTGCCGCTGCCGCTGCCACCTAAAAAGCCGTAAATTTCGCCCTTTTTGACGCTAAAGCTCACGCTATCGTGCATAACGCGCGATCCGTACGCGGTAGTAACGTCGCGCGCGACGATAATTTTAGCGCTTTCGCCGGATTGCACTTGCTCACTCATAGCCCGATTTCCGAAAACAAAACCGCAAATACCGCGTCAATCGCAATGACCCAAAATATCGCATTTACGACGCTGATCGTGGTGTATTCGCCGATGCTTTGGGTATTTCCTTTAACCTCAAAACCCCGCATGCAGCCGATGATAGCGATGAATGCCCCGAAAAACGGCGCTTTAATCATACCTACTAAAAAATGCCTAAGCTCTACAGAAGCCTTAAATCTATCCAAATAATCGCTAAAGGCTATGTCTAAATACGCGTCACACACAATCATCTGCGCAAGGATACTCACGCCGTCTGCGATAAAAATAACTAGCGGCATGATTAGTACCATTGCGATAATGCGCGGCATCGCAAGAAAATAAAACGGATCAAAGCCCATCGTCCTCATCGCATCGATCTCTTCGGTGATCTTCATCACGCCGATCTGCGCCGTAAAACTCGAAGCCGAGCGACCCGCGATAACGATAGCGGCGATTAGAGGCGCTACTTCACGGAGCGTCAAAGCACCCATTATATCGATGATGTAGATGCTGGCGCCAAATTTAGAAAGCATATCCGAGCCTATGTAAGCAAGCACGATACCGATCAAAAATGCCGTCAGTGAGACTATGAAAAGCGCGTCTATGCCGCTATCTTTGATGAAATTTACGGTTTCTTTGAAGCGGAATTTCATCGGATGAATTACAAAAGCCGCGAGTTTGGAGAAAAACTCGCCCAAAAAGCTTGCAAGGCTTAGCAAGCCTAGAATTCCAAGATGGCAATAAAGTCCGATCTGCGCTAAAAAATTTAGCCTGCGAGATTCGGGTACGTAGCTAAAATCGATCGTTTTATCATCCATAAAGCTTAAAATTTTGGCGGCTTTGCAGCTATCCTCCACAAGGTTAACCCGCTTGCCAGCAAGGGCGTTTTTGATCATCAGCGCCATGAAATAGTCTAAATTTGAAATTTCGCTTAAGCTTAGCTCCAGCTCGTCTAGATTTTTTACCGCCTTTTTTAGTGCAAGTAGCTGGGAGCGCGGGCTTTTGTAGTTCCACTGCCCGCGTATCGATAAGGTATTTTTCCCGCCCGAGCTTTCGAGCGAAAAGGCTAAATTCCGCAAAAATTTCTCTCCAAAATCAAAAAATAGGGGAAATTATAATATAATCAACCTTGGCATTTTATAAAATTTAATGGAGATTTATGCTCAGAGGCTTTTTTACAAATAGCGCAGGCACGCTGGTTTCGCGAGTTTTGGGTTTCGTGCGCGACCTGCTTACTGCATCGGTTTTGGGCGCGGGAATTTACAGCGATCTGTTTTTCGTAGCGTTTAAACTGCCCAATCTTTTCCGCAGGCTCTTCGGCGAGGGGGCCTTTACGCAGGCTTTTTTGCCTAGCTTTACCGCCGCGCGTAAAAAAGGAATTTTTGCCGCAGCAGTGCTTATTAAATTTAGCGTTTTCATCGCGCTTTTAACGGCGCTCGTGCTGCTTGCCGCGCCCGTTTTTACTAAAGTTTTGGCATACGGATTTAGCGCCGAACAGATCGGTCTTGCGGTGCCGTACGTGCGGATAAATTTTTTCTACCTCACATTTATCTTCGTCGTTACGCTCTTTGCCTCGCTGCTTCAGTACCGCGACCACTTCGCTACGACGGCGCTTTCGACCGCGCTTTTAAATTTAGCGATGATCGCGGCGCTTCTGCTGGCTCGCGGCAAGGACGGCGCCACGGCAGTGCTCTATCTTAGCTTCGGCGTCGTAGCGGGAGGGCTTTTGCAGCTTGCGGTGCATGTTTATGCGTTGAAATTTACCGGTATGCTGCGCGTCTTAACGGGCGGCTTTGCGCGACTTGCGCGAGGCGATAAACCGCAGACGCAGGGCTTTTATAAAAATTTTTTCGCGGGCGTGCTCGGTGCGTCGGCGCTTCAGCTAAGCTCGTTTATAGATACCTTTTTTGCGAGCTTCCTTGCTAGCGGCAGTATCAGCTATCTATATTACGCCAACCGCATATTTCAGCTGCCGCTCGCGCTTTTTGCGATCGCGCTTAGCACGGCGATCTTTCCGCGCATGAGCAAATTTGTAAAAGCTCGCGACGACGCGCAAGCTCTGGCGCTCGTGGAGCGCGGATTTTACTTCCTTTTGGCGCTACTCGGGCTCTCTGCGATAGGCGGCGTGATGCTGCGAAACGAGATCACGCAGCTGCTGTTTGAGCGCGGAGAATTTACTCGTCAAAATTCCATCGAATGCGCCGCAGTTCTCGGCGCATATATGGTGGGGCTCGTGCCGTTCGGGCTGTCTAGGATTTTTTCGCACTGGCTGTATGCGAATATGAAGCAGAAGCTAAGCGCGAAAATTTCGATCTGGTGCGTCTTTATAAACGTCGCTTTGTGCGCGCTGTTTTTTAAACCCTTCGGAGCGGTGGGGCTTGCGTTTGCAAGCACGATAACGGGGGCATTTCTGCTCGGCTTTAATCTCTATTTTTTTGGATTTAATAACTTTTTGGCTATAATCCGCGCAAAAAAAATTATTGCGATCGCGGCGCTTTGTGCGGGCGAGGCGGCGATTTTATACATTTTAAAAGGCTTGTATTATGGTAATTTATGATGGTTTGAGTAAAAAGAAGCTCCCGTTTAAGCCTATTAGCGAGGGGTTAGCGCGCATTTACGCCTGCGGCCCGACCGTCTATGACGACGCGCATTTGGGGCACGCAAAGAGCGCCGTGAGCTTCGATCTGCTGCGCCGCGTACTGCAAGCCGAGGGCTATGAAGTTAAATTTGCGCGAAATTTCACCGATATCGACGATAAAATTTTAAAAAAGATGGCGGAAACCGGCAAGAGTCTGGGGGAGATCACGGAGTTTTATACCCGCAGATATTTACAGGATATGAGCGCGCTAAACGTCGCGGACGCGAGCATTTCGCCCAAGGCAACCGAAAATATCGCCGCGATCTGCGAGCTCATATCCTCGCTTCTTCAAAAAGGCTTTGCCTACGAGATCGCCGGTGACGGCATCTACTTCGACACGCGCAAGGACGGGGATTATCTAAGCCTTAGCGGCAAAAAAGAGGGCGCCGGCAAAAACATCGCCCGCGTCGCCTCAAACGATGCTAAGCACGACGAGAAGGACTTCGTGCTGTGGAAATTTGACGAGAATTGGTTTGATAGCCCATTTGGCAAAGGGCGCCCGGGCTGGCACAGCGAGTGCGTCGCGATGATTTTAGCGCACCTTGATAGCGGCGATCCGCAATTTTGCATAGACATTCACGCAGGCGGCGCCGATCTGCTCTTCCCTCATCACGAAAACGAAGCCGCGCAGTGCCGCTGCGCCCACCATAGAGCGCTAAGCAAATACTGGCTTCACAACGGCTTCGTGCAGGTAAATAACGAAAAGATGAGCAAGAGCCTCGGCAACTCCTTTTTTATAGGAGACGCCCTAAAAATCGCACCCGGCGAGGCGCTGAGATTTTATCTTTTAAGCTCGCATTATAGGGCAAATTTTAATTATTCGGTAACCGATCTGCTTGCGAGCAAAAAGAGGCTCGATAAAATTTACCGCCTTAAAAAGCGCGTCCGTGACGTTTTGGCTCCCGCTGCGGGGCAAAATTTAGCTTTGAACGGATCTCAAAATTTAAGCCTGGGCGTGGCGCCGAATTCCAAGCCTAAAAATTCTGCGTCTGAGCTGCCTGCCGTAGAAGCTAAATTTAGATCGGAGATGATGGAGTTTTTAAGCGATGATCTCAACACCTCAGGCGCGCTTGCGGTGCTAGGTAACTTCGTAGCAGGCGCGAACGAAGCGCTCGATCGAGCGCCGAAAGATAAGGCGCTAAAAGTTCAAATCGCCGCAAATTTGGAGTTTGCGAAGCAGACGCTCGGAATTTTATATGAGGATGAGACTGAATACTTTCGCTTCGGCGTGAGCGAGCAGCAAAGGGCGCAGATTGAGGAGCTGATAAAACAGCGCGCGCAGGCGAAGGCGGAAAAGAATTTTGCGAGCGCAGATGCTATCAGAGCGCGTCTTACGGATATGAAAATCGAAGTTATGGATACGCCTGGCGGCACCGTTTGGGAGGTCGCAACGGAATAAAACGTAAAATTTATCGCAAAATTTTACGTTAAATTTTATGATTTTTACGATGCGAAGCGTAAATCAGGATGCTAATCCGCGCGAAAATTTTAGCGCGATTTTTATTTGCGGCATCGCAATACGGCGGCGCGGTTTTGTTCAGTGATACGGTGCAGGAGCGATGCGATGTATAGCACGACGCGGCGGCGAAGGCGCAAGGCGGATCGCAATTTTCATTCGGTGGTGCAGCTGATACGGCGGCGCGATATAGCGCGGTACAGCGGTAGCACTACGGCTTCGTCTGTGCGTAAATTTTAGTGCGATTTTATGGCAATTGGCGATGCAAAGTTGCGATGCAGCGCAGTGAAAGCAGCGCTGCGGCGCACCTGTGCGTAAATTCTAACGCGACTAGGTGCAGTGGAATATGTTGCCGCAACGCGCAAATTTCGGCGCGATTTTTATTCGGCGATATCGTATATAGTGCGCAGCGATGAAAGTCACGATTTCATTTGGCGATACGGCTGATGCAGCGGCAAAACCACAAGGCAGGCTGCGATTTTCATTCGGTAGCGCGGCGGTGCGAAAGAGCAATGCGGCGCGACGATGCGAAGTCGCGATACACGCGGTGTATATTACGATACGGTCTTTGAGCGCTTTATGGTGTCTCAAAGCGTTCAGTGTTTAAAGTGGCTTGCGAAAGAGAAAGATCACTATGAATAAAAATTCGCTTGCTTTAAGCGCTTAGTGCTTTAAAAGCGGCAAATAAAAAAAGCTAAATCTCGGCGTCGCCCGCACGGTCGCCGCATGCGAGCGAGTTGATTTAGTGAGCTTGCGTAGCGCAAATTAGTCCCGTGTCGTAGCGCAAATTTGTGCTGCCTCGCGGCCAAAATTCTAAAATTTTAGAAATTTCGGGGTTGGAAATTCTAAAATTTAAGGAATTTTAGAATTATAAATTTTGGAATTTCAAGAATTTTGAAATTGTAAATTTTGAAATTTCATGAATTTTTGGATTTTAAATTTTAAAAATTTTATAAAAAAGGATAGCATTTGAACGGCTTTAAGACTTTACTATCGCGCTTTAAGCCCTATTTTAGGGATTACAAGCCGCAGTTTGCATTGGCGATTTTGGGTATGGTGATGACGAGCGTGGCAACTGCTGCGAGCGCGAAGCTGGTCGAGCCCGTTTTAAATAAAATTTTCGTCGAAAAAAACGAGCCGTATCTCTACACGCTTCCGATCGCGATCATCGTGGTTTTTGCGATGAAAAGCGGTGGTGCGTTTATGCAAAACTACTTCACAGCCTTCATCGGTCAAGACACGGTGCGCCGCTTCCGCGATAGGCTCGTCGCAAGCCTCGTGCGGCTGGACGTGGATTTTTTCAACCGATTTCGCACGGGCGAACTCATCAGCCGCACGATCAACGACATCGAGCGTATCCGCGTCGTGGTTTCGAATATGATCCCCGATTTTTTCACGCAGATCATTACGATTTTGGGGCTTTTGGGCGTCGTGATCTATCAGAGCCCAAAGCTCTCATTTTTCGCACTCGTAGTCTTTCCGTGCGCGATATATCCGCTCTCGCGCCTTGCTAAGCGGATGAAAAAAATTTCGCGCGAGTCTCAAGAGAAAACCTCCGATATCTCCTCGGCGCTCAGTCAAATTTACTCCAACATCGAAATCGTCAAGGCAAGTAACGCCGAGAGCTTTGAAGTGGAGAAATTTAACGCCGAAAACAAGAAATTTTTCGGTCTAAATTTAAAGGCGGTCGTAACGACGTGCCTGGTAAGCCCGATCATGGAGATGCTAGGCGCCGTGGGCATCGCCGTGGTGATCATCGTCGGAGGACAGGAGGTCATCGCGGGCCAGATGAGCATCGGCGGCTTTTTTAGCTTCCTTACGGCGCTTTTTATGGTCTACACCCCGATAAAAAAGGTCTCATCGCTCTACAACAATATGCAAGACGCCATCGCGGCGAGCGAGCGGACGTTTGAGCTCATAGACTTGGAGCCTACGATCGTCGGAGGCGGCAAGCAGATGGGCGAGATAGGCTCGGTGAGCTTTTGCGACGTGTCGCTAAACTACGGCGACAAGGCGGCGCTAAAAGATATAAGCTTCAGCGTCAAAAAGGGCGAAATTTTAGCGCTCGTCGGAAACAGCGGCGGCGGCAAAAGCTCGGTCGTGAACCTACTGATGCGCTTTTACGATGCGAGCAGCGGTAAAATTTTATTCAACAGCAACGACGAGATCGGCGAGTTTAGCATCCCTAGCCTGCGCGAAAATATCGGTCTCGTAAGTCAGCGCGTCTATATTTTCAACGACACGATCGCACAAAACGTAAGCTACGGCGCGGAATTTAACGAGCAGCGCGTCATAGAAGCACTAAAGCTCGCCAACGCCTATGAGTTCGTAAGCTCGATGAAGGATGGAATTTACACCGTGCTTAGCGAGTTCGGCGCAAATCTTAGCGGCGGGCAGCGCCAGCGTATCGCCATCGCGCGCGCGCTGTATAAGGACCCGCAAATTTTAATATTCGACGAGGCGACTTCGGCGCTGGATAACGCAAGCGAAAAGGAGATCTCAAACGTCATCGAAAAGATCAAACAAAGCAAAATCGTCTTTGTAATCGCTCACCGCCTCTCCACGATCGAGCGCGCCGATAATATCGCCGTGATGAAAAACGGCCGCATCCTCGCTATCGGCACCGACGCGAAGCTGACGGCCGAATGCGAGGAGTATCGCAGCCTAAAGGGGATCATGCAAAACGACTAGAGCTTTAAAATTTTGCCCCTTTTACGCCCCGGTTTTGCTCTATGAAATTTTGAAATTTTAGCTTTGAAGTAAGCCACATAAGTTTATCCGCAAAGATTGAAATTTTGCCTTGAAATTTAGCCGCGCGGATCGCTGCTTCGGCTGCAGGGCTTTTCAATAAAACTCGTCTCTTTGATGCTACGAGGCACGACTACTAGAGCTTTAACGCTTGGAATAAAATTTATCTTAAATTTTTAGCGCTTCATTGCAGGCTGCCTCTAAATTTAAAGGCTCGCGCCGTTTTAAAACCGCTGCGGTAAAATTTTATCGCACGCTGGGCTTTTCGGCGTCACCTGCACCTGATCTTGGGCATCTGCGATAAAATTTTGGCTTTATTTTCCTTTATAAATTTTCGCATCTTTTTAAAATCTCTATCCGAATCAAAATTTTTCAAATATTTTTATATAAAAACCGAGCTTTAATCAATAAAAGGCTACAATACGCCAAATTTAATTCCAAGGGAAAGTCATTGTTTGAATCTATGCGCGCGGCACGCTCGCTAAGCCCCCTATTTCTGGGGATTTTCTTTATGTTTATCGGCGACGCGCTAGTCATCGCAAGCGCGGGCATCATGCTAAAAGAATTCGGCCACAGCGAGCTTGAGATCGGAGCGATTTCTGCATTTTTCTTTTTAGGTGCGATCTTTAGCGGCTTTTTCGTGCCTTCGATAATCGGCGCGCTCTCATACGTGCGGGCATACGCGGTCTTTACGGCGCTTTTCGGAATTGCTGCAATGCTGCACGATCTAGGCTCAAACCTCGTGTATTGGGCGATTTTGCGCTTCATTTTGGGCTTTTGTTATTACGCGCTTTTGATGATAATCGAAAGCTGGATAAACTCAAAGATCACAAACTCCATCCGCTCCCGCGTGCTGGCGATCTACGAAGCGGTTTTTTACGGCGCGTTTGCGATAGGAGTTATAATTTTAGCGCTAAATTTCGGAACGATGAAAGTTTTCGTGCTAAGCGCATTTTTTATCATCCTAGCGCTGCTGCCGGTAAATTTAATCCGCTTCAACCCTCCTAGAGTTCCCGCTCGCATGCGCATCTCGATGCCGCAAATTTCGATCGTGCCGCCGCTTGCGTTTGCGACGGTGGTTTGCGCGGGCATTTTGATTAACGGCTTTTTTTCGATGGCGAGCGTTTTCGTGCTAAGCGCAGGGCTTGGAGTGGGCTCAGTGGGCGCATTTATGGGATCGGCGATGGCAGGAGGCTTCTTAGCGCAGCTCGTCTGCGGCACTATTTCAGATAAGTTTGGTCGCAAACGCGCCATAATGATAGTTTGCGTCGTGGGTCTTACTTCCTGCGCGGCGCTATTTTTTGCCAAAAGCTTCATCCTAACGTGCGCACTTGCGCTGATGTTGGGATTTGGCGCCTTTCCTTTGTATTCGCTTGCCATAGCGCGCGCAAACGACTCCATCACCGGCGAGGGCGCATCTCGCGTGCAAATTTCAGCGGCAATGCTTTTTATCTATTCGAGCGCGTCGCTCTGTTCGCCTTTGATAATCGGCGCGATGATGAAATTTTTGGGCGCAAACGGCTTTATCTGGGTGTTTTTCGCGGCGATGAGCTTTTTATTTATATTTGCTATTTTTCGTCCCGAGATCGCGCCGAAAAGATAGCTTTAAAATTTTAAATTTTTTCGTAGATCAAAAATTTATAATAAAATGCCGCGATTGCGAACATAAAGCCCATGCCGAAGGTGATTTGCGAAAGCGAAAATCCAAGCTCGAAAAAAAATCCGATCGCAGCCGACACGAGCGTCGCGACGATGAAATACGCCATGTCGTTGTAGGCGATAACGCGCCCGAAAAACTCCCTGTCGACGTGGCTTTGCAGCTGCGTAAAAGAATACGACCACACCGTCGTGATGAAAAATCCCGCCGCGATCATGCCCGCAAACGAAAGCCAGTAGTTAAACTCCAGCACCGCCCACAGCGCGATGCCCGCAAACTGCCCCAGCAATAGCCAAAAAAACGTATGTTTATTCACGATCTTGCTTAGCCATATCTGTCCGAAAAACGCAGCCGCCGAGCGCGACATATTCATAAGCCCGATGACTAGAGATGCGCTTAAAATCTCTTTGTAGCGGTATTTCGCAAGAAGCGCGATGAGATTGTCGTAGGTGGTGACGGCGACGAAGGCGTGAAGGACGATGAGATGCACCACCAAAGGGTGCGAGCGCAGGTAGGAAAAGCCCTCCTTTAGCATCTTAAGCACGGGCCCCGGCGCGTTTCTTGCGAGGTCTTTAAAATTTAGCCGCAGCAGGATAAAAAACGAAAAAACGTATAAACAAAAATCCAAAATAAAAGCCGCTCGCACGCCGAAATAGTGGATAAAAATACCCGCGCTCGCCATACCGAAAGTATATGTGATCGTCCAGATAATGCCCGTCATCTCGTTAGCAAGCTTGAGATAGGGGCGGCTTAGAAATTTCGGCAGCGTAGATGATTCGGTTTGAAAAAACAGCGTGCCTGCGACGCTTCGCACGACCACGATCAGAAGCAGCAGCCACAGATAATCCAAACTATCGATAAAAATCAGCATGAAAATACTGATCATCTCGGTTATGAACATCGCTGTCATCAGCGGCTTTGGTTGAAATTTATCCACGATGATGCCGTTAATGGGCGCTAAAAAAACGTTCGGTACAAACGAAACGACGCCCACCGCCGTAATCGCCCACACCGGCGCGCCAAGCCCAATGAGCAGCGTAGCAACCCCGACGACCGAAAACCACAAGCCGAACATACATATAAAACCCGCCGAAAAGAGCAGTCGGTAGTTGCGCGAATGGCGAAGCAACACGATGTATCTGATCATAAAATTTTATTCCGTAAATTTAATATAAAAAATCTAGCGAAATTGTATCACGGCGCGCCTTAAAAGCCAAAATAAGCTAAAAATGCTATAATTGCGAAATTTTAATTCAGGAGTGAAAATGGAAGGGTTCGTAACTACGGTAATAGTATTTTGCGTCCTCATCGCGGCAATTCTAAAGATGGGGGTCAAGATCGTCTCACAATCCGAAATTCTGATCATCGAGCGGCTGGGTCGCTTTCATAAGGTGCTTGACGGCGGCTTTCACATCATCGTGCCGTTTTTTGACGCGGTGCGCGCGAAGATGAGCGTGCGCGAGCAGCTGGTGGACATCAACAAGCAGCAGGTCATCACCAAAGATAACGTCAACATAAGCGTGGATGGTATCGTGTTTTTGAAGGTTATCGACGGCAAGATGGCGCTTTACAACGTCGAGGATTATCGCCGCGCGATTTCAAATTTAGCGATGACAACGCTACGTAGCGCGATCGGCGAGATGAGCTTAGACAACACGCTTAGCTCGCGCGATCAGCTAAATTCCAAGCTACAAATCGCTCTGGGCGACGCCGCGGATAACTGGGGCGTAAAGATCATGCGCGTGGAGATTTCCGAAATTTCGGTACCGCACGGCATCGAAGAGGCGATGAATATGCAGATGAAAGCCGAGCGTGAAAAGCGCGCGATTGAGCTTAAAGCCGAGGCCGAAAAAGCAGCTCTCATCCGAAACGCCGAAGCGCTAAAGCAGGAGAAGGTGCTCGAAGCCGAGGCGATCGAGCGCATGGCGGATGCGAAAAAATATGAGCAGATCGCGCTCGCGCAAGGTCAAAAAGACGCGATGGACAGTATAAATTTAGCGATGAGCGCTTCCAGCTTTGCGGCGGAATACCTGCTCGCGCAGGGTCGCGTAAACGCTTTCAGCGAGCTGTCCAAAAACACGAGCAAGGATAAAATTTTGATCCCTTACGAAACGAGCGAACTTCTAGGCTCTCTTAGCGTACTTAAAGAATTCCTCGGCAAAAACGGCGCGAAGGATACTAAATGAACGCGCTGATTTTTATCATAATCGGCGTGATTTTGGCGATCGTCGAGCTTTTGGTGATGGATTTTACCTTTATATTTTTCAGCGCCGGATTTTTCATCACGGGGCTTTTGAGCTTCGGCTTTCATCTTGATTGGGACGTGCAAATTCTGCTTTCGTTCGTGCTTTCGTTCGTGCTTCTGATCGCGCTTAAAAGGCCGCTAAAGTCGCGCTTTTTCAAACCTGAAGAGAAACACGAGGATAACTTTTTAGACGAAAGCGGCACCGGCACCGTCAAAAACGGCATGGTATATTTCAAAGGTACGTTTTGGAAAAGCGATGAAATTTCGGATCTTAACGAGGGCGACCGCGTCGAAATTTTAGGCGTAAAAAACGGCCAGATCGTGATTAAAAAAGATAGCAGTCGAAATTCTAGCGGCGCAGACGGCGTAAATTTAAATAACGGCGACGCAAATTTAAGCGGTGCCGACAGCACGAGTACCGACGATAAAAATTCTAATGCCGCCGCGAGCAAAGACGCGCGAAGCTCTGGCGCTAAAGAAGAAGCGCCCGTAGACCCGAAAGAGGCGCAGAGTGATCGCTAAAACCGCACCGAAAAAAACGATCAACAGCAAAGATGAAATTTTAAAATTTTTATCGTCACAGAAAAAGAGGCTTTTTGCGGTTGGCGTTACCGAGCTAGGGCTTTTCGGCAGCTACGCCAAGGGTAGCGCCGACGCGTTTTCAGACATCGATATCGCGATCGAAACCGACGGGGCAAAAATGGTAAAAAATCTAGGAAACCCTTTTTCGGCGCTGGTTTTTTTAGACGATTTTAAAAAAAAGCTATCCAGTAAATTTAATGCAAATGTCGATCTGTGCGATACTACCTCTTTAAGTAGCGAAGAAAAAGCAAAGCTTTTGCAAGGAGCGATTTATGTTTGAAAAATCAAGCGTAGAGCGGTTAAAAAAGATATCTGATAAAATTTCATCCATCCTAAATAAATGCAAGGGCGGCGTAGCCCAGGCTCTTGCAGATGAGGACGTTTTGCAGCCTGCAATAATGATGCAGTTCATAAATATCCACGCCCTGCTAAAGGGGCTACAAGAAAGCAACGATTTGCAGGCTTTGGCGATCTTTAGTAAAGATGAAATAAGAGCTATCAACGCCACTAGAAATAACGCTTCGCACGAATACGAACGGCTAAATTTTGAGCTGATAGAGATAGCTATCAAGGACTATCTGCCGACGCTAAATCAAAAAATCATTGATGCATTAAAGCCGTATCGCAAAGGCAAACCGGAAGGATAAATTTGAAAAGACTAAGTATAGACGAAGCTCTAAATTTAATAGAACACGCCGATCTGAATGAGCTTGGGCGCGCGGCGTTTGCGCGCAAGCGCGAGCTGCACCCGGATCGCGTCACAACCTTCATCATCGATCGAAACATAAACTACACCAACGCCTGCATGATAGATTGCAAATTTTGCGCATTTTACCGCCACGCAAGCGACGCGGATGCCTACGTGCTGAGCTTTGAGCAGATTAGCGAAAAGATCGAGGAGCTCATCGCCGTGGGCGGCACGCAAATTTTATTTCAAGGCGGCGTCCATCCGAAGCTGAAAATCGAATGGTACGAGGATCTGGTGGAGTTCATCCGCAAAAATTACCCCAGCATCACGATCCACGGCTTCTCGGCGATCGAAATCGATTATATCGCGCGCCTTAGCGGCATTAGCACGCTTGAAGTGCTTCGCAGGCTGCAAGCCAAGGGGCTTTACTCAATGCCCGGAGCCGGAGCCGAAATTTTAAGCGACCGTGTGCGAGAGCTAGTAGCGCCGCGCAAAAGCGACAGCGCCACGTGGCTTAGAGTGCACGAGGAGGCGCACGGCATCGGCATGAAAACGACTGCCACGATGATGTTCGGCACGCTGGAAAGCACGCGCGAGATCGTAGAGCACTGGGATAAAATCCGCGAGCTGCAAGACCGCACGGGCGGCTTTCGAGCGTTCATTTTATGGAGCTTTCAGGGGCAGAACACCCGCCTTTTGCGCGAGCATCCCAAGATCAAAAAGCAAAGCCCGAACCGCTACCTGCGCCTGCTCGCCGTCTCGCGGCTATTTTTGGATAATTTCAAAAACATCCAAAGCAGCTGGGTCACGCAGGGCAGCTACATCGGGCAGCTGGCGCTGAAATTCGGCGCGAACGATCTTGGAAGCACAATGATGGAGGAAAACGTCGTAAAGGCGGCGGGCGCGAGCTTTCGGATGAGCAAGGACGAGATGATAGCGCTGATCCGCGACGTAGGCGAAATACCCGCCAAGCGCAACACCAACTACGATATTTTGAAGACGTACGCTTAGGCGCGGACTTTTGCGCGTTTGCGGCAGAAATTTATGCGCTTTTACGGCTCGAATTTAGCGGCAAATTTGGATTAAAACAGATGGCGAATTTTTTGCGATCGCGAGCGTGGAATTTTGCCGCGAGTTTTAAAATTTTGATATCGGTACGGAGGTTAAATTTACAGGCTCAAGCGGAATTTGCGCGGTAAAATTTCATTTCGCTGCGGAATTTCGCCTTAGAATTTTTTGGACGCGAAATTCCACGCCGCAAGATCAATGCGGCGGAAACGGCGCGTGAGATACATTTCGTTTAAAACGCTCGCCCTATTTGAGCGCGGATATATTTCGTCTCTTACTGTGAATACGGCGCGGCGCGGTGTTTCGGGCGCTGAAATTTTACAAAAATGCGGCGCGATTAAATTTAAGTAGGACGGGCAAAACTGCCTTGGCGCGAAATTTTAAAAACAAGCCCTGGCGCAAATTTAAAAAGCGGCTTGGCTGCGTCAAAATTTTAAAACCGCGCCTGAAAGAACGATGAAATTTAAAAATTTTATAAAGGAAAACGATGGAAAAAAAAGAGATTTCACTTAAGATTAAAGGCGGCAAAAGCGCTAAAATCGACTTTTTGTATCAGTTCGACGATTCGCTACCGGTGGCGAGCTTCAAGCTAATTTTTAAAGCAAGCGGCGCGGTGAGCGAGAAGATAGCGGGGCTTGCGCGCATCTGCGCGGGCGTTTTGGGCGAGGGCTCAAAGACGCTAGGAGTGAGCGAATTTCACCGCAAGCTCGATATCCGCGCGGTCGAGATCAGCGCCGCGAGCAATTTTGAAACCTTCGGCATCCAGCTAAACTGCCTAAAAGAGCACTTTGATTTCGGCCTAGACATGCTGCGAGAGCTGCTTAGCAAGCCCAATCTAACGCCCTCGGTGCTGGAAAAGCTAAAAATGCAAACCATAGGCGAGATCGCCGTGCTAAAAAGCGAGTTCGATTACATCGCGACGTGCAACCTCAAAGCGCTTCTGTATCCGCGCACGAGGCTCGCTCAGCCGCTCATAGGCGATGAGGCGAGCATAGAGCGGATCACGATGAAGGATGTGCGGGAGTTTTTCTCCTCGCTGAGTTTAGAGAATTTATACGTCGTTTTATGCGGCGACGTGAGCGATAAAAACCCGAAAATCGCGGAAATTCTAAGCCTCTTTGCAAGCGGAGAAAAGCGCGAGCTGCCGTTTTTCACGCCGAGCGATGCGAAAAAAATAAAGGTCCAAAAAGAGCAGACGCAGCAGGCCTACATCTACTTCGGCGCGCCCTTTGCGCTGCCAAAGGAGCAGGAGTTCATCGCAAACACCGCGCTTTTCGTGCTCGGAAGCAGCGGTTTCGGCAGCAGGCTGATGGAGCGCATCCGCGTCAAACACGGCCTTGCGTATTCGGTCTATGCGCGCGGTGATTTCGAGCTTAGCCGCCGCGAGTTTTGGGGCTATCTGCAGACCAAAAACGAAAATTTACAAAACGCCGCCGCGCTCGTAAAAGAGGAGATCGCGAAATTTATCGCATCTGGCGTGAGCGAAGCGGAGTTGAAAAGCGCAAAAAAATTCCTAATCGGCAGCGCCGTGCTGCAAAAAGAGACGATGTTTAAGCGCGCAGCGATCGCGCAGAGCGAGTATTACAAGGGCTACGCATTCGGCGAGTTCGAGCGAAATTTGAAGCGCATCGAGACGCTAAAACTTGGAGCGCTCAACGATTTCATCAAGTCGCACGATGAGATCATGAACCTAAGCTTTTCCGTAATTTGCGACGAGGCCGCCGCGAAAAAGGGGCTTAAAATTTAGTCCGTCGCGGCACAGCGAGTGCATACCTGCGACCGGCCTAAAATTTGGGTAAATTTTAAAATTTGTAAAGCGGCGCGGATAATATTAAGGCGCGAACGGCGTTAAATTTTGTTTTTGCGCTCCGCCAGCGGGCGGCGCTAAATTTACTTTTTCGCTCCGTTTACGGACAGCTTGTATGTTTAATTAAAAACCGCGCTTGCGTCGCGCCAAAACTTGCAAGGTTTTGCAAAAGCCGCTAAAATTTGCGAGCCTTATAAGGGCGGCTAAATTTAAAGGCGCCGTGTGCGACTCGGTAAAATTTCAGCGCGCAAAATCAAAGCCCGATTTCGCACGCCGCTTACAAGCCGCGCCGTGAAATTTAAGACGCGCGCTCGGCTAAAGCTCGGCCTCGCGTATGTCGTTTTCCAGCCGCGCCGTGAAATTTAAAAAGGCGCGCGGTGATGGCTGCCGTAATTGAATTTTTGCAGTTCGCAAATCGCGCTGCGAAAATTAAAGTCGCGACTTGGGCTTTCACGAGCGGCGCCAAGTCCATGTTTGCAAATCGCGCCGTGAAATTTCAAGCGATCGCGCCCTGTTTAAAACCCGGTGCACGCCGCAAAGGCGCGGCCTTCAAACAAAACACGCGCAGAGGTAAAATTTACAGGCGCAGTCGGCGAGCAAATTTGGCGAAATTTCGGCCAAATTAAGCAAGCGTTCGATGCGGCGCGTAAAATTTCGATCAAATTTAGGCGGGCGATTTCGCTTCGACACGTAAAATTTCGTAGCGCGAGGGCTTAACGCCGATCAAATTTAAAGGATGAAAATTGATTTTTGAAGCAAAAGACGCGGCGGCACTGCAAAAGGCGGGCATCACGACGCTTTTGGATCTGGCGCTGCTTCTACCCAAAAGCTTCGACGATCTAAGCGTGGGGGATGCGCCGTGCGCGGGCGAGAGCACGGCGGAGGTCGAGTGCCTCTTCCAGCACAGGCGCGGCTCGATGCTCATCGTCACGGCGCACTGCCTCAGCTGGGAGCGCGAGATCAAAATCGTGATCTTCAACGCCAAAAACTGGCACTTCGGCGCTTTTAAGCGCGGCAAAAAATTTTTCATCCACGGCAAATGCGACGAAAGCTTCGGCTCGTGGCAGTTCGTAAATCCAAAAATCGTAAGCGAGCCGGGCAGGATCGCGCCCAAATACAAAACCGCGCTGAGCGACGCGGCAGCGCAAAAGCTGATCAAAAAATACCTAAGCGCGGACGCGCTTTTAGCCTGCGGGCTGCGCGCGGACGAGGCGGCGGTACTGCTCGCGCTACACGAGAGCTCGCCGCGCAGCGTGCGAATGCTAGCCGCGCTAAATAGGCAGCTCAAGGAGGGCGGCGCGGAAAATTTCGGCGATCGCGACGACGTTTCAAACAGCAGCAGAATTCCGAGCGGCAGTGAAATTTTAAGCGATGAAATTTCAAGCAGCGATAAAATTTTAAATGACGGCGGAATTTCAGATAACGGCGAAATTCCAAGCTCGCAAAACTCGGTCGCCGCCGAAATTCTAAAGGGCAGATCGCAAAATGATGAAATTTTTGGAGGTAAAATTTCAAACTGTCCTCAAAATGGCGGAGTTCTTGCCTACAGAACAAAGCACGACGCGGAGAATGAAATTTTAAGCGGCGAAATTCCAAAGAGCGCGGAGACTTCACTCCTCCCAAGCCTCCGTGACGGCGAGATTGCGAGCGATGAAATTGTAGACGACGAGGAGCATCAAGTACACGGCACTGAGATTTATAACGACGAAAATTTTAATATCCAAAGCGACGATAATTTTCTTGCCACATACGGCGCCGAGGCGCGTGAGGATGAAATTTTAGACGATCTTAAAGCTGACAATGATGCGGCTGCAAGCGGCGATAAAATTTCAAACGACCTAGTATCCGGTACCCAAGCAGCACAGCTAGCAGACGTTCAAACTGCGACAGCCCAGCCCATGCTAGAGCATGTCGCGACCGAGCAGTCCATAGCCGAGCAAGCCGCAATCGCAAAACAAAATTTAAGCACCCAAGACGTAGATGCGCAATCCGCAGCAATCCAAACTTCAAGCCAAGTAGCGAGCGCGCAATTCGCGACCATCCAAACTTTGAGCACGCAAGCTGCGGGCGCGCAGCCTGCGTGCGATCAAATCAAAAATGTTCAGGCGGTAGTAGCCGTGCAGACTGCAACCGCAAAGCCTACGATCGCTCAGACCGCAAGCGCCGCCGAGGCTGTACAGGCTGCAGCCGTCGCGTCCATGAGCGGTGCTGAAATTTTACGCACGCTGAAATTTGTCGAAATTCTAAACTACCTGCAAAAGCTAAGCGCAAAAAAAACGAGCTTCCCTGCGCAAATTTACCCGCTGCACGACATTTCAGACTGGCTTGCTTCACTTCCTTTTGAGCCTACGCGCGATCAGCTGAGAGCGATAAAAGACATCGCTAGCGATCTACAAAGCCCTCTGGCACGCCGCCGCGTCGTCATGGGCGACGTAGGCAGCGGCAAGACGCTCGTGATCCTCGCGAGCGCGGCGATGAATTACCCGCGCATCAGCTATCTGATGGCGCCTACGAGCATCCTAGCCGAGCAGATTTACGCCGAAGCTCTCCGTCTGCTGCCGCCGCAGATCAAAGTCCTGCTCGTAAAAAGCGGCGATCGCGAGCCGAATTTCGCAGGCGCGCACCTTATCATCGGCACTCACGCCCTGCTCTACCACGAGCTCGCGCCGTCAAATCTCATAATGGTCGATGAGCAGCACCGCTTCGGCTCGAATCAGCGCGAAAAGATTGCGCGCCTCACGGGGAGCGGCGAGTTTCGCGCGCATTTCATTCAATTTAGCGCCACGCCGATACCGCGCACGCTAAGCATGATCCAGTCCGAGCTTGTGAGCTTTAGCTTTTTAAAACAGCTGCCGTTTGAAAAGCAGATCAAAACAAAAATCCTGCAAAATGACGGATTTACGGGCTTTATGCAGGATCTGCGCCGCGAGCTCGCCGTGGGCAATCAAGCGATCATCGTCTATCCGCTCGTGCAGCAAAGCGAAAGCTCGGTCTATCAAAGCCTTGAGGAGGCGGCGCCGTTTTGGAAGGCTCAGTTTGCGGACGTAATGATTACCCACGGCAGCGACAAGGACAAGGAGGAGGTCCTGCGCCGCTTCCGCGACGAAGGACGGCTACTGATAACTACGACGATCGTCGAAGTGGGCATCTCGCTGCCGCGGCTTAGCGTCATTTTAATCGTGGGCGCCGAGCGAATGGGGCTCGCGTCGCTTCATCAGCTGCGAGGGCGCGTCGGACGCAAAGGCCAGGCGGGGCGCTGCTACCTCTACACCAAGCTCAAATCCCCGCCGCAGCGCCTGCGCGAGTTCGCAGCGACACTAGACGGATTTAAGGTCGCAAATATCGATCTGAAAAACCGCCAAGGGGGCGATCTGCTGGGCGGCTCGGTACAGCACGGCGCGATGTTTACGTGGTATGATTACGAAGAGGACGTGACGGCTGCGGCAAAACAGCGACTGAAAGACATAGGACGGGGTGCATGAAATTCTACGAGATGTGATAGAATTTAAACGTAATTTAGCCGCGGCAAAATTTTACGAAGCGAATGCGATTATGAGATAATGGGCGATCTGATATAAAATTTGAAATTTCACGGCGCAGATTGCATCGGATAAAATTTAGAGCTTTACCAAGCCTTGTTTGCTTTTAATTTCTAAAATTTATGCAACTTAAAGTCCAAAAAAAGGAGAGCAAAATGGCTTACGTGACCTACGACAAGGCAAAATGGCACTGGGGTGCGAAAAATGCGCCGACCGACATCCCGCAGGAAAACGGCGCGACGCACATCGCGTTTTTCTTCCGCTGGTGCATGGAGCGCAAGCTCTATTCCAAGGACTTCGCGGCGGACTTTGCGGACGATATAGCGCGGATGGACGATAGCTTTGATTATCGCGGGTATTTCTTTGGCGCCATGGACGGCGTGCTAGGTAGCGAGGAGCTAAACACCGCGGGCAAGGCCTTTGCGAAGGCCTACTACACCACGGACCGCACGAAATTTGCCAAAACGCACGGCTGGTATTTACAGGACTATTGCGACTTCGTCGCGCGAAAATTCGGCGATAAAAACTTCGACAACGCCTATTTTTACATAGAAAACTCGCCGCAGAATTACGCCGAGATCAAAGAGATCATCGACCGCCGCTACGAGGAATTCTTGAGCTTCAAGGAGGCAAAGTAGAAATTTTACCGCCGAGCTTAGCCGGTTTAAAATAGACGTCCAATCCGAAACGGCGCGCGATCTGCGCCGCGGTAAAATTTAAAATTTTGCGTAGCGCTTTAAATTTACGAAGCGTACGGCGAGCTGGCGCGACACATTGCAAATTAAATTTTAAAATCAAACCGCTTCGCAGTGCGAGATACATTAAATTCAGCGGCGCGCTGTTTTTGTAAGCCTGGCGCTGTATTTGCAAACTCTCGGCACGCAATATTAGAAGCCGTCCGCCGATCGTTGTGCCGTAAATTTTATAAACGCCAATCGTTTAAAACAATTCTCAAAGATCGCGCAATCCGCATTTTAAAAATAAATTTGAAATTTTAAAATCATCGCGGCGCGCGATGCAAATAAGCAGAATCGATACGTTGCTGCGAGCGGCAGGGCTTAAAATTTAGGAAAATTTAACTATAATCGCCGCAAAAATTTGAAAATTTTAAAATTTCACAAAGGATTTTATCGATGATCAAGGCACTTCGCGGTATGAACGATATTTTGGACGAACAGGCGCGCATCTACTCGCAAATTTTAAACGTGTGCGAGCGCGTGGCGCGCAATTACGGCTTTTGCCTCATCGAAACGCCCAAACTCGAGCAGACCGCGCTATTTCGCCGTAGCGTCGGCGAGAGCAGCGACATCGTCGGCAAGGAGATGTATGAGTTTAGCGACAAAAGCGGCGATAGCGTCTGCCTGCGCCCCGAAGGCACCGCAGGCGTCGTGCGCGCCTTTATCGAAAAAAAGCTAGACCGCAGCGGCGGCGTGCATAAATTTTATTATCAAGGCTCAATGTTTCGCTATGAGCGCCCGCAAAAGGGGCGCCTGCGCGAGTTTCATCAATTCGGAGTCGAGTGCTTCGGCGAAAATAGCGTTTATGAGGATGCGAGCGTGATCTTGATGCTAGCTCAAATTTTACGCGAGCTAAATGTCGCCGCAACGCTTAAAATCAACTCTTTAGGCGACGAGGAGTGCATGCCAGCGTATAAAACCAAGCTCGTAAATTTCTTGCAAGGACACAAAGATAGGCTCTGCGAGGACTGCCAAAGGCGCATAGACACCAATCCGATCCGCGTACTGGACTGCAAAAACGAAAGCTGCCAGAAAATTTTAGCCGCCGCACCTCTTATAACGGAAAATTTAAACGATGTCTGTGCTGCGGAATTTGCGCAGCTGCAAAGAATTTTAACCCAAAACGGACAAAAATTTGAAATCGATGCGAAACTCGTGCGCGGGCTTGATTACTACTGCAAAACCGCCTTTGAGTTCGTCTCATCCGAGCTTGGCGCACAAAGTGCCGTAGGCGGCGGCGGGCGTTACGACAGACTCGTAGAGTTTTTAGGCGGCAGAAAGACGGCGGGCGTGGGCTTTGCGATCGGCATCGAGCGAATAGCCGAAATTTTAAAAACGCGCGAAGCCCCTCAAGAGCGCGAGGGTCTTTATATCGGCGCGCTGGATGAAGCGTTTGTTAGCACGGCATTTTCGTTTGCATTAAAGCTGCGGAAGCTTTGTAAAACTCAAATTTCATACGAGCCTAGGAGCTTAGCCAAGCATTTAAAAGCAGCCGACGGGGCGGAGACGAAATTTTGCCTTTGCATCGGGCAGGACGAGTTTGACCGCGCCGAGGTGTGGTGCAAAAATTTAGAGGATCAAAGCACCTTCGCGATCAAATTTAAAGAGGTCGAAGCATTTTTTAAGGATAGAGCATGAGCGATTACGGACTAAATATTTGGGGAAATTCCAACTTCACGATAGACGGGGGCAAACTATGCCTAAACTCCGATTTTAAGCAGCCTTTGGTGGATATAATAAAAGAGATCCGCGCAGACGGCGTGCGAGGCCCGATACTGCTGCGCTTCCCGCACCTCATCAAAAAGCAGATCGTTGAAATTTACTCAAATTTTAACCGCGCTATTAAGGAGTTTGATTACAAGGGAAAATTCCACGCCGTCTATCCGCTTAAGGTAAATCAATTCCCGGGCTTCGTTAAAAATTTAGTCGATATCGGCGAGCCTTACGGATACGGACTCGAGGCCGGCAGCAAGCCCGAACTGCTGCTAGCAATGGCGTATAACAAATACGGCGCGCCGATCACCGTAAACGGTTTTAAAGATAAGGAGCTCATCAATATCGGCTTCATCGCCGCAGAGATGGGGCATAACGTAACGCTTACGATCGAGGGGTTAAACGAGCTTGAAACCATCATCGAAACGGCTAAGGAGCGATTCGCGCCAAAGCCATTCATCGGGCTTCGCATCAGGCTGCACAACTCCGGAAGTGGTATGTGGGCGAAAAGCGGCGGGATAAATTCTAAATTCGGTCTTACCTCGACCGAGCTTATAGAGGCGATAAACTTACTCAAGAAAAACGACCTCATCGAGCAGTTTACGATGATCCACTTTCATATCGGCTCACAGATTACAGAGATCCATCCGCTCAAAAAGGCCCTCATCGAGGCGGGTAACATCTACACCGAGCTTCGCAAAATGGGCGCAAAAAATTTAAAATCCATAAATTTAGGCGGAGGTCTCGCTATCGAATACTCCCAAGCCAAAGAAAGCTCCAACCGCAACTATACGCTAAAAGAATACGCCAACGACGTGGTTTTTTTGCTAAAATCGATCGCAGAGGATAAAAAAGAGGCCGAGCCGGATATCTTTATCGAGAGCGGAAGATACGTAGCCGCCAGCCATGCGGTGCTCGTAGCGCCGATTTTGGAGCTTTTTACCCAAGAATACGCCGAAGAGAAGCTCGCCCTAAAAAAGGACAATCCGCCGGTAGTCGCCGAGCTATACGATCTGTATAAAACTCTAAAGCCGTCCAACGCGCTAGAGTATCTGCACGATGCCATGTCGCACATGGAGAGCGTGCTTACCCTTTTTGATCTGGGATACGTCGATCTGATCGACCGCTCAAACGGCGAAATTTTGGTTCATCTAATAATGCGAAAGGCGTATGGAATTTTAGGCAACAAGCAAGAATACAGCAATTTCTTAAACTCCTTAGGCAACGCCCAAGAACGCTATTTGGTAAATTTCTCGATCTTTCAAAGCCTGCCCGATTTTTGGGGCATCAAGCAGCACTTCCCGATCATGCCGCTAGAGAGGCTGGATGAGCGCGCCACGCTATCGGCGTCGATCTGGGATATCACCTGCGATAGCGACGGAGAGATAGAATTCGATAGTCAAAAAAATCCGCTCTTTCTGCACGATTTTGATCCCGAAAAAGAGGAGTATTTTTTGGGCTTTTTCCTTGTCGGAGCCTATCAGGAGGTGCTTGGCATGAGCCACAACCTCTTTGCACACCCCACTGAAGCGACCGTGATCTTAAAGGATGACGGCGGTTTTGAGATCAAGGATTTCATCGAATCGCAATCGGTCATCGACATCTTGGAGGATATGGACTACGACGTAGTAGATATCCGCGAAAGCCTAAACGAGCGCGTCGAAAAATCAAATCTCATAGACGCAAAAGAGAAAAAGCATATCCTGGGCGAGCTATATCTGTTTTTAAACGACAACAGCTATCTAAAGACGATCAAATGAATTTTTGGCAAATTTTAAAACAGGACTTCACCGAGCCCTTGCGCCAAGATCCCGCATGCAACAGCGTATTTGAGATATTTTTCTGCTATCCCGGCGTCTGGGCGCTAATAAATTATCGCTTCGCGCATTTTTTCTACGAGCGAGGTTTTAAGCTCATAGCTCGCGCGATTAGCGGACTTAGCCGCATAATCACCGCCGTAGATATCAACCCGGGCGCACAGATCGGCTCGGGCGTATTTTTCGACCACGCTACGGGGCTTGTCATCGGAGAAACGGCGATCATCGGCGATAACTGTCTGATCTATCAGGGCGTAACTCTCGGTGGCGTGAGCTTAGAGCACGGCAAGCGCCATCCGACGCTGCAAAACGGCGTCGTAGTAGGCGCAGGAGCTAAGGTGTTAGGCAATATCACGATCGGCGAAAATTCCAAAATCGGCGCAAATTCCGTCGTCGTAAAGGATGTCGCGCCAAACTGCACCGCCGTAGGAGTACCGGCTAGAATTTTAGGAAGCTGCGAGAGCGATCCTTTGGCGCATAATAAAATTCCCGATATCAGCCAAGAGCTTATCAAATATCTCATCAAGCGTATCGAAATTTTGGAAGAGTGCATCTGCAGCGGCAGAAAAGATATCTCCGCAATGGATGAGGATCTAAATAAATTCTACGAAGAGTATCTGAAATCATTAAAATAAGAGGGTTAAAGTGAAAAAAGCTCTATTTTTTACAATTTTTGCTATTTTGTCGGCAAGCGGCAGCGATGCTAATAGCGCGAAAAATTCCGCGGACGACGCCAGAATAAGCCTAGTAAAAAGTCTATACATCAAGGACACCTATTTTGGCGATCACAAAAATGCCCTATCAGCTTCTTTCAGATCCGTGCTTATGCAAGATGAAGCATCTGCTGGCGAAGGTGAGGTGGGCTGTTTGGACTACGATCCGGTAATCGGCGGTCAAGATGTCTGCGACGACGCGAAATATGATTTTGAGCTAGGGCAGCGCGATACCGTCGTAGTAACTCAGACCTGCCCCTACGGCGCGCAGACGATAATCTACAAACTCGTCCGTAGCGGAGGAGATTATAAAATCGACGATATCTACGACCAAGACCCAAGTAGCGGCAGGGCTTTTAGCGTCAAAAATCAAATTTTAAATTGTCTAAACCAATCCAAGGAGCATCAATGAAATTAACACTTTCAAGTCGCGTAAGCAAGCTCGGCGAAAGCCTAACAATCGCAATCAGCACTAAAGCCAAGCAGATGAAAGCCCAGGGGCAAGACGTCGTGATCCTAAGCGCGGGCGAGCCCGATTTCGATACCGCAGAGGTCGCCAAAAAGGCTGTCATAGAAGCTATGGCCAAGGGCTGCGGAAAATATACGCCGGTTGCTGGCACGCCTGAAATTTTAAATTTAATCGCGCAGAAGCTAAAGCGCGATAATGCTCTAAACTACAGGCCTGATCAGATTATCACCAACGTAGGCGCCAAGCACTCGCTATTTAACGCCTTTAACTGCATCTTAAACGAAGGCGATGAGGTTATAATACCGGCGCCTTATTGGGTCACCTACCCAGACATCGTAAAATTTTGCGGGGGCAAGCCCGTCATCGTAGACACCAAGGCGGAAAACCGATACAAAATCACCGCCTCGCAGCTCAAAGCCGCGATCACGCCGCGCACGAAGGCGCTGTGCCTTTTCAACCCGAGTAACCCCGCAGGCGCCGTATATTCGCGCCAGGAGCTGCAAGAGCTTGCGGAAGTACTAAAAAGCACGGATATTTTAGTAATTGCCGATGAAATTTACGAAAAAATCGTCTTCGGCAAGAGCTTCATAGCCGCAGCAAGCATCAGCGAGGATATGTTTGGGCGCACCGTGACGATCAACGGGCTAAGCAAATGCGGCGCGATGCCCGGCTGGCGCTTCGGCTACACCGCCTGCGCAATCGATGAGCTAAATAAGGCGATGATAAACCTGCAAAGTCAAAGCGTCAGCAACGTAGCAAGCATCGTCCAGGCAGGCGCTATGCCGGTGCTGCGGGGCGAGGCAGACGATTATATCGAGGAGATGAGGCGCGAATACGAGCGCAGGCGCGATTTTGGCACGGACGCGATAGGCGCGATTCCTGGGCTTAGTGTCGTAAAACCAGATGGCGCATTTTATTTCTTCATAGATTGCTCCCAGGTAGAACCCGATAGTATGAAATTCTGCATGCAACTGCTAGATAAAGGGCTCGTAGCCACGGTGCCAGGAAGCGGATTTGGCATGGATGGGCACTTCCGCATAAGCTTTGCGTGCTCTATGGAAAATCTAAAACGCGGCTTTGAGCGCATAGAAAAATTCGTAAAAAATTACCGCATATAGGCATGCCAGCGGAATTTTAATCTAAATTTGTCGTAGCTTAGCAGCGAAATTTTTACATAAAATTTAATGCGGCTTGGCGGCAAATTTAGTGTGGCACGGCGTAGCTCAGAATTTAATGCGGTTGTTCTAGCTAAGCACGATTAAATTTCGAACCACTTTAGTTTAAGGACATTTAAATCTCGAGCTGCCGTATTCAGGAGCGCTTAAATTTTATGCCGTTTATTCAAATGCGGCTAATTTTGCGCTGTCATACTGCGATGTCTGCTGCGCCACGCACTGCTCGTAGTTTTAAATTTCGCTTCGGAATTTTAAAATTTTATCGCATGACACATCTAGATTTCATTGCAAAAGCTCCGGCGCAAA
Organism: uncultured Campylobacter sp.; assembly: GCF_937997535.1. Lineage (GTDB taxonomy): Bacteria > Campylobacterota > Campylobacteria > Campylobacterales > Campylobacteraceae > Campylobacter_B. The sequence continues at coordinate 26,477 of NZ_CALKTT010000060.1, forward strand.
CGCCGCCCGCGATAGAAATTTTATCGCGGAATTTTTAAAATTCCGCGCCGATATTTTCAAAACCTTACACTGCCTGCCTCTTGATACAGCCACGCTAAAAATTTAACCAAACATGACGGTCGTCGCACGAGATACGACAAACAAGACGAGCGCAACGAATACAGCCGACGCCGCATAGCGACACGCGACGAACCAAAAAGCGCGCGGTGCAGATCAAAACGCGCTAAATTTTAAAATTTTACCGCGCGCGGCGCCTTGGCGCAATTCAAAACGCGATAAATTTTTATAATTTAATGCGCCTTTGAATCCAATCGTATCAAATAAATTTTAAACGAAATTCTAACGCTACAGCACTATTTTATATTTTTATAAAGACTATTTTAGTAAAATCAGGGCTTTATGAGCGAGATAAAAATTTTAATCACCGACGAGGATCTGTGCACCCCGAGGCAGCTTTTGAGCAGGCGCGATAAGAAGCTGGCGCGAACGCGAGGCCATCTGCGCGAGTTTCGCGTTTCGCGGGCGCTTAAGTCGCGCTTTAAAAAGCGCGGAAAATTTTGCATCTCGCACAAAAGCGCGGAGGGCAAAACGATCGTCGCCGTGGCTCTAGCGAGGCAAAAATTCGGGCTCGATCTTGAAATTTTAAAACCGCGGAATTTTGCCGCGGCGAGCGAGTTTTGTTTCAACGACTTTGAACGCGAACTTTTGGCGGCGGCGGACGAGAGCGAAAAAGCGCTCGTTTTTTATAAAATTTACACGATCAAAGAGGCGCTAATTAAGGCGCGAAGCCTAGGTTTTTACGCGCTTGATCGCGTGGGGCTCGCGCGCGGCGTAGGCGGTGAAGCTCTGGCGCTTGATGAGCGCGGCAAGGCGTGGTCGCACAAAAGCTATATTTTGGAGGGCCAGATTTTGATTTCGCTCGTTTTTAGGGAGAATTTTTGAGACCTGTTTATCGTTTTTACGCTATTTCTAAAACGGCTTTCATTCTGCTTTGCGCCGCGTTTTTTATAGGCGGATGCGCGCACAAAGCGCCTGGGCAAATAGCGGAATTTAGCCAAAAACAGTTCATCTTGACGGATACTAACGGCGTGAAAAGCAGAGCCCTGATCTCAAAAATTTCACCCGCAAACGGCGAGGAGAGCCGCTACAAGCTCGTCTGGCTCGATATGCTAGGCGCGCCGATAGCACGCAAAATTTTATCGATCAAAGGCGGCGAGGCTAAATTTCGCAACGACGGCTTCCTGCCGCCCGATTCGCAAAGCGAGCGAGTATTTTTAGCCCTGCTTGAGAATGCGGATAAACCGAATTTCACCATAAACGCAAAGGGGCGCCGATATGACGCAATATCTAAGTAGCCCCGGGCTCATCTGTGCGGGCGCAAACAGCGCTGCAGAGCTTTTTAGCGCGCTGTGCGAAAAAAGATCCGCGCTGCGAAAGCTTGATGTCTGTGGTAAAAATTTCATCTTCGGGCGCGTGGATACGCCGCTGCCGCAGATCAAAGATCGCGCCTACGCCACGCGCACGAACGCTCTGGCGCTTTATGCCTGCCTCGGCGTGCACGGACAGATCGAGCAAGCCGTGAAAAAATTCGGCGCGCACCGCGTAGGAGTGGTGTTTGCAACCACCAACACCGGCGTGCAGGAAAACTATGCGGAATTTTTCGCCTGCGGTAAAGACGCGGGAAATTTTATCTCGCAAGACGGCGAGAGCTCCGCGCCGTGCAGTGAAATTTCTGCGATGAACGGCGAAAATTTCGCCAAAATTTCAAAAAATGCAAACGATAAATTTAAAAACTTCTGCTTCGAGCGCAACTCCCACGCAAACCCCGCAAATTTTATCCGCGAATGCTTCGGGCTAAAATCCGTCGCGATCGGAGTTTCGAGTGCGTGTACCAGCGGAAACAAAGCTCTCATCGAAGCTTCGCGCCTCATCTACGCGGGACTTTGCGATGCGGTCGTATTCGGCGGCGCCGATGCATTAGACGAGCTCACGCTGCAGGGCTTTAGCGCGCTTGAAATTTTAAGCGAGCATCCGCTCAAGCCGTTTTCAGAGGCGCGATCAGGCACAAATCTAGGCGAAGGGGCCTGCGCATTCGTGCTTTCGCGCGAACACATAAGCGACGTCGCGCTTTTGGCTCACGCCGCAAACTCCGACGCCTACCACATCACCAAGCCCGATCCCGGCGCACGCATGCAGATCACGGCGATCAAAACCGCGCTGAAATCGGCTCATCTGCAAAGCGTGGACTACGTAAATCTGCACGGAACGGGCACTGCGGCTAACGACGCGATGGAGGCCTTAGCTATGAGCGCCGCCCTACCCTTAGCGCTCGCAAGCTCGTCCAAATGGGCGATCGGACACACCCTGGGCGCTGCGGGGGCGATCGAGCTTGCCGTCTGCTACGAGGCGATCAGACAGGGCGTGATTCCGCCGAATTTTACGAACGATAAAATTTGGCGCGGCTCGGAGGCTGAAATTTTTCGTGGCGCGCAGGCGCGGCACGGCGAGCGAAACGACGAAATTTTAAACAACGCAAGCGATCAAATTTTATGCAACTCGGGCGATGAAATTTTACAAAACGCGCAGAGTGAAATTTCAAAAAGTAGCGCGGATGAAATTTTGGCTGCGTCTAAAGCTTTGCAAGACGCAGGCGATAAAATTTTAAAATACGCTGCGGATCAAGCTTCGCAAACGAGCGAAATCTCCGCGGCGCTGTCTAAATTTAATCTCGCGTGCGAAGCCAAAAAAGCGCGCGTAGATACCGCGATGAATCTAAGCTTTGCTTTCGGCGGAGACAATGCCGTAACCATAATAGGACGAGTATGAGAGCCTCTAGCATCCTACCGCAGAGCGGATATATGGTCTTCGCGGATGAAATTTTAGAGGTTAGCGATGGCTACGTAAGCTGCGCGTTTAGCGTTAAAGAGGACTCGCCGTTTACCGAAGACGGCGAACTCGGCAGCTACGCGTATATGGAGATAATGGCGCAGTGCATCGGCGTGTATTCGGGCTACCGAAATGACGGCGAGGCAAGGCTCGGGTTTTTGCTGGGCGTGCGGAACCTCGATATTTCGCGTTCAAGCCTGAAGGTGGGCGAGCGCGTGATCGCGACGGCGAGGCAGAGCGTAAGCGACGGCGATGGGTTATATATCTTCGACTGCGAGATCCGCTGCGGCGGCGAACATATCGCAAGCGCCACGCTAAGCGTAATGCGCGCGAGCGACGAAATGATAAAGAGTATAAATGGCTAAGAGAATTTTAATTACCGGAGCAAGCGGCGGTATCGGCGAGGCGTGCGCGTTAAATTTAGCACAAAAGGGCTATGGCTTGGCGCTAAATGGGCGCAACGAAGCAAAGCTAAAAGACGTAGCGAGGCGCTGCTTGGACGCGGGCGCGGCGGAAGTTCAAATTTTAAAATTTGACGTTGCAGACACTGCCGCGGCACAGGAGCGTATCGAAGCAGACATAGAGGCAAACGGCGCGTACTGGGGCATCGTGCTAAATGCGGGCATCACGCGGGATAACTCCTTCGTGTGGTTCGAGCGCGAGGATTGGCAAAGCGTGATAGATACAAATTTGGGCGGGTTTTATAACGTCCTAAAGCCCGCGCTGATGCCGATGATCCGCGCCAAAAAGGGCGGGCGTATCGTCGTGATGAGCTCGGTTAGCGGAATTGCCGGCAACCGCGGCCAGAGCAACTACGCCGCTAGCAAAGGAGGCCTAATCGCCGCGGCCAAATCCCTGGCGATAGAACTTGCAAGCCGCAAGATCACGGTAAACGTCGTAGCCCCGGGGCTCATCAAAACGGCGATGAGCGAAGGCATAAACGAAGCTGCAAGCGAGCAAATTTTAGGCGCGATCCCGCTAGGCCGCATCGGCGAGCCGAGCGAGGTAGCACATTTGGTGGAGTTTTTGCTAAGCGAAAATTCCGCATACATCACAAAAGAGGTTATTAAAATAGACGGTGGATTATGTTAAATAGAGTAGTTATTACGGGTTTTGGCAACGTCTGTGCATTCGGGCGAGACTGGGCGAGCATAAAGCAGAATTTGGCGCAGCAAAAAAGCGCCGTAGTTTATATGAGCGAATGGGATATCTTCGGCGAGGAACTAAATACGAGGCTTGGCGCGCCGATACAAAACTACGCGCCGCCTGCGCACTGGAATCGCAAAGATACCCGCTCGATGGGTAAGGTAGCGATGTTTGGCGTTGATGCTGCGGGCGAAGCTCTGGCGGATGCGGGGCTTTTAGAAGATGAGCGCATAAAGGACGGTCGTATGGGCGTCGCAGCGGGTAGCTGCAGCGGCGATGCGAAGGCTACGGGCGAGGTCATAGATATTTTGCATGGCAAGGATAGCACCTTCAACGCCAACTCCTACGTCAAGATGATGCCCCACACCGTCGCTGCGAATATCGCGATCTACTACGGGCTAAAAGGCAGGCTCATCCCCACGAGCTCTGCGTGCACGAGCGCATCTCAAGCGATCGGCTACTCCTATGAAGCGATAAAATTTGGCCTTGCGGATATGATGTTAGCAGGCGGCGCGGACGAGCTGCACCCAAGCCAGGCATTCGTATTTGATAAGCTCTACGCGACAAGCTGCAAAAACGACACCCCTACTCTCAGCCCTGCGCCTTTTGATATAGCGCGTGATGGGCTGGTTTTAGGCGAAGGCGGCGCTATGTTTGTGCTGGAAAGCCTCAGAAGCGCACTTGCGCGCGGCGCTAAAATTTACGCCGAGATAGTAGGTTTCGGCACGACCTGTGACGGCACGCATATCACCCGCCCACAGAGTGAGACTATGCGCGCGGCGATGCAGCTGGCGCTCAAAGACGCCGCGATTTCGCCGGATCTCATCGGGCACGTAAACGCCCACGCTACGGCGACCAGACAGGGCGACATCGCGGAATCTATGGCGACGCATGAAATTTTCGGCTCGCAAACGCCCGTGAGCTCTTATAAGGGATATTTGGGCCATACTTTAGGTGCGTGCGGGGCGCTGGAGAGCTTCATCTCGGTGATGATGATGAACGAGGGGCTGTTCTATCCGAATCTAAATTTACAAGCTATCGATCCGCAGTGCGCGCCGCTTAGATACCTCACGCAGCCGCAGGAGATAAAGACGGACTACGTTATGAATAACAACTTCGCTTTCGGCGGCGTAAATACATCTTTGATTTTTAAAAAATTTATCGACTAAAGGAGAGAAAATGAAAAAATTTCTATTTTTCGTAGTTGCGACGCTTTTTGTCGCTAATGCGGCTTATGCCAAAAACGATATCGTGCGCTTCCCGATCGCTGCGGCACTCGCAGAGCCAGACGCCAAAGCCAAGCTTGATCCGAACATAAAATTCTACTTCGGCAACAAATCCGCAGGCAGAAAGATTACGCAGCAGCTAAGCTCGAATAAAAAAGCAAACGGCGTCGGCAAGAGCGATCAAGCCGCATGCAACCGCGCGTTTTTATCGGCGCTACTTAGCTTTCAAGATCGCGCCAAAAAAGAGGGCGGCAACAAGATCGTCAATATCACGAGCTACTATTATAAAAACGTTTTCGTGAGCGATAAAGAGTTTGAATGCGGCGTAGGCACGATAATGAGCGGTGTCACACTAAGAGGCTATATTGCAAAATAAACTAAGCTTCGGTATATCTTACGCAAGCGCGATAATTTCGGGCGAGCCGGCGGAGTTTTATAAAAACCTCGCCGCTTGTTCGGACGGAATTTCCGAAGTAAACTTAGACGGAAATTCCGATCCCGCTTGCGATATGGATCAAAATTTTACGTATGATTTTACGTTAAATTTTACGCAAGATTTTACAGATACTCGGGACTACGAGCAGAATTCTATAAATCCCGCAAATTTTGCAGCGTGCGAAAATGGGGTTTTACAAAAAAGCTTCGTAGAAAACTTAAAAATTTCTACCCACGCTCGCTTAAAAGAGGAAATTTTAGCCTTAGAGCCTTTGAAGAAAAAGCCGGCTCTTGAGCATATTCCGCCATTGCACCGCCGCCGTTTGGGGCTCGGGGCAAAACTTTGCATCTCGCTTTTAGGCGAAATTTCGCAAAATACGCCGCAAAGTTTAGCTGAGGAAAACTCCTTAAATCTCGCGCCTCAAAATTTAGATGCGAGCAAAAGCCGTGCCGCCGCACAAAACCCGTCGCCGCAGGATTTTTCAAATAAGAATTCTTTAAATTTTATGCAGCAAAATTTAGATTCGGCGCCGCAAGATTTCACAAATGAAAATTCTTTAAATTCCGCGAGGCAGAATTCCAAAACAAACGAAAGCTCGGGAGCCTGCGATCATGAGATGCAAAGCTCCGCGACGCAGCGCGAAGGGCTGCCGCTCGTCTTTTGCTCGCGCATGGGCGAGATCAACCGCTGTTTTAGCCTGCTCGGCTCGATGAGCGAAAGCGTCTCGCCTTCGAGCTTTTGTGTCAGCGTACTCAACGCGATTGCGGCGCAAAATGCGATTTTTACGCAAAATCATGCCGAAATTTCGACGATCTCTGCGGCGTGTGCGCTCGAAAACGGCGCAATAATCGCAGCTACGAGGCTGAAAGAAAGCGCGGAAAATTCCGGCTCCGCACAGGATGCGAACGAAGCAGGCAAAAACGGCGAATGCAAATCGGATAACGATAAAATCGCCCTGCTCTGCTATTTTGAGGAGGCAAATAACAACTATCTGAAGCGCTGCGACTTTGCCTGCGCCCTACTTTTGGTGCTTCAGCGCGGAGATGACGTGCAGATCGAAATTTCGCCGCACGTTGCAGACGCGACGGCACAGAGCATAGAGGCACAAAATCCGAAATCGCGAGCCGAAAATGAAATTTTACGAAGCTTTAAAAAGGGAGGCGAAATCCCGCTAGATACCGCGGTGGAATTTTTGGCTAAAATCCTCTCCGGCAAGTGCGAATGGCGCAGTAGCGACGGGGTTTTAGACTATCTTTGGCGCGTCAAAGATCCCGCCAAAATCGCAGCTTTTTTAAGGCAAAATCATGAACGTTAAAATAGCAAAATTTCATCGCATGAGCAGGCACGGCAAGACGAGCAATTTTGATCAAAATTCCGGGCTACACGGAGCTGCAAAGGCGCGAACGACAAGCTTTAAATTTAGCCGCTCCGCCAAACGCGGATATAGTGAAGGTTTTAAATTTAGCCGCGCTATCAAACACGAGCTCGCCCAAACGGCACATCTTAAAAACACGCCGAAAGGGCGCGTGCCATACGCCCCCAAATCGCGTTGCAATGAGGCGCGCTGCGAAAATACGCCGCCGAGGAATACGCAACGAATCCAAAAAAATCCGCCTAAACGCTGCGAGCTGCGAGCCATAAAAATTTTACCGCAGCGGCGCATGGAAGACACCGTAAAATTCCGCTATAAAGACAGATGCGACGAGCCGAAATACTACGCGCAGCAGGCTGTAAATTTCATAAATTTAGCAGATCAAAGCTTGGGCTACGAGTTTAAATTTAGCCGCGCGATGAACCGAGTAGCCGCTCACGCAGGATGCACACGACAAGGCGCTACGATGAATTTTAAATTTAACGACGCCGCGAGCTATAAATTTAATCAGACGGCGCGTCATACGGCGGCGCAAAAACGGCGTATACGGCGCTTCGCAGAAATTCCGTCGCAATGGCGCGCGTGGCAAACCGCAGAAATTCTACCGCAACGATACGCGCGGCAAAAGATAAAAATTCCATCGCAATGGCACGCACGACGAAGCGTGCGGCAAGCTGAGGAAATTTCACCGAGGCAATGCGCACGGCAAACGGCGAGAATTCTACAAAATCGCAGTTTACCGCGCGCCGCAGAAATTCTATTGCTTCGACACATACACGGCACCGAGGTCGCCTCCGCTCAGACCATAAAAGCTCTATTACTTCGGCACATGCCGCAAGGCGAAATATCGCGCGCAGAAAACCGCGAAAACTCCGCTGCGATGCGGCAGGCGGCAAGCCGTAGAAATTTTATCGAGATCGCGCGCATGACGAGCCATCAAATCCCCGCCGAAAGCTGTAAAATCCTCGTCGAGAGGCATAAAATCCCCGTCGAAAGAGGCGCCGTGCGATGAAGCAGACAGATCCGCTAAGGCGCAAAATCAAGCAGATCAGCATCGCGTTATCCTTCTCAAGCTTCGGCGCGCTGTGTATGTTAGGCAACCTGCTCTTCCTCCCAGTAGCGCTACTGCGATTAAACCGCATAGAGGCCGTGCGAAATTTCGTGCGCGATTTCATAATGATCTCGTGGCGCATATTTTTGCTGCTAGCGCGTCTTTACGGCAGTATCGGCGTGAGCTGGCGCTGCAAACTCCCGCCTAGCGGCACTCTCATCATCGCAAACCACCCTAGCCTGCTTGACGTGGTGATTTTTTTAGCTCACGTGCGGCGCGCAAACTGCGTAGTCAAGGAAAGCCTATGCAAAAACCCCTTCCTCTCCGCCGCCATCGCAGCCGCAGGCTACATCCCAAACACCGGCTCGGAAGCGATGATAGATGCGTGCCGCAGCGCCCTTGCGCGAGGAGAAAGCCTAATCATCTTCCCCGAGGGCACGCGCACCGCAGATCGCATCGCCATGCACAAAGCGGCGTTTTACATCGCGATAAATTTCGCAAAAAATATGAATTGCGTCGCGATAAAAATGGATCCTAAAAGCCTAAAAAAAGGACAAGTATGGTACGATACGCCCGAGGTTCGGATGAAGTACGACCTCTACGAGCTGTGCGCGCTTGATCTAACGGGCTTTGAGCCGGATCGTCCAAACCCAATCCGAGTGCGCAAACTCTACGAAAAAATATCAAATCTATATGAAAAGGAGAATCTGTGAACGAAGAAATTTTGGAACTTAAGGAGCTGATCATTTCGGGGCTAAACCTCGAAGACGTAGCGCCTGGCGACATAAATGACGATGAGCCGCTTTTTGGCGACGGGCTCGGGCTCGATTCGGTCGATGCGCTGGAGCTCGGGCTTTTGGTGCAGAAAAAATACGGCATCGTGCTTAACTCAAAAACCCAAAATTTAAAGCAAATTTTCTCATCCGTTGCGTCTTTGGCGCAATACATCGCCGAAAATAGGAGTAAAAATGAGTAAAGATGAAATTTTTGAAATTTTAAAAAAGGCGCTCGTGGAGCTTTTCGAGATCGACGAGAGCAAGGTCGTGCCGGAGGCTAAAATTTACGAGGATCTGCAGATCGACAGCATCGACGCGATCGATCTGGTCGATTACGTCAAGAAAAACACCGGCTACAAGCTGATGCCAGATGATTTTAAAAATATCCAAACTCTCGGCGACATCGTGGATGCCGTAGCCGCGAAGCTCGATCAAGGCGCAAACGGGGAAACTACGGACGGCGAGAGTTAAATTTCGCCGTGCGGCGCGGCAGGATCGCGTGCGGCGCGGCTTGGTAGTTTGCGGCGACACGGGGCAGCGAGCGAGCGGATAAACATACGGCGTCGTTTATTTGACGGCGTGCGGCGGTTTGGATAAGGCGCGGCGAATATTATCAAAGGTGCGCAGCGAGCGGCGAACGTTTTATTGAAAGAGCGTGGAACTAGCGGCTTTTGCGGGCTTAGCGGCTAAACGGCACGGCACAAAGCCCGCTTGCCTGCCGCTTTTAAGCTATTATGTAAAGCGCTTTGCAGATTAAAATTTTAATCTGCGAGCCTGAGTGAAATTTTGAAATTTTAAAAGGCGCTGTTTCTTTTGCGACCGTCATTTTCGTAAAATTTCAAAATTTTAAAATTTCGGCTAAATTTAATTTAGCGGATCTGATCGCGGGCGCAGTGCCGCGAGCCAAATTAAAGCGCAGCTAAATTTTAAGATGCGGCTAGAATTTGAGGGCGGCAGGCGCGGCTGAATTAAAATTTTATAAGCATGGCGCCCAAAACCGTGGCGCCGAGGTCAAATTTAAAGTATCTTGGCGCGGTACAAATCGCGCTGTGCGCTGCTAACGGCAAAACAAAAAAACCGCTGCGACGAAGCTAAAGCCACCGCGGCAAAAGCCCAACGCTGCGACAAAGCTAAACCGCCGCGGTAAAAAAACAAGCCCTCGCGGCTAAATTTAAGGATTACAAAGATTGCGACGAACGATATTTTTAAAAACAGCTACCATAATTTTAAGCGTGTTTTACCCTTTCGGCCTCTATTTTTTGCACGGCGGCGCGCGGGTCTGCTTGCTCGCGGCTATGAGCGCGCTATGGGGCGCGCGAGCTGTTTTTGAAAGTAAAGATCGCGCTATTAAGGGCGCGAGCGCGGCATTTTTTGCGCTGTGCGCTATATTTTGCAGCGGAGCGCTTGCGTATCTGTATCCACTCATAATAAATTTCTCGCTCGCGGCGCTTTTTGCGCTCAGCCTAAGATCGACGCCCGCGATCACGCGCCTAGCGCTTTTGAAGCGGCCAGGTCTCAACGAGCACGGCCGCGCCTACACGCGCAAGCTGACCGAAATTTGGCTCGGATTTTTCGTGCTAAACGGCCTACTTAGCGCGGCGCTGCTGTTACCGCGAGATAAAATTTATTGGAGCGTTTATTGCGGCGCGATCTCATACGTCCTCATCGGCGCGCTGATCGGCGGCGAGATGATTTTTAGGAAATTTTATGTTAAAAAATTTGATTAATTCTTTGAGGCCTTACGAGCGCGAAATCCTTGCCGCGGCGGCTCTTGCGCGCGATTTAGCGGAAACTCGGTGCAAGCAGAGCGAAGCGGCAAGCTTAAAAGACGCGGACAAACTCCAAAGTAGCGCGGCAAATGTAAATTTAAAAGATGCGGAAAATTCTAGTGGCGGCGCAGGTGCCGCGCACGCCCTGCAATCGGCGCAGACGCAAGAGCAAAAGCGCGCGCCGATGATTGAAATTTACGGCGAGGACGCGGCGGAGTTCATTGCGTTTTTTTTCGGCGCGCTGCTTGCGAGTTTTGCGCCCGTACTGCTGCGAGAGCCCAAATTTAGCGGCGAATTTCATCTCGGCGGCGACGTGAAAATTCCAAATCTCGCCGCAGCACAAAATTTAGACGAATTCTGCTTCCATGATTTAGAAAAAATTTCGCTGCACGATACCGAAAAATCTGTGCCTAAAATTTCATCTAAAAACGCGCCGCAAAATCACGCGCCGTGCGAGCAAGAGGCTGTCTCTTTACATCTGCTGCGAGCGGATCAAAAATTTTATATCAAAACTTCGGGCTCCACGGGCGAGGCGAAAAACATCGAAAAAAGCCTGCGCGATATGGTTTTGGAGACGGAATTTTTGGTAGAAAGATTCGGCCTTTGCGCAAGCGATCGATTTTTATCGGGCGTCTCGCACCAAAATATGTTCGGGCTTACTTTTAGCATCTTCGTGCCGCTGCTTTGCGGTTCGCGCACGCAAAAAGGTGGCCTAAACTATCCTGAAATCATCCTCGCAGCCGATCTTGCGGGCGCCGTGCTGATCAGCTCGCCCACGGTGCTAGGCGCGCTGTGCGAGCACGCAGACGCCGCAAACATAGCGCCTTTGAGCACCATTTTTAGCGCAGGCGCGCCGCTAAGTCCTGCGATCCGAGATAATTTGCGCGCGCTTAGCAATGCCCGCATCGTCGATATTTACGGCTCGAGCGAGACGGGCGTGATCGCCTGCAACGAGGGCGCGGGGCTTAAAAAATTCGCTCCCGTTAGCGTGCAGATTCGCGCAGATATTGATAGCGGCAGCGCGGCAAAATGCGAGAATAAGCCCTTCGATCTTGCGGCAAGCCCTTGCGGCGAAAATTTTGCGGCAAAGCCTAAAACGAGCAGTGTGGACGGGCAAGACACAAACCGCTTGGGCGAGCAGGCGTCTAAATTTAATGTAGACACTAGCGATAAAACCGCAGCCGATCAGAAAAACAGCTCCGCACCGATCGCCGCGATAAAACACGACGATAAATTTACGCAGACAGAGGAGCTTTGCGATAAATTTAGGGCAAAGCGGCCCGCCGACAAATTTTTGCAAATGGGCGAGTTTACGATCAGCTCGCCTTGGTGCGAGAGCTTCGAAAGCCGCGATTTCGGCTATGTGCGCGCAGATGAGATCACCCTTTTGGGGCGCGGCGATCGCACCGTCAAAATCAACGAAAACCGCGTGAGCCTCGATCTGCTCGAAGCCAAACTCCGCTCGCACGAATTTATCGGCGAGTGTAGGATCAATCTGCACCCACAGCGCGACCGCGCCGTAGCTCTTATCAAGCTCAGCGAGCGCGGCGAGCAGGCGTTTCGCGCAGGCGGTAAAAAGGGCGTTACGGACGAACTGAAGGCCTTTTTGAAGCCCGAATTCGGCGCGATTTTGCGCTACTTCAAGATCGCGAGCAAGCTGCCTTTTAATGAGCAGGGCAAGCTAAGCAAAAAGGACTTTTTAAGCGCTCTGCAGCGCTACGAGGTGCCCGTTTTCGAGCAAAGCGCGGAGAATGAGTTTCGCGCGAAGGTGCGCGCTAGCGACTTTTATTTCGACGGACACTTTGCGCGATTTCCGCTAGTGCCCGCGTTTATGCAGCTTCGCTTCGTATTAATCTGCGCAAAAGCCCTGGGCTACGAGCTGGACGGTACGCAAAAGATAGAAAATTTAAAATTTAAAAATTTCATCCGCCCGGGCGATGAAATTTTTATCAAAATCACCGAAGCAAGCGGCAAACTCCGCTTTGAAATTTCAAACGACAAGGTCTGCGCCAGTGGAAGAATTTGCCTTTAAGCCCGCGTTTTTGCTGCCCTACTTCAACCACCCCGCGCGCATCGCCGAGCTCGTAAGCGCCCTGGCGCCCATCGCGCCCGTGCTGATCGTGGACGACGGCAGCGACGAAGCGAGCAAAAGCGCGCTAAAGGGGCTTGCGGCTCAAATTTACACCCGCGCGCAAAACGGCGGCAAAGGCGCTGCCGTGTGCGACGGGCTGGCGTGGGCGAAGGAGCTTGAATTTACGCACGCCTTTCAGATCGACGCGGACTTTCAGCACGACGTAGGCGGGTGTGAGGAGTTTTTGGCACTTGCGGCAAAGCAGCCCGCCGCGTTGATCTGCGCCGCGCCAGTGTATGATGAAAGCGCGCCCAAATCCCGCCTACACGGACGCAAGATAATGAATTTTTGGTGCGTGGTAAATACCCTTTCGCACCGCATAAAAGACGCGATGTGCGGCTTTAGAATTTACCCGCTAGAGGGGATCGTGCCGCTTCTGTCCCGCACCAAAAGCCGCAGAATGAGCTTTGATGCCGAAATTTTAATCCTGGCCGTGCGGGCGGGGTTAGAGATAAAATGGCTCGATCTGGCGGTGCGCTACGAAGCGGGCGGAGTGAGCCACTTTGCGCCGTTTCGGGATAATTTCGGAATTTCGCTGATGCACGCGAGGCTATTTTGCGGGCTTCCGCTTTGGCTTGCAAAAAGGGCGCTAGAGCGCGCCTGCGATAAATTTAAAAAGCGCGACTTGCAGGATGTTTCGCAGCAGAGTGCAGACGAAATTTTGCAAGGGCTAGCGGGGCAAAACCTTTGCGGCGGAGCGCGGCGCGATGGTCGTAAAGGTACCAAAGAGGAGATGGACGGCGGCGCAGACGAAAAAGCTGGTACCGAAAAATGCGGCGACAACGCCGCAGCGCAAAGCTCGCTCGTAAAAGCATCGCAGCAGAGCGCCGCCGCAAAGGACGGGCGCGATGGCTAAACACTGGAGCAAAAACAACGAAAAGGCGGGCGCGGCGCTTTTAAATTTAGCCCGCTTCGTCACGCTTCACACGCCTGATTTTTGCATGCGAAGCACCGCGCTTTGCATCTCGGCGATCTATTTTGCGCTGCTTAAAAACGAACGGCGCGCGATCAGGGAGTTTTTGCGGCGCGCGCTTGATCGCGAGCCCAAGATACGCGAAATTTACGCGAATTTTTATAAATTTTCCCTCAGTCTGTGCGAAAAAATCGCGGTTTGGAACGGCAAGATCGCACTGGATCAAATTCGCGTACAAAGCGGTATGAAGGAGCTTTTAAGCGATGGAACGGGTAAAATTTTAATCACTTCGCACTTCGGCAACACCGAGATCGCGCGCGCCCTTTCGGCAAGCACGGCGGGGATAAAAATCAACGTGCTGATCTTTCGCAAACACAGCGAAAATTTTATGAAATTTATCGAAAAGATGGGCGGCGGCGTGAAAATTCTATACGTCGGCGAGCTCGGTATCGGCGAGATGCTGCAAATCAAAGAGCTGCTGCAAAACGGCGAGCACATCGCAGTAATGGGCGATCGCATGCCGGTGGGCTCGGATAAATTTCAAAGCGAGGATTTTTTAGGACGCAGCGCGAACTTCCCGATCGGCGGCTATCTGCTCGCGAAAATTTTGGACGCGCCGCTATTTAGCTTATGGTGCTACGAGGGGCGCGAAGGGCGTGAGCTGCGGCTGCAGCCGCTACCTGCGCCGCTAAAAAGCCGCGATAAGGCGCGATCGGTCGCGCTAGCGCTTAAATGCTACGTGCGCCAGCTCGAGCTTTATGTCAAAGAATTTCCTTCTCAATGGTATAATTTCTTTGATTTTTGGGCGCAAGAAAAAAACGTGAGCGATGCAAAGCGCGACGGTGCGCAAAATTTCGACGAGACGGGTTCAAATGCTGCGGCAAATTTAAATGGTGCAGCGGATTTAAATAAGACGGCGGGTTTAAATACGGCGTTAAATTTAAAAAGTACGGCGAGCTCGGATACTGTGCTAAATTTAGATAATTCAAATTTGAGCGCTGCAAAATCCGCCGCGCAAGACAAAAAATTTCATAGCGGAGAGAGGAATGAAAGAGTATAAATTTCGCGCTAGATTTTACGACGCCGATCCGATGGGCGTGATGTGGCACGGCAACTACGTAAAGCTCTGCGAGGACGCTAGATGCGAGTTTTGGCGTGACGCGGGCTACACATATATGCAGATGAGAGATGATGGATTTATATATCCCATTATCAAAATGGAGTTTAAATTTATCGCGCCGATACTTTTTGACGACGAGGTTGCGGTGAGCATCGAGCTGCTTGAGTGCGACACGATCATAAAATTCTCCTACCGCATCAAAAGCCCGTTGGGCGCGCTATTGGCCAAAGCTACCACGTCGCAAGCCGCGGTGGAGCTTGATTCCAAAAGGACGCTGTATGAGATACCGCCGCAGTTAAGGGTGTGCGCGGATAAAATTTTATTAAAGAAAAATCCCGCGGGTAAAATTTCGGCAGTAGATAAAAATTCGACAACGAATGAGATTTCGACGGCAAGCAAAACCGCGCCCGAGCAAGAGCGCCCTCAAAATGCCGCGGCGAATGAAATTTTGCCTAGCGATAACGAGCAGTGAAAATTTAGCGAGCATAAAATTTAAAGGACTACGATGAAAATTTTAGCTTTATTTTTAGCGATTTTGGGACTTGCGAGCGCGCTTGAAGTAAGCGATCTGGCGCTTAAGACCGATAATATCGGCGGCAAATTTAGCGAAACGCTCAGCATTGAGGGCTTTGCTGAGCCCGTACGAAGCAGCGGCGAGTTTAGGATCAAAGGCGGCGAGCTGTTTTGGACGACGCTAAAGCCGGTGCGAAGCGAGCTAAAAATCGGCGCGGACGGCGTTTTTGAGCGTAGCGGCGTGGCATGGGTCAAAAGCGCCGATTCGCTTTTTGATAAGGACACCTTTTTGGCGATCTCACGCCTGGACGTAGCGCGACTTAGCAAAAATTTCTCGATCGCGCTAAGCGGCAGCAAAGATGCGTGGCGCGCCGAGTTAAGCCCCAAAGGGATGCTACAAAATATCTTTAAAAATATCGTGATCGAGGGCGGTGCCTACGTCAGGGTGCTGCGGATTAGCAGCGCTAACGGCGACGTGAGCGAAAACGTTTTTTCGAGCGTCGTGAGCTTAGATGAGTAAGAGCGCGATCCTAACGGCATTCGGCGCGGCATTCATCGCGCTTTGCGCCTTTATAGCGTTAAATTTAAACCGCGTAAATTCCGGTTTTTACGAGCTGAGCGGCATTGAAATTTCGGGCGAGCAGAAACAGAGCGTCGAGGATTTCAACCGCGAGATTGCAAGGCAAATCATCGTCGCAAGCACAGAGAAGGCGAGCTTTGACGCGTTCATTGCAGATATGCAAAAAAGCGGGCTTTTTGAGAGCATAATTTACGAGGTAAAGGACGCGAGCGTGTATCAGAGCGAGCTTGCGCGCTTTGCGCCCGCGATGCTCGATGATGCGAGCGTGGAGCTTTTAAAAAGCGATCCGCAGGCCTTTTTTGAGCGTAGCGCGCGTGAGCTTTATTCAAAATTTCGTCCGCTTAGCCTCTCGCAGGACTTTTTCTCGCTCAGCCTTCACTCGCGCCTCGGCGCCCGCGGCGCTATCAAGCTCGATCCTGCGCAAAACCGCTTTATTGCGATCATTGACGGCGCGCCGCACTACCTCGCTACGGCCAAACTCGCTCCGAAAGCAAACGACGATGCGCTTAGCGCGCTGGTGCGCGAGGCGCAAAAGAGCGAAATTTTAATCTCCGGCACTGCCCTTTTTAGCGCTTTGGGCAAAAGCGCGGGCGTGCGCGAAAGCTCCGTCGCGGGCGCCGTATCGCTTAGCCTGTGCGCAGCGCTGCTGCTGGCGGCATTTTCGCGCGCACGGATCTTCTGCCTGCTGCTGCCCGCACTTTTTGGGCTTGCCTGCGGCGTAGCGGCTACGATGGCGATCCGCGGCTCGATCCATATCCTAAGCGCCGTAGTTTCGACGAGCCTAATCGGGCTGATGCTGGATTACGCAGTGCACTGGCTGGGCGCAAACATCGCGCGCCGCATCGAGGCTCGCTCGATAAAAAGCATGCGAAACATCCTGCTTCTAGGGTTTTTCATCACCGCGGGAGGCTACTTCGTATTTTTATTCAGCCCGTTTTTTCTGCTCAAAGAGATCGCGATCTTTGCAATAGCCGCACTTGCGGGGGCGTTTTGCTTTAGCTACTTCGCCCTGCCGCTACTTCTTGAAGGAGCGAAATTTCGCCCCGCCCCGCTCTTTGCAAAAGCTCTTGAACTCTACGCGAAGGCGCTTTGCAAGATAAACCTAAGCCTCAAAGCGCTCGCCATCGTTTGCGCGGCGTTGCTTGCGTTTTTGTATTTCAGGATGGAGCTTAAGGACGACGTCAGTGAATACGCGAGCCTGGATAAAAACCTTATCGCGATGAGCGCCAAGCTCGCAAGCATCGGAGGCTCGAGCTTTGATCTGATCGTGGGCAACGATGCGGGCGCAGTAGCCAAAGAGGCCGTAGCGCGCAGTCTTGCGGACTCATACACCGGCGCGCCGATTTTGGATCCAGCTACGCAGAGCTTTATCAAGCAGGCCTTTGCAAACTACGATAGAAGCGCATTTTTACGTCTCGGGCTTAGCCGCGAGCTCGTGGACGCAAACTTTGCCAAGATCGCGGATGCGCCCATTTTAAGCTACGAGCAAGCTAAAAGCTCCGTTCTTTTTGCCGCGATGCCAAGCATCGATCCGCATATCGCTTTTTTGCGCGGCGTGCGCGATAAAGCGGCCGTAAGCGAGCTTGCCGCGCAGATGGGCGCGCTGCATCTAAACATGCGAAGCGCCATAAGCGAGGCGTTTTCGCAGATCAAAATCAACGCCCTGTATCTAAAATGCGCCGCATACGCCCTTGCGCTTGCGCTGCTGTGGGCGTTTTTCGGCGCGCGGACGGCGTGGTTGATCGTCATCTGCGTTTTTGCGACAAATTTAGCCGTGCTCGCCCTGCTTAGCGCATTCGGCGTGAGCGTGAATATTTTTGCAATCTTTGCGCTGATCCTATCAGGCGCTGTGGGGATCGATTATATGATCTTTGCAAACAACGATAAGATGGCGCTTAGGGATAAAATTTTCGGCATTACGCTCGCGTCTCTTACCAGCATAATCTCCTTTTTCACGCTCGCTTTCAGCTCCACCAAGGCCGTGGCGCTGTTTGGGCTCTGCGTCAGCCTCAATATCGCGCTAGCGGCGATCTTGGCGCAAGTTTTAGCGGCGAGCAAGAAAAGCTAATCAAGCGGGAGCCAAAGAGCCGAAAGCACTGAATAGACGCTCTTTGCCCCGCTTGTAGATAAAATTTTACAAAAAAAGCACGCCGTAAATTTACGCAGCCGCCACGGCTGAAAATTTTAATCCAACTTGCTGCAAAATGAAATTTAGCGCGTCACGGCGCGAGATAAATTTAAGATGAAATTTCGGCCAAGCAAGTTACGAAGTGAAATTTAAAGAGCAAGATTGCGGGATAAATTTTAAAAGCCGATCTTTGGCGTAGCACCTTGCGGTCATTAAATTTAAACCCTTGCGGCGCGTTATTAAATTTAAACTCATGCCGCCCGCAAGCTACCCGCGCAGCAAATTTAAATCTACTCCGCGACATCCTTTGCGAATCGTATTCACAAGGCACACGGATTGTCGCTGTAAATTTAGCTCACGCGCTCCGCACCTACGTGCTATCTGAACGGCAAAATTTAATCGTTTTCACACCTGCGCCATATACGCCGACGATATTTCTAACGGCGGCGGAGCGAGTCCGACGTGTTCGCATTACGACGGCACCGTTATCTTTTGTGCGCTATGCACCGATCCGCCCTACGCGTCGCTTTTGCCCGCTTTTATCATCTTTATAAATTCCTTTGCGAGCTTGGATGGTTTTTTATACACGACCGAAAACGATACGTCCAAAAGCGGCTCATCCGCGACATCAAAGAGCGTGATGTAGTCCTTTTGCGTCTCAAAAATGTACCGCGCGAAGCTGAAGCTGACGCAAAGCCCCGCCGCGACCATCGCGTTAGCCACGTACAGATAGGAGGTGTCGCAGAAAATTTGAGGCGTAAAGCCGGCGTTTTCAAATATCTTTTTGAAGTTCGACTCGCTTTTTAAAATTTTACTGCTGATTGCAAATTTATCGGATTTGAACTCGCTAAGCGCGATTTTAGGGTATTTCTCGGTAGAATTTATACTCGCTCGCGAAACGGCAGGATGAGAGGAGCAGACGCTTAGAAGAAGCCTGCGCTTTTTTATAAACTCGCACTCAAGCCCCTCCGCGACAAGCTCGCCGAAGTGCGCGGCATAGACGATGTCAAGCTCGCCGCTTTTTAGCATCTCGATGAGCGCAGGCTCGGAGTGAGCGTGCACGACCCTGATGTCGGCTTTGGAAAATCTGCTATAAAACATCGCGATGATCTTTTCGATAAATTTAAAGCTGGTCGAGGTTGCGCCGATTACGAGCTTGCCCGTCTTGATCGACGAAAGTCCGCGGATTTCGTTATTTAGCTCCTTATTGAGCCTAAGCATATTTTTCGCTCTGGCGATGTAAATTTCGCCCGCGTATGTAAGCTCAAGGCCGTTTTTTCTATCGAAAATTTCGATCCCGAGCTCCTTTTCTAAAAGCATAATGCTCTTTGAAAGCGACGGTTGTGCAATTCCAAGCTCGCTCGCCGCTTTTGTAAAGCTTTTAAGCTCCGAAATTTTTACCGCAAATTCCATATGTCGCAGGCTCATTTTTTGCCCTTTCGGTTGAAATTTTATAGCCTTTAGCTATTAAATTATATACCAAATAACATTTGACTTACATAAAGATTTAATATAAAATTACGACATTAATCTTTAAGATTAAAAAATCTCTAAGTAAAGGGGCAAATATGCAGAGACGCGACATACTGAAAATGGGTATGGTAGGAGCCGGTGCACTCGCACTTAGCGCGGTAAATGCACAAGCAAGCGCGGTGGACGCAAAGGACGTCAAATTTGACGAGGAGTGGGATGTAATCATCATCGGTAGCGGCTTTGCTGGACTTGCGGCGGGCTTAAAAGCAGCCGAAAAGGGCAACAAAGTCTTGATCCTCGAAAAGATGGGCCGCATCGGCGGCAACTCCGTCATCAACGGCGGCGGTATGAGCGTGCCAATGAACCCCGTGCAGGAAAAAACTGGCGTTAAAGACAGCAAAGAGCTATTTATGAACGACTGCCTAAAGGCGGGTCTTGGCATCAACCACCCCGAGCTTTTAAGCACCCTAGCCGATCGCGGCTTGGACGCGTTTAAATTCCTCGTCGATAGCGGCGTGCAATTTAAGATGGATCACTGCGCCCACTTCGGCGGACACAGCGTCGCGCGCTCGATGCTAACTACAAATGATAGCGGCTCTGGCTACATCCAGCCGATGCTTGAAAAATTTGAAGCGCTAAAAGATAAGGGCTGCGAGCTTCGCCGCCGCGCTAAATTTGACGATTTCGTAATGGACGGAGATCGCGTGGCGGGCGTCGTAATCCGCGAGGAGTATAAATTTGATCCAAATCTCTACAGCGACGATCTTGAAAACACAAGCGGCACCAAAAAGACGCTCAAAGCCAAAAAGGGCGTAGTGCTCGCAGCGGGCGGATTTTGTCGCGATAAAATTTTCCGCAAGCTTCAAGATCCGCGCATCCCAGATGATGTCGATAGCACGAACCACCCGGGAGCCACTGCGGGCGTGCTGCTAAAAGCCTTTGAGATCGGCGCGTATCCGGTGCAGGTCGATTGGATCCAGTTCGGTCCATGGGCGAGCCCCGATGAGAAGGGCTTCGGTACCGCTCCGATCCTAACTCAGCAAGGCACCTTTAAATACGGCATCGCCGTGGACGTACGCACAGGAAAACGCTTTATGAACGAGCTTGCAGATCGCAAGACCCGCGCGGACGCGGAGTTTAAAATTTTACGCGAGGATCCGAAAGCCTATCCGATAACCTTCGCCGATACCAAAATGGCGTTTAAAGACCTAAGCGAAGAGGTTATTTCTAAAGGCATGGCAAGCGGTAAGTTAGTGGGCGAATGCGCTACGCTCGATGATATCGCTAAAAAATACGGCGTGCCTGCCGATGCGTTAAAAGAAACCGTTAAGAAATACAACGAAGGCGTCAAAGCAAAAAAAGACGAGTTCGGCAAGCAAGAAAGCGCGCTTAGCGAGATCAACGAAGCGGGACCTTTCTACGTCATCCGCCTCTCGCCGAAACCTCACCACACGATGGGCGGTCTAAAGATCAACACCAAAGCCGAGGTCTTATCATCTAAGACGAATAAACCAATCCCAGGCCTCTGGGCTGCAGGCGAGATCACCGGCGGGACTCACGGCGCTAGCCGCTTAGGCACCGTCGCGATCACCGACTGCATAGTTTTCGGAATGATCGCGGGTGAGCAGATCGCTTAGCTAGTCTGAGCGCAAGCTCTTTAAAGCTTTGCCGGTAGCGAAAGCGGACCGGCAAGGCAGTTTTATAAAAGGTTGCAAATGAAAAATTTCAGTTTTACGGCGCTGTTTCTGTGCTGTATCATCGCGACTTTGTTCGGCGCGCCGTCTGCCAACGACGCCAACGCCACGAACATAGTCGTTTCAGATGAGCTTCGGGCAAAATACAAAATCAAACCTCATCACGAGCATTTGTCGTTTGACTGCGTTGATTGCCACGTAAATCAAGGAAGCGATCCGTCTAAATTTAAAAGTATCGGCGACAAGGGCTGTATCAGCTGCCACGGCGACAAAAAGAAGCTCGCTTTGAGGCTAAAATTTATGGATACGCTCAAGGCCAATCCGCACAACTCCGTCCACGACGGTCCTACGCTATACTGCGACGAATGCCACAACGAGCACAAGGCATCTACGAATATGTGTACCGAATGCCACGAGCACGAAGTGCCGCAATGGATGGGGGTGACACCATGAGAATTTCTAAAAAATTACTAGCGCTTATCATCTTAATAAGCGGCATTATAGGGTTTTTCGTCGTCGTGCCGGTGCACTATGCGCTTGAGAAAACGAGCACCGATAAATTCTGCGACGTCTGTCACGAGATGGATCCGATGGTGATCGCCTATCAAGACGACGTCCACTCGGGCAAGGGCAAAACGGGCATCAAAGCTCAATGCGTCGATTGCCACCTGCCGCACGACAATATCGTAAAATACGTCTATCAAAAGGCCAAAAACGGCGTGCTAGAGGGTTACTCGCACTTCTTTGACGAGCCCGAAAAATTTGATTGGAACAAAAGGCGCGAAGAGCGCGAGCACTATGTGTTTGACAACGGCTGCATGAGCTGCCACGCCACCGTGATCGACAGCAAAATCACCTCCGAGCAAGCACAGCGCATGCACGCGCACTACAAAAAGCTCCTAGGCACCGAGCGCGAGCTTAAATGCGCGAGCTGCCACGTAAGCGCAGGCCACGGCATCGGGCTTCGCAACTACCTAGAGTACTGGCGACCGACGTATAAAATTTACGAAAAGAAGATGATGCAGGAGAAGATCAAGGCGAAGAAGGAATTTTTCGGCGACGAGTATAAACCGAGCGCCGAAGAGCAGGCCTTTATGGACGCTTCTAGCACGAAAAAATAACGCCGCTTGAAATCCTAGAATTTCTAAATTTTAAAATTCCGCCGAGGTTTAGCTGAGACCTTGACGGGATTTTTGAAATTTTGACGAAATTTTTGTGAGGTGTTTATTAAATTTATCAGCTTTTAGATTTAAAATTTACCAGAATTCTCGATTTAAAATTTCATCTATCAGACTATATTTAAACCAACCGCCCGCAACTTAAGTTTATACGCTTCTTACTCGCCAGGTCGTAAACGAAAAGTATCCAAAAAAACCCTTACAATTGCATCTCTATGAGCCTTACTATAGTGCTAACTTGATTTCATACTCACGATACATTTATGAGAGCATAAGGCTAGCATAAATTATCGAGAGTATAATCGAATTAAAATTTTAGGAGGAAGCGATGGCGTTTGTAGCGGAATATATTTCTAAAGAGGACTTGGAGAAATATGATATTATAAACATTATAAATACATGCTGCCGCAAGTATAATGAAGAAGAATACTCGGATTATTTAATTGATCAACTCTGCTGGGTGATTGATAGGCAAAGAGACGTTTGGCTAATATCTGTCGTTAATTTACATTTGCCAGATCATAGAGACGGATGGAGCGGGGAACGGATCTGGGTTTTGCACTATGATGATCAAGATATTGAGCTTGATTTAAGAGATATAAACAATAAAAATACTAGCACAAAAATTACGGACAACCCTTTTAAAATCTTATATGAATTAAAGTCTATAAAAACCCATACTTATGGTATATCAAGGGATGAGATAGTTAAAATTTTAAAAGACGCATTAGAAGAGTATAGGGGCGGTGCAAGTTTAAATAAATTTGTCCCGAAAGAAAATATTCAAGTAACTTTCGTATCAAAAGATTTAAAACGCTAGAAAGGTATATTTCTTGTAATTGTAAGGAAATCTCTAAAATTTTTATAAATTTAAAATTCCTATAAAGCGCGCAGAACAAAATCCTCGTCAAAATTTCAACACCCAAGCTTTATTTAAATTTCGGTATGTCAAAGCTCTGCGGCAAAATTTTAGATAAATTTTACCTCCGTTTCATTTAAAATTTAAGAGCATGTTTAAATTTAAGGAGCTAGGATGAAACATTTATCAAGCACGAGCCCGTTTGATAATGCACGATGAGGAAGAGTAAATTTTTCGGGTTTAAACGCCCTTTTTTGCGTCATATACGAGGCAAAATAATGTAAATAAGAAAGAGCGGAAATACTCCGCTCTTTAAAGCTTTAGTCGCCGCTTAGATCAAATTTATACGCAGCTTGCAACCATATCTCATTCTCGTCGAACTTCCTATTTACGCCGCTAGCGTAGTGGTCGCTTCTCTCAAGCGCAGTGTAGGTTACGCCCAAGCTTAGCCCCTTAACGGCCTTAGGAGCGTAGTTTGCCGTTACCGCCCAGCCCTCTACGTCCATGCTGGTGCCGACCTTTTGGCCCGCAGCCCCGCTAGCATTGATATTATTTGTGCCGCCTACTCTGTCTTGATCGCCCTTTACGTAGTGCAGCGCGGTTTTGAGGCCGTCCAGACCGATAGCGCCGAAGTCGTAATCAAGCACGACCTTGTGCGTATCCATACCCGCATATCCTGTGAAGACGAACGGACCTCTAATAGGCAGTGCGGTATATGATCCCGGGCCGTTGCCGACGCCCAAAATAACGGCATCATCATCGCTAACGGTCGTATAGGCATACGATAGACCGAATCCGAAAAACTCGCTAACCGAGACTCTTGCACCGAACATATCGCCGTCAAGCTTTCTTGGCTCCAGCCCTCCGTTTACGCGTGAGCCTTTGTAGTTAAAATCAAATCCCAGCTTTAAAATTTCTCCTACCGGCACTTTTACATTCGCCTCGGCAAGATATAGGCTAACATCGCCGTCTTTTAATGCGTTAGCGGGTTTTACGTCCGTTACCGCTGCGTAAGCGCCGGTTAAAGTAGTATAAGGCAAGGATTTGTTTTGAACGTATGCAGAGAAGATATTTTCAAATTTTACGGCGACAGGACCGGTCATATTACCCAGAATCACTCTATCTTTAAATAAAGGAGCCTTTCCTTCGCCTGCCGGAGCGCCCATAGCGGTTTTGCTCCTTCCTTGGAATTTATAAAACCATCCGCCCCACAATGTAGTATCGGGGATATCTTTATTGGATATCGCCACGCCCTCGAAAGCCTCTTTAAACGCCCTCGTATAGTTGCCAGCAACGAGCGGAGTTACGACATATTGTCTACCTGCCTTTATATCGGTATTTCCTATGCCGTATCCTAGGTATAATTCCGATAATACCGCACCTTTAGTATACCACTCCTTATCGTAGGCGATCTTATTGCTTGAGCCTACGTGATACGGCATCAACCAGCCCTGTCCGGTAAGCCCTATTCTAAAGCCGTAAAGAGGATCGGTAACGTATCCGAGCTCAAGACCCACGCCGAATGCCTCGTAGTCGTTATCGCCCGTAGCAGCTTCGCCTCTATTATCTACGGTTTTACTGGCGTAAGTTGTCTTTACCGTTCCGCCAAGCTTACCATTAGTGATCGCTTCGGCTACGCTATCCGCCGCGCTTAGCGAGGACACTGCACATGCGCAAAACGCCGCAGCTAAACTTAGTTTGATGAGTTTCATTCGAAATCTCCTTTCATAAAGATTTACAAATATTTATAAAATGAATTATATCAAACAATCTCGCTGTTTGCGATAAAAAAGGTGGAAATTCAAAATAGAATTACGCAACTTTGTAAAGATTAAATTAATGAATAGTGAAATTTATCGCCCGATTTATGATTTCATGATTTGACGGATATTTTCGGCTCGCGCTCCAACCTCGACTCGCGAATAAAAGCGATCGAAACCTCAAAATTTCTAAAACGCCAAACCGAGCCGCCAAATAAAATTTTTACCGAAATTAAAGGGTGAAATTCCACCGCTTTTAAATTTTAAAATTTAAAAAGCTCGTGAAGTTTGCCTGCAGAAATTTCTTTTTAAATTTAAAACGCGGCTACATAGATATATGCAGCCGCGCGGAATTTTGCTAGCAGATCGAAGCTCTAAATTTAGATAATCTATAGAGCCTTTGCGATCAGCTCGTTTACGTTTTTGATAAACTCGCTCGGATTTTCAAGCTCCTGCCCCTCGCTAAGGCGCGCCAGATCGTAGATTATTTCAGATACTTGCGGCAGCATTAGTTTGTCGGACTGTAGCTTTTTGATGATCTCGTGATCGGCGTTGATCTCCAAAATCGGCTTTATTGGCGGCAGATTGCGGTTTCCCATCTGCTTAAGCAGCTGCTGCGTCGCAAAATCGGGATCGTTCTCGTCAAAAACAAGGCATGAAAGCGAGCCGCTTAGACGCGATGAAATTTTAACGTCCTTGACGCGTTCGCCTAAAATTTCTTTGATCTTTGCGGCGATCTCTTTGGCTTGCGGCGTCGCGGTATCGTCGCTCACAGCTTCTTGCTTGATCGAAGTCGCATTTTTAACCGGCGTCTTATCAAACTCAAAAACGCCCGGCATCACGATCGTATCGATCTCATCGTCGCAGAGTAGCACCTCCGTGCCTTCGGCGTTAAATTTCTCGATCAGAGGCGAGCTTTTAAGCATCGCGGCGCTGTTTCCCGCGATATAATAGATCTCTTTTTGACCCTCTTTCATTTTTTCCTTATACTCGCTAAGCATGATGAGCCCGTCTCGCAGGTTTGATTTGAAAAGACAAAGCTTTAAAATTTCCTCTTTATTTGCGCCGAAGCCGTAAAGCCCCTCTTTCAAAACCTTGCCGAATAATTCGTAAAATTTTATGTATTTTTCGCGATCGTTCTGCAAAAGTTTCTGCAGCTCGGATAGAATTTTTTTCACGCTCTGTTCGCGGACGTAGGCAAGAATTCGATTTTCTTGCAGAATTTCGCGGCTTACGTTTAGCGGCAGATCCTCGACGTCCATTATGCCGCGCACGAAGCGCAGATAGCTAGGCAGTAGCTCTTTGGCGTCGTCGGTGATGAAAACGCGCTTGACGTAGAGCTTTACGCCGCTTTGATAATCGACGCGGTATAGATCGAAAGGCTCGCTGCTCGGCACGTAAAAAAGCGTCGTGTATTCGTGCGTGCCCTCGGCCTTGGTGTGGATGTAAAATAGCGGATCGCCGCTGTCGTGGCTGATCTGCTTGTAAAATTCATTGTAATCGCCAGACTTTAGGCTGCTTTTTGGCAGCTGCCAAAGCGCGCTCGCGCGGTTGATCTGGACGTTTTTAACCTCGCTATGTCCCTGCTCGCCCTCTTTTTGCGCGGGTACGTATTCTTCCTTATCCATAAAGATCGGATAAGGGATGTGGTTGGAGTATTTTTTGATGATGCCTTCCAGCCTATATTCGTCCAAAAACTCCTCATCTTTCATATGCAGGATTATCGTCGTGCCGAAGTCCTCTTTCTCCGCCTTTTCGACCATGTAGTTGCTCGCGTCGCTGCTCCATTTATAGCCGTCCTGCGAGAGCGGCTTGCGGCTGATAACATCGATACGGTCCGCTACCATAAACGCCGAATAAAACCCGACGCCGAACTGCCCGATGAGGTTACTGTCCTTCGCCGCATCGCCGCTAAGGCTCGCCATAAAGCCCTTCGTGCCGCTGCGCGCGATGGTGCCTAGATTGCTCTCTAGCTCGGCTTCGTCCATGCCTATGCCGTTGTCGCCGATGCTTAGCGTTTTGGCCTCTTTGTCGATCTTTATATCGATGCGCGGCACATACGAAAGCGCCTTGTAATCGTCATTCGTAAGGCTTAGATAGTTTAATTTATCCAGCGCGTCGCTTGCGTTTGAGATCAGCTCGCGCAAAAAAATCTCCTTGTTTGAATAAAGCGAATGGATCATCAAATTTAGTAGATCATTCACTTCGGTCTTAAATTTTTTCTTTGCCATTATGCGGTCCTTTTTGAAAATTTTGGCAGATTATATCATGGAGTGCTAATCTTGTCAAGAGTAGAATAAATAAACTTGATATGAATCCTATCAAGTTTTGTAAATTTATACGCGTCCGAAGTATATAAAATTTAAACCTAGCTGTGGATAATCCTAGCAAGAACCCGTCTAAATTTGACGGCGTATTTACACTAAATTTGCAGATTTTTCTTGGTCATATTTTTTTGAAAAATTTAAAACAAGATGATATAATTCCTCTTGATGCTGATGCGATTTTGATGATAAAACCAGAGGGTTAACCGACTAGCAAAATTTATCTAGCAAAAAGGATTCCATTTGAATAACGAAGAAATCATACAACGCATAAATGAGCTGAGAGAAAAGCGGAGCAAAAATTTAAAAAGCTCAAACGAAAATATCTGCAAAGCGGATATTAATGCAGATATGGATACTGACGCTACCATAAATTTGACCGAAAAATCAGGCGAAAATTCGACCGCAAATTTAAGCCAAAAACCGAGCCCCAAGCCTTCCGTCGTTACTTTAATAGGTAGGCAATCGATCAAAGACGCAGACCTCCGTACTCTGCACAAAAATCGCTCCATGCCAAAAATACTTCCTCTCATCATCGTATGTATAGTCGCGGTTTTTATAGCGATAAAGGCACCTTTTCGCACGGAGGCTTTGAATGAAACCCAAATTCCGATCAATCAAGCAAATGAAGACGCGAATAAAAATCCTAAAGAAATTTCTATTCGCACCAAAGACGGCACTTTAAAAATGAAAAATCCCGTAAGATTTCGCGAAGATTGCGACGGCGGAGACGGCGATGCCTGCGCCGTACTTTCGAGCCTGCTGCTGTTAAATGGCGAAATTTCGCAAGAGGGCGCCAAAGATCTGCTTAAAAAAGGCTGCTACGAGCTTAACGGCGGCGAAAGCTGCACGAGACTCGCAAGCTACGAGGATAGAGATTCTCAAGAGGGCAGAAAATTGTACAAAAAAGCATGCAAGCTCGGCGATGGCGAAGGCTGCTTTATGTTCGGTTACGTCGCGTATTTTGACGACGATGACAAAGAAACGGGTACGCGATACTTTGAGCGATCGTGCGAGTTGCGATTTGCGGAGGCGTGCTATTTTCTAGTAGGAATTTATTCAAATGATCCGGCAAAATCGCAAAGATATCAGGCTCTATTTGAAAAATATCAACAAGAAAACGACGATGCGATAATCAGCTTTAGGCGCAGATAATTTTACGGCTCAATGCACTTTTGCGCGCTTCGTTTGCGAGCTTAAATTTGCGCAAATCAAAAAGCGTCCTTCGTCTGCAAGCATGCAAATTTAAAATTTTACTCAAACCGAAGTGCCGCGTAAAATTTGCACAAACGCAAAAAGTCAAATTTAATCGGTTTAATAAATTTAAAATCGACTTCACGGAGAGATTGTCTCAAATTTACGCAAGCGAGCCTACGCCCTTTTAAATTTTACTCATCACATCGTCAATTATCGCTTGCGCGCCATTTTTATCCGCGAGCTCAAGCAGTCCTTTGCTCGCTCGCGCCACGTCGAAGCTCTCAATCAAGCCTAATATCCGCTCGCTGCTCGCTTCCTCTTGACGTAAAATTTCGCAAAGTCCGCGCTCTTTAAGAAATTTCGCGTTATAAAACTGATGATCCGCCGCCGCGAACGGAAACGGCACGAATATCGCAGGCAGGCCGTTTGCGCAGAGCTCCCACAGCGTGCTGGCACCGCTGCGTCCGACGCAAAGATCGGCGCTTGCGATAAGCTCGTGCATGTTTTTGCAAAAGCCCACGAGCTGTACGTCCAGACCCTGCTGCGCGTAAATTTGCGATATACGCTCAAACTCGCGCTCGCCGCACTGATGGATCACGCCGTAGCCGAGGCTCAAAAGCTTGGGCGCAAGCTCCACGGCAAGCGAGTTGATAAAGCTCGCCCCCTGCGAGCCGCCCAAAAAGATGACCCTCTTAAGCGCCGTGCGCGGCCGCGCCGTCTCGAAAAAAATATCTGCGATCGGATAAGCAAACGCGGGCTTTTCATAGGAGCTGTAAAACGCGCGCGCAAAGGGCCTCAGCAAGCGGTTTAGCCGACCGCAAATGGCATTTTGCTCGTGGATAAAAAACGGCACACGAGAAAGGATCGCCGCGATGGATGCGGGCGCCGAGCTGTATCCGCCCACGCTGATGAGCGCGCGGGCGCCGTTTTGCTTTAAAATTTTACGCGCCGCAAGCGAGAGGCGCAGGATATTTAGCAGCGAGGCTAGCTTGGCAAAGCCCTTTTTATCGACGACGCCCGAGCTTTGCAGAAAATAGGTGTGCGCAAAAAGCTCGCTACCCTCAAACCATGCGCGATCCTGCCCGCGGTTTGAGCCGATGAAGATTGCCTTGGTACCCTGCTTCGCAAGGCGGGCGGCTAAATTTTTAGCGATTATCAGATGCCCGCCGGTGCCGCCGCCGCTGATTGCTATGACCATACTTTTCCTTTAAATTTATAAAATTTCGCGCTTAAATTTAAGCCTCGGCGTGCTTAGGCATAAAATTTTAAGCGCGATTTGGCTCTAAATTTACGCCTAAATTTAAATCGCACTCGCTCCAAAGCCCGCAAAAGCCTTAAAATTTCGCCCTTTTCGACGCCATCAAAACGAGCCCCACCGCAAACGATGCCGCGAGCAGGTGGCTGCCGCCGTAGCTCAGAAACGGCACGGCGATGCCCTTTACCGGCGAGATCGACGTGATGCCGTAGGAATTGATAATGAACGAAAAGAAAAACATAAAGCCGATACCCAGGCAAAAGAGGAAATTTACGTTACTCGGCGACTTGCTCGCGGTCTGAAAGATGCGAAATAGCATCGCATAAAATAGTGCCACGATGAGCAAAATCCCGACGAACCCCCACTCCTCGGCTATACCTGCGAGCACGAAGTCTGTATGCACCTCGCTCAGATAGCCCAGTTTAAAGCTTCCAAGCCCAAGTCCCTGCCCGAAAAACTCGCCGTTGTTTATCGCATTTAGCGAGTGTCCGACCTGATACGGCGCGCTAGCGTCCTCTATACGCAGCCCGGCAGCAGTTTCGGGCGACATAAACGACAGCACGAAATCCTGCACGCCGCCCCACCACGAGCGCACGCGATCGACCCTGTGCGCGCTCGTGACGATAAAAACGTAAGCAAGCCCCAAAATCCCCATAAAGCTAAAGCCGATGAGCTTGAAGCTCGTGCCCGCAAAAAGCGACATAAAAATCATCGTAAGCCCCAGCACCGCGACCTGCCCCAGATCGTTTTGCACGATGGCGACTAGGATCACCACGAAGCCGAAAAGCGCTACGTATGGAAGCAGCGTCGCGATCTCGCGCCCGATGCTTTTTTTGGAGTGATCAAGCTTGCGCGAGAAGCTCCACGCCAAAAAGTAGATAAAGCCCACTTTGAAAAATTCCACCGGCGCGAGGTTAAAAAACGGCAGTCTGATCCAGCGCGCCGCGCCGTTTACGTCGGCGACCAAGGATTTGGGTAAAAAGCCCATCGCGAGCATCAAAATCCCCATTATCGCAAAAAGCGACATGCACACCGGCGTTAGGCATTTATCGGGATCGGCGCGCGAGACGATCCACATCACCGCGATGCACGCGATCCCTACCGCGCACTGACGATAAAAAAAATGCAGCGGCGTAGCACCCAGCAGAAGCACCGTATATGAGCTCAACGACAGCGAAAATATCATGCCGATCGTAATGAGCGCGCAGGTGAAGTAATATAGCCATTTATCGGTTTTCAATCATCTCTCCGTTTTAAAATTTATTCGCATTTACGTGTGCTGTGCATACTTCGTCTGCCACGTGAGGCTCAAACCTCGCATCGCGCCCGCGGCGTACGGCGCCGATCGTGGCACCGCCTTTTAAAAAGCGTACGGCACGACCACGCATCGTCTTTTGGCACGCAGTGCGATCGTGCGTCTTTGACGCGCGGCGCGAATTTTATTCTCGCACATAAGGCGGCTTTGCGGCATGCGGTGCGGGATAGCACGCCACAAGGTACGATCTCGCGTATCCCACAAGTGCGCATTGCCTACGCTCTATTCTAACATATCGCGACGACTTTCGGCACGCGATAACAAGGTCGCAAACCTCGACTATGCAAAATCGCACACGAGTAGCGCGCGGTAGCTGCAAAATTTTACGCCGCAACATCATTGCAAACGCGCTCACATGTCGATCGATTTTTAGTGCGCAGACAACGTAAAACGAGCCGCATCTTACAATACGGCCGCACTGCAAAATACGACTTCGCTGCAAAGTGCGTTTGTACCGCAGACGATGCGAAATTTTGTTTTAAATTCATTCGCTACTACGGCGCAAATTTTATTAAATTTATGCGTACAGCGATAAATTTCATTCTAAAATTTTACGCCGCAGATCATTGTAAGCACTCGCTCGCAAGACATGCCGCATGCAGCCGCACTGCGAATTATAACCCACACAAAACACCGCGCGCCAAACGGCTTTGTCCGCCGTTCACGATCTATCGGCTTTTGGCGTGTGACACGGGTACTCGCGCTGGAAATCAGCCGCTGTGAACGACAACCTCAGTACTCTGCGCATCGACCTTCAAAGTATGAAATCTTTCCGCCAATGTACTCACGCGGCAAGCCAAGTCCGCAGCAACTTCTTCCGCTTGCGCAGTCGCAAGATGTTTCATATCGACGCAGCGAGATTTAAAATTCAGGTCCGTTGCGGCAAATTTTAAAATTCAAAAGTCTAAAAACGGCGAAATTTTAAAATCAAAATTTGCGCCGCCTGGCGTCCCCGTTTGCAGCAGTTTCGGATAAAATTTCAAATTTACGTCGCGGATTGCCGTGGCGCCTTGAACGAAATTTATCCGTCGCAGAGCGTCTATCGTTTACGTATCGGCAGCGCGGCAAGCTCTCAATTCTGCGTCGCAGATGAAATTTAAATATCGCCTAGCGTTTAAAATTTAAATCTCAAAGCTCTTTCGCTCAAATTTTAGAATTTTAAATCCTGTGCCTTTTTAGCTCCGCTTGCGCCTTATAAAATTCAGACAACTCGCACGCCGCAAATGCAAGCTGCAAAACACGCTGTTCAGTTCACATCCACCGAGCACTACTTTTAAAACGCCTGCCGCACCGCAAAGAACTCTTTGATCGCATCCTCGCATCCGTATAAACCGTCCGCCTTCCCGCAGCCACAGAAGCACAAGCGCGAGCCGCAGAGCATGCAAATTTTAAAATTTAAAATCCGACATGTAGATTAAAAAATTTTAAAATTCCATCGCTTCAAATCCGATAAATTTTAAAATTTTACCGATGCAGATCGATTAAATTTTAAAATTCCGACGCCGCAAATCCAATAAATTTCAAAATTTCGCTGCTTAAATTTTATCAAAATTTTGAAATTTACTTGATTATGTCGCGCTGGCCTTTGGCGTTGATCTCGCTTAAAACGCCCATCTGTTCTAGCTGCTCGATGATCGTCGCGGCGCGGTTGTACCCGATACGTAAGCGGCGCTGCAGGTAGCTGATCGAGGTCTTTTCCTCCTCCAAAACGATCGCTTTCGCCTCATCGTAAAGCTCGTCAAGCACAATATTTTGCGGATTGATTATACCGCCTTCTTGCTTGGCGCCCTCGTTCTCGATCAAAAATCGCTCGTCATAAACGACGCTTTCTTGCGCCTTTAAAAATTCCGCGATCTTATTGATCTCATTCTCGGTCGTAAACGGCGCGTGCAGGCGGATGAGCCCCGGCGCGGTAGGCGGCGTAAACAGCATATCGCCCCGCCCAAGCAGGCTGTCCGCGCCCATCTGATCCAAGATCACCTTGCTATCGACCTTCGAGCCCACGCGGAAGCTGATGCGGCTAGGCAGATTCGCCTTTATCAGCCCCGTGACGACGTCCACGCTAGGGCGCTGCGTCGCTACGATGAGATGGATACCGCTGGCACGCGCCATCTGCGCCAGACGCGCGATATAGTGCTCTACGTCTTTGCCGCTCGTCATCATCAGATCCGCGAGCTCATCGATGATAACGACGATGTAAGGCAAAATTTCGCCCCCCTCGCGCAGCATCTTTTCGTTATAGTTATCGATATTTTTCGTCCTGTTTTGCGCCATGAGCGAGTAGCGCTGCTCCATCTCGGCTACAAGGTTGCTCAGCGCGATGATCGCCTGCTTAGGCTGCGTGATGACGGGCGTTAGCAGGTGTGGGATGTCGTTGTAGATGCTAAACTCGAGCATCTTCGGATCGATCATTATAAGGCGCAGGCTTTTAGGCGAGTTGCGATACAAAAGGCTAAGCAGCATGGCGTTAATACCCACGCTCTTGCCGCTTCCCGTGGTGCCTGCGATGAGAAGGTGCGGCAGCTTCTTAAGATCGGTAACGAAAGGCTGCCCCACGATGTCCTTGCCAAGCACGATGGTAAGCGGGCTCGAGGCGCTTTTAAACACGTCGCTTTCTAAAATTTCACGCAGATAGATCGTATCGATATTTTGATTTGGGATCTCGATACCCACTACGTCTTTACCCGGAACCGGCGCTTGGATGCGGATGGTCTGCGCCCGAAGCGCCATCGCGAGATCGTCTTGCAACGTTAGAATTTTACTTACCTTGATATGCGCGGCGGGGCGAAACTCAAATGTCGTAACGACCGGACCCGAGTAAGTCCGCACCACGTCGCCGTCGATCTTAAATTTACGCAGTTTATCGAGCAGGTCGTAAATTTTACGATCGATCTCGCTCTCGTCGATATTACTTTTCTTTTTCGGCGGTAAGTTTAAAAAATCAAGCGGCGGTAGCTTAAAATCCTTGGGCTTAGCCACTCTGCCCTTATCGAGCTGATCCAAAAGCCTTTTGTTTTCGGCGACCTCGCTTAGGCGCTCAACCCTTTTTAGCCTGCTAGGCTTTCCCTTTTGCGGCATTTTAAGCTCGCGTTCAGCGGAAGCTTGCGAACCCTGCGCGTCACCGAAATTCTGCTCATTTTCAGACTCGCGAGCATCGTTTAAATTTTGAAAATTTTGCCCGCTTTCAAAACCGCGCCCGCTTGCGCCCTGCTCCACAAAATTACCCTGTTTTGCCGAATTGTCCTCTGTGCTCAAAGCGTCATTCAAAGCGTTAAAATTTTCCGTACCTCTCAAGCCCTGCGCAGACGAATACCTTGCAAGCTCGCCTCTTTGTGCTGCATCTGCGTCGCTAGCAAAATCGTCCCCAATTTCATCCTGCGAGCTTTCATCTCTTGAGCCAATAAAGCAGTTTTTGATGATGTCGGTAAAACGATCTTCAAATATAAGCACTAGCGAAAGCACAAAAATCGTAATATTAAAAATCCATACGCCGACGCTTCCGATCATTCGCCTAAGTCCGTTCACCGCGAAGCTACCAACTGCTCCACCACTAGCGCCAAAGAGACTCGACTGCACCATCAAAATGGTAAAAAATAGCAAAATCGCGCCGATGCTAAACTCAAAAAATCTAAAGTCAAAACCGCGAAAATGCTTATAGGCTACGTATGCTAAGGCGAGCAAAAATAGCGGATAGATGTATGCAAAATAGCCGAATAGCTGGGTATTAAATGAGCGGATGGCATTGCCGGCGCTGCCTACAAGCGCAGAATCGGGCGCAATAGTAGCAAGCCCAAAAAATATTATGATAGCCGATATGACGATAAAATATATTTCTTTAACTATGATTGATCCTTAAATTTAAAGCGGTATTTTAGCCAAACGAAGGTTAAAATTTTATTTGAAGGATGAAATTTTAATGCTTTGATAAAATTCCGCGCCCTCGCAGGCGCGGAATTAAAGGGGTTAGTTTTTGACGGCTTTGCCCAAATCCCACATAGGCATAAAGATACCAAGAGCCAAAAGAAGAACCATGCCCGCCATAAAAAATAGCATGATCGGCTCGACGTAACTTGAGATATTATCGATGATATCATCAAATTTCTCTTTATAATAATCCGTGACGTTGCCGAGCATCTTATCGAGGTTACCGGCCTGCTCGCCCGCGCTGATCATCTGAATAAGCATACTCTCATAAAGCCCTGTATTGTTAAACGCCTCTGTTAGGCTCACGCCCTGCTGCACGGCAATTTTAACGGTAGAGAGCTTCTCTTTTAAAGTATGATTATCCACCATTAAAACAGATGTATCTAGTGCATCAGCGATAGGAATACCCGCTCGCACGAGCTCTGTAAAAATAAGCATAAATCGCGACATAGTTGAGAAAAATATGATCTTACCGAATAAATAGACCTTTAAAATCGTCTTGTCAAAGCCCTTTTTAAACTCGGGATTATTGCGATATGCCCATCTAAGAGCTATGATAGTGCCTATGATGCCCGCTAAAACAAAAATTCCATAATTATTAAGCGTGCTTTCGATACCAAGTAGAATTCTAGTAGGTAGTGGCAAATCCGCGCCCAAATCCTCAAAAATCTCGCGGAATTTCGGCACGACATACATCATTAAAACCGAAAATGCAATCGCCATAACGATCATAAGGATCATCGGATAACGCATCGCCTTTTTAAATTTACGCTGGTTTTCCCAAAGCTCTTGAAGCATAGCGGCAAGTTTGGCTAGGGATTCTGCCATATTACCGGTTGCTTCGCCCAGACTTACCATCGCAACAACGACATCACCGAGCTGGCCTCTAAATTTCTCCGTAGATTCGGTCAAGCTAAGACCTGCGTTAAGATCATCGTTCATAGCACTAAAGATCTCTTTTAGCGTCTTATCCTCTGCCGCCCTTGCGACCTCTTTGATCGAGTCGTGGATTGAAATTCCCGCATTTGTCATAACCGAAAGCTGACGGATCGACGCTACTAACGGCAGCGTTCTAACTCTTCCGCTACCACCTAGCATGCGCGAAACCTGCGCCTTAAAATCGCCGCCCGTATTCGCTACGACTTGGGTTTCACCTCTTTTTACAATCGTCCCGCCTACGCGCTGCTTCATTAGGTTGTTTGCTTGCACCTTATCGCTAGCTTGCAAAAACATCTTCTTTCTTGCGCCCTTGGCGTTGTATTCAACTTCTAATTGCTTTTTCATTGTTTAGCCACCCTATAAATTTCTTCTATACTAGTTACTCCGCGCGCAGCACGTATAACACCATCTTCAAACATATCTATAAATCCCTCCTCCTTCGCCAAGGCCCTCATATCGTCCTTTGAGCCACCGTTAGCGATCAAGCTTTGCATTTTATCGGTAATAGGTAAAATTTCACTAATCATCTCACGCCCCATGTAGCCCGTTTGACCGCATTGATCACAACCCACAGCCTTAAAAAACGTGTATTTTTCAGGTAAGAATTCTTTTAGCTGATCAAGCATCGATTTAGGTAGATTCGTAGGCTGCTTGCAGTGCGGGCAAAGCTTTCGCACAAGACGTTGCGCCTCTACCGCAATCAGTGCACCGCTTATGAGATAGGCTTCGATACCCATATCCACTATTCGCGGGATCGCGCTAACGGCGTCATTGGTGTGTAGTGTCGAGAAAACCAAGTGTCCCGTAAGAGCGGCTTGGATCGCAATTCTAAGGGTCTCTTGATCACGTATCTCACCGATCATTATGATGTCGGGGTCTTGTCTTAAGATCGAGCGCAATGCTGAAGCAAAGGTAAGACCCGCTTTTTCGTTAACTTGGACTTGTTGGATTAAATTTACTTGATACTCTACCGGATCTTCTACGGTAATAACCTTAGTATCGATATTTTTAATATCGTTTAGCGCTGCATATAGCGTCGTAGACTTACCGCTTCCCGTAGGTCCGGTAACCAAGATAATACCATATGGAGCCTTCATAGCGTTATTAAATTTCTTAAAGCTATCAGGGTGCATACCGAGCTTTTCCAGACTTATGATAACCTTGGATTTATCTAGGATACGCATAACGGTAGATTCGCCATTGATGATAGGCAGTGTCGAAATACGAAAGTCGTATTCGCGACCTGAAATTTTCATACTAAACCTGCCGTCTTGCGGCTTGCGACGCTCGGCGATATCCATATTTGAAAGTAGCTTCAATCGGCTTACTAGCGGTGGATAGATATCCTTATCAAAGATAAAAATTTCAGCGAGCATTCCGTCGATTCTGGTACGCACGACGCAGTTATTCTCGGTAGGCTCGATGTGAATATCACTACCGCGCATCTTAATAG
Source organism: uncultured Campylobacter sp. (assembly GCF_937997535.1). GTDB lineage: Bacteria > Campylobacterota > Campylobacteria > Campylobacterales > Campylobacteraceae > Campylobacter_B. The sequence continues at coordinate 63,895 of NZ_CALKTT010000060.1, forward strand.
ACTGACTAATTATCATCTCAATGAGCTTCAAAATCGCCGAGGTATCATCGCTGCTTCCGCTACCGCCGGTGTTGGCGAGCTCTTTGCGGATCTCCGCTACGAGCCCTTTAATGCTCTCTGAAAGCTCAAGCTTAGATAGATATTTATTTACCTGATTTGGATCGGCTACTACGATTTTAAGCAGCTGTTTGCTAAACATAGCCTGCGCTTTATCTTGCGACTCAAGATTAAACGGATCAGAAAAAGCAACGTAAATATTCAGATCATCCGCTTTAACCGGTATCACGCCGTATCTTTTAAGCTGTGCGGTAGGAGTGCGTTCCGATAGCCTGAAGTCTATATCGATATCATCTAAATTCATATACGACAGGTTCATTTTCTTGGCTAGAATTTGCAAAAATTCCTTTGGATCCATCGAAAATTTTTCGCTTATATCGTCAAATGCTATCTGACGACGCTTGTACAGCTCAACTAAAATTGAGCAAAAATCATCCTGGCTTAGATAGTTATCTCCGACTAAAACCTCTCCTAGCGTCAAGCCGATATCCATCTTGTCCTTGATTTCCGGAACAACGGTGCTAGTAAGGATATTGTTTCGTATTAAAATCGCAACGATCTGCTCTTCAATCTTCGTCATCGCGATCACCAATAAATTTTAATTGAGCTAAGCTTATCGCCAGTATAAATTGCAATTACCATCTTTTTTACCTCTTCCTCTTCTTTGATAAAAAGCTCGGCGCGCTCGCCGTTTTCTAGGGTAAAGACATACGTATCACTCTTTTTTACGTATGCTCTCTCCGTAAATTTATCAAAAATTTCAGACAAAATATAATTAATTTTAGGCGTTCTTATATAGCTTATGTCTACACCGTCGCAAAGCGCCAAATAAAGCATCTTTTTTTGAAAAATTATGGTCGAATAAAGAGAAGCGTTCTCGCGAGCCTCTTTGGTTTTATAAAGCATCACCGTAGGCACTACAAGCTCATTTACTTTGTCCATCTTCAGGCACGCTTTGGCATACATATTTGCAAGCGCCTCGCTCTGCTCCTCGATGAATAAATTTCGCACGCTTTCTTGGCAGATACGGTTATACTGACCGATCTGATCCCAGTTGCGCACGTCATCGGCACTAACTGCAAATAACGACGCGATCGCAAAAGCTAAAATATATAAAATTTTCATAGTTTATCGCTTCTTATCTTTGAAATGAGGTTAGAAATTTCGTTATTTTTCGCCTTTGCGTTAAAGGTCTCAAGAGCGTAAAGCGCGTCTTCTTTACGACCCTTTTTATAATTGGCTTTAGCAAAAATTATCCAGCTGGCAACGTTGTCCTTATCAAGCTCATTTGACGTAAGAGCCCATTTGATCGCATTATCGTAGTCTTTCTTATTATACGCTTCTTCGGCTAGCGATAGCGAATACTCAATCTTATTCGTCGCGTAAAATTTGCTCTCCAAGCTCTGCTTATCTTCGCTTAAATTTGAAGTTTTTATCTCAATTCTAGAACTTAGCGGAGCGCTACTTGCGGTATTTGTAGAACCTCCAGAGAAATTTGATTTAGGCGGCAATGGAGCGCGTCCAAAATCGATAACCTCATTTTTAGGTGGCTGATTTGCGAAAGCTGCGTTATTGGTATTAGGCACATTAAATGTAGGAGCATTTTGATTGCCAAAATTCTGATTGCCAAAATTTTGACCGCCGAAATTTTGCGCCTGAGCCTGCCCGCCATAGTTTCCGCCATTTTCGTAATTATTGGTTATCTTAAACCCACCGGAATCCTCGCTGGATAGCACACCCACATCGTTTAAATTTAAGCTTGGGCGTTCCTTTTCGTGTTTAGAGGTGTGGGCAACTTTCGGCGCGCTAATGTTGTAATCCTCTTTAGAGATATTATTTTGCACTGCAAGATCTGCCGCCTGCTGCTCGGCATCATTAGCAGAATTTGAAGCACCGCCCTTGTCCTCAATATTTTGATTGATACTTGCCATGCTGACGCTATCACTATCTTTAAGCAGCCAGAATATCGCTCCGATCGCAACCGAGATCAATATCAAAAGCCCCAGAATCGTCTTGTCGAATCTCAATACGAAATTCGGCTTAGATTTCAGGAAAGAAAACTGCTTTCTGTTTTTGTTATACTCTTCCCATTTTTTTTCAAGTTCGTTTACTTCGTAAAATTCAAGCATTTATTATCCCCGAGCCTATCGCTGCCATCTCTATAATTTTATTATTAATCTGCGAAAAACTAATTTCCGTAGGTTTATTTACTTCGTAATACTCAAAAAGCTCATACATCTTATACATAAGCTTGTTGATGTTCCTCATATTGCCGTCCGTTAAATTTAAAATCAAATCGAAATTATCGTCGCTAAACATAAAATAGTATTGTTGAAAGCCGTGAAGTACAAGCTTTTTTTCAATATACAGCTTGACTTCGCCTAAATTTGAATTAGGAAGCTCGATGCTCTCCCAAATTCTAGTTTTAAAATAGTCCTTTGCGAGGCGATCTTCCTCGTCAGTCTTATGCACCGTAAATAAAAATTTAAATAATCTAGTATCTGCCATAAGGCGAATTTTTTCTATTAAATTTCCTGGATACAGCTGAGCTTCATCGAGCAAAATAACGACCTGCTCTACCGCTCCGACATTGGTAGAGATGCCAAATCTCTCTCTGTAAACCCGCATAAAATTTTCATAATTATCAATCGGCTCGCTAGGAGTAGAATGAAAAATCTGCGAATAAAGCTCTAAGAAAAATTCTTTCTCATCAAAAAACGGCTGCGGCACAAATACGACTCTTACCTTTTTTTCAAGATCGACCTTGATCTTATTAAGCAAAAATGTCTTGCCGCAACCCGGTTTGCCGTAAAAAAGTATGAGTTTCAACGGCTTTTGCAAAGCATTTAAAATTTTATGATAAGCAAGGGTCGATTTATCGAGATTAACGAAGTCTGAGACTTCGTTATCCTCGATAAAAATCTCCTTGATCGCCGTATAGTTATTACTCATTTTCGTAGATGGATTTTGAGTAACCTAGCTCTTTAAGAGAGGTAGCAAGCGGCGCGCCGGTATTGTCAATGATATGTGGAGTTACTACAAAGATTAGCTCTGATGTGCTCAAAACATCGGCAGTACTTTTGAAAAGGTTTCCAATTAATGGAATTTCAGCTAGCACAGGCACCCTAGTGTTATTCTTGGACTTAGTTGCACCAATCAAACCGCCTAAAATTACAGTATCGCCATCATCTACCCAAACTACGCTTGAGAGTTTCTTTTGCAAGGTATCAGGTGCGATATCTCTTCTGCCGTTTTCTTTTCTTACATTATCTTCGGCATATTTAAGAGAACTTAAAGACGGATTAATTCGTAGCATAATCCTATTATCATCTGAAATTTCAGGCAAGATATTCAAAAGAATACCTACAAATATTGAATACTGATCATCCGACTGAGTATCTCCGCCTTGATAATCACCTGTAGTAGTAGATTTCAATACATAGTTAATGGTATCACCTACGGAGATAATAGCAGGCTGATTATTCATTGTAGTTACCTTAGGGCTTGAAATAATCTTGGTTTTACCTTTAGTCTCTAGGAAGTTAATCAAACCGTCGATATTAAAATTTAGATTAGCCCCTATCGTCCAAGTTCCGTGAGTATCGCTCGCCTTTCCTCTATTGCCGTTATCTATGTGATAGCCTGAAAGCTTAGTCGGATCTCCACCTACATAGGTATTAAATCCTAGTTGAAATTTACTCCAATCAATACCGGTAGTGTATTCGTTATTTAGCTCGACAGATATGATATTTACGTCTAGCAAGACTTGGCGACTAAGGCGTTTTTGCATACCGCTTAGATATCTATCTACGCGAGCTATCTGAGACTTCATAGCAGTAACAGTTACTAAACCGGCATTTTGATTTATAATAGGAGCGACTGCGACGTATTTTTCGGTACCGTTATTTAAAACAGAAGTGATTTCCTCGCTAATCTTCTCCCAAAAATCAAATTTCTCTTTGGTAGTGATCTTATTATCGTCATTTTCTGTTTTATCACTATCGCCATCATCTACTTTAGTAGGTGCGGAATCGACAGAAGATTTAGTAACAGCAGTACCTTCTCTAATAGAAGTGATGTAATCCACTTTAAAAGTCCTAGTCTCTAGCGCTGAAATTTTTAATATGCCATGAGAATACTCATAGCTTAGATTATTCTCTTTTATGAGTAGATCTAAAACTTCGCGTAAAGAAAGGTCTTTGATGCTTACGCCTTGCAGTGGCTTACTCATCTCCTCTTGAGCGATAGCGTCTTTTGCTACCACTGAAAAGCGGCACATATCAGATAGCTGAGTTAGCATCTCGTTTAGCGTAACGGTATCGTTAATCTTAATATTTAGCGCCTTTCTATCGCAGTTACCTGCAGTTGCAGAAGCGGCATATAGACTAGTAGCCGTAACAGACAAAGCAAGCATAGCGGCTATGCTAAGCTTTTTACTTATATGTAATAATGACATTTTGACTTCCTTGTTTTAGTGTTAGTTCGACTTTATTTTCATCGTCGTTGGTAATAATAACGCTATTACCCGTTATTTGCACGATCTTATATGAGCCTACATACTCGCCCAAACCATACCACTTATCGTTTAGCTTAACCTTATCACCCATAATACCTACTAGCTGATAACCTAGATCCACCTGCTGATTAGTTTCTCTAGGCGCATTGGCTTCTTTAGGATAGAACGGATCTTGCAAAGAAGCTATCTGCTCATCGCTAAGACCCACTCTAGGCTTACTAAGATCATCGAATATCGCATCGTACTTAGCTTTATAGGCTCCATTACTAGGCGCCACCGTCTGATTATTATCTACAGCAAATAGAGCAGTAGAAAGTAGCAAAGAGCATAAAATTAACTTTTTCATTAGTAATTTACTCCCCAGATAGATATACCGATGCTTCCACCGATTTTGCCATTTTTAGTGGCATTGATATCCATCTTATTTACATCTACGATCATCTCCGATTGTTCGATAAGGTTGATATACCTAAGGACGTTCGAAAATGCTCCTTCAAATTTCACATCTATATCCAGCAAAGCTTCAGGCTGAAAAATTTGTTTGATGCTAGGCTCTCTTCTATCGCTGTGAATAGCATAAATTTTAATATTGTTATTCTCTGCGATCGTTGAGAGGCTATCCATAAATTTAGCCCAGTTCTTTTCATTATAGGTAAGCTTCGAAATTTCTTTTAGCTTACCGTCTAGATACCCACGCTCTTCAATGATATTGTTAAGGTTGGTCCTAGCACCATTGAGGATATTGCGTTTATTATTAACAAAAGCATCAGGATCACCGCCAAAAAACTCGTTATACTCTCTTTGTGCGCCTTCAAGCTTAGTCGTGGCAGTACTTAGATTTGTCTCGCTCTCTTCTAAATACGGATCTGTATAGTTACTTAAAATAAAGTAAGCTACCACACCTACAAACAATAAAGCTATGTAAAAATAGTTATTTGCACTATTTCCCTTGGAGGCAAACCATTGATCAAGTTGATCTAATGAACTTTTCTTTTTCATTATTTAACCTCCACACTGATATTACTATCGTAAAAGACGGTTTTATTACCCTCTTGTAGCGCGATTGTTTTAGTATCCACGCCATACACCTCTTTTTTACTGATATCCTCTAAAAGCTCGGTCATCTGCTTATCGTTTTTGGTGCGCACTTGAACAGTTAGAGTCCTATTCTCATCACCGATCCTAACCATATTGCCCTTATTTTTAACGACCATATTAGTTAGCTCAAAAATAGAAACACCCTTCATAGCGTAATTATTTTTCTTATCTAAGATGGCATTAATTAGTTTGCGCCTGTCGTTAAGCTCCTTGCCACTCTTAGCAGCCTGGGCATTTACCTCTTTAGTCTCTTTATCCAAACGCGCACTTTCAGTTCTAGCTGGACCCATCTTTTCCTCTAAACCTTTATATTCGCTAGTTTTATCATCAGCTACCATATTATTATAATATCCATAGCCGAAGTTATACGCAGGATACGCAGCCCCAAGTAAGCAGCCTAGCAGCATATAGCCTATCAGCTTGCCGGTTGATCTTTGAGTCAAAGGCGGAGGTCTCATAAACGGCGAGTAGTTGTGATCGTCATCTTTGGTAACTAAATAATCTTGACCTACCAAGAACATCAAAATATCTAGCTGAGTGAGTGGATAATCTTTTGCGTTGATTGCAACGTTAAAATTAAAATCCTTGTATCTTAGCTTTAGATTATTTTCTACAAAAACCTCGATCGCAGGAATTTTACCAATATCCGTTCCGATATAAACGTTTTGAATATTGACGTTGTAAATTTTACTAATACCGTTCAACACGTCGTTGATGTAGTAAAACATATCGTCAAAAATTTGGATCATATAATCGCGTTCGGTCGGATTTTCTAAATTTACTCCCTGTTTGGAGAGCAGTCTATAAAAGCTCTCTTCATCGACCCTGCTACCGACTAGCTCGACATATTTTTCATGCAAAAATTTTAGGTTGTATCTTACTTGGCGGGATTGAAAATATTCGCCATTTTGATACACTACCAAAAACGCATCGTCGCGTTGCAAGTAGATGAAGCAGTCGATTCCGTCGCGAGTTAGGACACCTCTATTATACAAGCCCTCGTATAAAAACGGAGCCATAGCCACATAGTCGATGTAGTTCGTCCTAGCGGCGATCGCATCGAATTCTGAAGTGAGTTTGGCATTATCTACGACAAAGACATTGAAAATTCTATCATCGCCGCCAGCGCCTATTACCTCACTATAGGTGATTTTGTAATCCAAAGCGGTGTCAAGCCCCAGCTCCTCATACACCTTAACGACGATCGCATCTAAAAGATCCGCGTCCTCTACCGATCTGCTTATCTCGACCGTCGCAGTCATTATATCCTTATACGGAATATATGAGACGTAAGTTTCCTTCGCACGATTCGCTTTTGAGAAGTCGTGCTCGAAAACTTCATTCTCACTTAGACCGAATATGGTTTGCGTGACTTTGTTAATCGCAACAATCGAACTAGCATTTTTACTATTCTTTGCCATAACACTCCACTTCCAAATGAAATTTTCTACGCTGCTAATACTAATAGAAATAAAATAAAATGTCAATAGATAAAATCGGTTTTTACCCTAAATTCGTCATTTTTCCAGCTTTTTTTTACAAAAACTGTTAATTTTAAGTAAATTTTGACCTTAGAAAAATTTGAAATTAACTTTTTGGCTCGAATTCCGATCCGCTTGATTGCCTCGCCGTTTTTGCCGATCAACATCTCTTTATGAGAATTAGTGTCCGTTATGATCTGCGCATATACCGAGATCAGACCCGGTTTTTCTATAACCTTTTCCATCACGACATCGCTGCAATACGGGATCTCGTCGCTCATACTCTCAAAGATCGCCTCAAGTATGAAATCGCGATAAATTTCGCGTTCATTGGTCGCGCTTAAAATTTCAGGATCGTAAAAGTACTCATGCTCGGGCAAAATTTTACAAATTTCGTCCAAAACCTGCTTTTTATAGACCTTTTTTTTGATGCTAACCGGGATTATCGCTTCGAATTTATCGGTAAATTTTTGATATTGCAGCAGCTTTTGCACGATCTTTTCGTCGTTTGCTTCGTCTATTTTGGTTAGAATAACGATGTGTTTGGTGCTGGGGTTTAAATTTAAAAATTTCTCGTATTCTGCGGTATCGTCGTGCACTGGCGCCAAAAACAGCACCAAATCGCAGCCCTCAATCGCTCCGAGCGCCACTTCGACCATCAGCTTATTCATCAGCTTGGCACTTTCGTGCAGTCCCGGCGTGTCCGTGAAAATAACCTGATCTGCGCCGTTCATCGCGATGCCGTTAATCTTACGGCGCGTGGCGTTGATTTTGTGCGAGACGAGCGAAATTTTCTCGCCGCAGAGATAGTTTAACAGCGAGCTCTTGCCCGCATTCGTCCGCCCGATAAGCGTTACAAATCCGCTTTTCATATTTTCCTTAAATTTATAAATTTATCTTGCAACCGCAACACTAAGCCCTTGCGGGTAAATTTTAAAATCTCGTTTTGTGCAAACTAGCTCCGCACAAGCGTCGAAATTTTAAAATTCCAACGCCACACAAACAGGTGAAATTTTAAAATTTCAAGCTGCACGGTAGCAATAAATTTCGCTTGCCGTAGCGCAGAATTTTATCTATTTCAAATTCTGTGCGCCGTAAATTTTGCGACTTCATAAATTGATCGCGAAATTTTAAATTTTATCCTGCCATGCGCTACGGCTTGACATACAGCCCGCACCGCACAAAATTCAATCATCCTTGAAATTTTACAGACTCAAAATTTTAAAGCATCGTCAAATTTAAAAAGATAAAATTTCTGCGCATTTTAAAATTCCGCTAAATTTCATACTTAAAATTCTAGCGCTTTGCAAATTTAAAAACCGCAAACTTCCACGGCTCCGCAGTTTTATAAGAGTAGCTGTCGCGCTGCCTTATAAAATGTATTTCGCCAGATCCTCGTCGCTTGCGATGCCTGCGAGTTTTTCGCTTACGAGCTTCTCATCCACGATGATCTTTTGCCCTTTAAACTTATCCGCTTCGAAGCTGATATCCTCAAGCACTTTTTCCATTATCGTATGCAGCCTTCTAGCGCCGATGTCTTCTACTTTTTCGTTCGTGCTCGCCGCAAATTTCGCGATCGCTTTGACCCCGTCCTCGCTAAATTCCAGCTCCACGCCCTCGGTCTTTAAAAGCGCCGAGTACTGCTTAAGAAGTGAATTTTTCGGCTTGGTTAAAATTTCGCACAGCGCCGCCTCGTCTAGGCTGTCAAGCTCGACGCGAAGCGGGAAGCGCCCCTGAAGCTCGGGTATGAGATCGCTAGGCTTGCTGATATGAAAGGCGCCCGCGGCGATAAAAAGGATGTGATCGGTGTCAATATTGCCGAATTTCGTGCTTACGCTGCTGCCCTCCACGATCGGAAGCAGATCGCGCTGTACGCCCTCTTTGCTCGGATCCTGCCTGCCGCTATTGCCGCTTGAGACCGCCACCTTATCGATCTCGTCGATAAAGATGATGCCCTCGTTTTGCGCGCGTCTAACGGCTTCGGCTTTGATACTCTCCATATCAAGGACCTTCTCGCTAGCCTCGCTTTTAAGGGCAACCTTGGCGTCTTTTACCTTCATCTCTTTTTTGCTCTTGCGCGTCGAAATTCCGATTACCTTAATGAAGCTTTCCTGCATATTCGCCATCTCGGGCGGCAAATTTGGATTTGACTCAAGCGCGTTTTCGCTTACTTCGATCTCGATACTAAGATCGTCCAGATCGCCGCGCTCGAGCTTGGCTGCCATCTTTTCGTAGCTTTTTTCGTAATCTGCGATCTTCTCCTCGCTCGCTCCGCGCGGAAGCGGCGGAAGGACTTTTTCTAAAATTTTACGCTTGATGTAATCATCGATCTTGTCTTTGTTCTTTTCAAATTCCTCGCCGCGCACTAAATTTACCGACGCGGCGGCCAGATCGCGCACCATGCTCTCCACGTCGCGCCCCACAAAGCCTACTTCGGTATATTTGCTCGCCTCAACCTTAATAAAAGGAAGCCCAAACATCTTCGAAAGCCTGCGCGCGATCTCGGTCTTACCCACGCCGGTAGATCCGATCATCAGGATGTTTTTAGGCATCACCTCGTTTTTCATCTCATCTTCAAGTGCCATTCTACGGTAGCGGTTTCGCAAAGCCACTGCTATCGTGCGTTTGGCGCTATTTTGTCCGATTATATATTCGTCTAGTTTCTCTACAATCTGCTTTGGCGTCATCATCTCTTTTCATCCCAAATTGCGTATGTTTTGATGTTTTCGTTCGTGTAAATGCAAATCTCGCCCGCAATTTTAAGGCTTTGCTTTACGAGCTCCTCTTCGTCTAGGCTAGCAAATTTATCCAAAGCTCGCGCCGCGCTAAGAGCGTAATTCCCGCCACTTCCGATCGCCGCGATCTTGCCGTCGTCCGGCTCTACCACGTCGCCCGTGCCGCTAAGCAAAAAGATATTTTTGCGGTCCAGCACCAGCATCATCGCTTCGAGCTTTCGCAGATACTTATCCTTGCGCCACTGCTTGCTAAATTCTATCACAGCCCTTAAAAGATCGCCCTTTGCGCCATCTAAGCACTTCTCAAACATATCAAAAAGATTAAACGCATCGGCGGTGCTGCCCGCAAAACCCGCCAAAACGCCCCCATCTTTGCCAATCTTTCGAATTTTAGTCGCGTTGCCTTTTAAGACGGTGTTTCCGAACGTAACCTGCCCATCGCCGCCGATGACAGAGGCCTTCGCGCCTTTGTAGGCTAAAATGGTAGTCGCTTCAAACACTAGCCACCTCTATCTCAAATTTAGCGCTTATGCCGTGCTTTAGCTTGGCATTTACGTCGTAGATCCCGGTCGTTTTGATAGCCTCGGTCTCTAAAATTTTCTTATCGATTTCGATCCCCTTTTGCTCTTTTAGCGCGGTTGCGATCTCATCTTTGGTAACCGAGCCGAAAAGCGCGCCGCTCTCGCCCATCTGCTTTACGATCTTTACGCGGATCTTAGCTAGCTCCTCGGCTAGTTTTTGCAGGCTTGCGACCTCATATTTTTCTAGCTCGGCTTGCTTTTTCTTATCCGCTTCAAATTTACGCAAAACCTCAGTTGTAGCGGCTTTGGCGTAGCCTTTGCCGATTAGGAAGTTATTGCCGTAGCCGTCCTTGACCTCTTTTATCTCGCCCGCCTTTCCGAGCCCCTTAACATCTTTTATCAATAATACTTTCATACATTATCCTTTTAAATTTAGCTTTAAAATTATAAAATTTTATAAGCGGCGCGGGCGTATCTAAAATTTTGTGAAATTTTATGAAATTTGCCCACAGCCGCTCGCTACTTTTCCGATAAATTTTAAAATTTCGTTTTGTGAAATTTGCCTGCACACCTTGCCGCTATAGGCAAAATTTCAGCTAAAGCTTGCGTCCATTCTTTCCCGCGATGATAAATCTTAAAGCGCTTAGTTTGATAAATCCGTCGCCGTCTTTTTGATTGAAGACCCTATCCTCTTCAAACGTCACAAAATCGGTATTAAACAAGCTATCGCTCTTACTCTCCCTGCCCAGCACGGTCACGTTGCCCTTATAAAGCTCTAGCTTAACCTTACCGTTTACGTGCTCTTGGGATTTATTTATCAGCTCTTGAAGCAACAAGCGCTCCGGGCTGAACCAAAAGCCGTTGTAGATGAGCTCGGCGTAGCGCGGCATTAGATCGTCTTTTAGATGCGCCGCACCGCGATCTAGCGTGATGCTCTCGATCGCGCGGTGAGCCTTTAGCATGATCGTGCCGCCCGGAGTTTCGTAGCAGCCGCGACTCTTCATGCCGACGTAGCGATTTTCTACAAGATCGAGCCTTCCGATGCCGTTTTTAGCGCCGAGCTCGTTAAGCGCGGCTAGCATCTCGTGCGGCTTAAGCGCCTTGCCGTTTAGTTTTACGGGATCGCCGTGTTTGTATTCGATCTCGATGATCTCGCTCTTATCTGGCGCATTTTTAGGGCTTACGGTCCATCGCCACATATCCTCTTCAGGCGCATGAGCGGGATCTTCCAGCACCAAGCCCTCGTAGGAGATGTGAAGGATATTCGCATCCATCGAATATGGCGATTTGCCGGGCTTTGAGGCGATGTCGATGCCGTTTTTCTTAGCGTAAGTAAGAAGCTTCTCGCGAGAGTTCAAATCCCACAACCTCCACGGCGCAATCACCTTAATATCGGGATTTAGCGCATATGCGCCAAGCTCGAAGCGGACTTGGTCGTTACCCTTACCGGTCGCACCGTGGCTTATGGCGTCCGCGCCGGTTTTTTTAGCAATTTCAACTAGCTTTTTAGCGATCAGCGGGCGCGCGATCGACGTGCCTAAAAGGTACTCGCCCTCATAGACGGCATTTGCGCGAAACATCGGAAATACGTAATCTCGCACAAATTCCTCGCGCAGATCCTCTACGAAGATATTTTCCTTTTTGATGCCCAGTTTCACAGCTTTGTTTTTGATCGGCTCCAAATCCTCATTCTGACCGATATCTGCGGTGAAAGTCACCACATCGCAGCCGTAAGTATCGCCGAGCCACTTTAAAATAATACTAGTATCTAGTCCTCCGGAATACGCCAAAACGACCTTTTTTACATCTTTTGCCATCTCAAATCCTTTACGTAAAATTTGGCGAAATTCTACCAAAAATAGTTTAATAGTTGCTTTTAAGGCAAATATCGCTAAACTCACGCTTATGAGAATCGATAAATTTTTAAACGCAGTAAATATCACCAAGCGGCGCGCCATCAGCGAAGATATGTGCAAAAGTGGCGTCGTAGCCGTAAACGGCGCGGTAGTAAAGCCCGCCAAAGAGCTTAAAATCGGCGATGTAATCACGATAAGCTTTTTGGATAGAAAACAAAGCTTTAAGGTTCTAGCCTTTCCTAGCGCGAAAAATACGCCCAAAAGCGAGCAGGCAAAGTATGTCCAAGAGCTTTGAACTACTCTGCGGCGAGGATGAAATTTCACGCCTCGTGCAGGCTCTGCCAAAAAGCGGCATAATCTTGCTCATCGGCGATCTTGCCAGCGGCAAAACAACGCTTGCGCGCGCGATCGTGCGGGCGCATGGGTTAGACGAGCACGTGAGCTCGCCTACATTTTCGATCATGCAAAACTACGGACAAATTTATCATTACGACATCTATAACGGCGGCTGCGAGGGGATTTTAAAAAACGGGCTATTTGAAAATTTATTTGAAGAGGGACTTCATCTAATCGAATGGGCGGATGAAAATTTGATAAATTTACTTAAAAAATATGAGCTTGATTTTTGCGTAGTGAGGATCACGCAGCACGCGCAAGGGCGAAAATACGAGGTAAGCTATGCATAAACTGGAAGTCAGGGGTCTTAAAAAAACCATAAAAGGCACGCCGATCATTAAGGGCATCTCGCTGGAGCTTTACAACGGCGAGATCGTAGGGCTACTAGGGCCCAATGGCGCGGGTAAAACCACGACATTTTATATGATCTGCGGGCTGATAAGCGCTAGCGGTGGCGATATATTGCTTAATGAGAGCAGCATCGCAAAGGTTCCGCTTCATAAGCGCGCCAAGCTCGGCATCGGCTACCTACCGCAAGAAAGCAGCATCTTTAAGGAGCTCAGCGTTGAGGAAAATTTAATGCTCGCTGCAGAGATTACCTATAAAAATAAAGCGGAGGCCTCACGTAAGGTCGATGAGATGCTAAATCTGCTCAACATCGAGCCGATCCGCCAGCGCAAAGGCGTGAGCCTAAGCGGCGGCGAGCGCAGACGCTGCGAGATTGCGCGAAGCCTAATGATAACGCCGAAATTTCTACTTTTGGACGAGCCGTTCGCGGGCGTTGATCCGATCGCCGTTAGCGACATCCAAAGCATCGTGCGAGACCTAAAAAAGCTCGGCATCGGCGTACTCATCACCGATCACAACGTCCGCGAGACGCTTGCGATCTGCGACCGCGCCTACGTCATCAAAGACGGCGAGCTGTTCGCCGGCGGCACCGCAAAAGAGATAGCCAGCGATCCAAATGTGCGCAAATTCTACCTCGGCGAGGATTTTATAATCTAAATTTATCGTTATTTATCGCTGACAGCTCGCCTCAGGTTTTAAATTTACGTAAATGTTAAATTTAACGAGCGGCTAAATTTAGATTTTACATTTAACGTGATTTTGCGCGTGGCAAGCCGCGGCAGGCTGCATTTTAACGACGTTTTATCGTTTATAAAATCAATGACGTTTTATCCATTTACCAAACTCTCGCGATCAAATTATCGCGGTACTTTAACCATTTCTGCACCTTTAAATTTAAAATTCCGCGCATTCGCCTGCTTTATCACATGGCACCTCCGGTTATTTCATCGTCCTTATCACGCTTATAGCATCGCCTTTATCTATGATAGCACCTTTTATTCGACGCTCTCACGCTACAAATCGAACAGATAAAAGTATAAATTTACGCCACTCTTAAATTAAAATTGTAAAATTTAACATATAATTTTACCTATAATTATACATTTTATTTTACGAATCATAGATCAAACGCTAAAATTCCGTCTTAAAATTTACCGACTCGTTTAACTAAAATTGCACTTTTATTTGCTCTGCGGGTTTAAATTTCGCTCATCTTAAAGCTCGCCGCGGAGTTTAAAATTTCAACCTGGCGCCCAGCGCTTTCGGTTTAAATTTTAAAATTCTTAGAATTTTGGCGAGATCAAGGAGAAATTATGAAAAAAGTTCTACTTTCGTGCGCCTTGGCGGGCGCGCTTTTCGGCTTGGAGCTCGATGGATTCAGTGCGCCCGAGGGCTCTCTAATCACCGAGGACGCTTTTTACATCGCAAATCGCGGCAAAAACGAAGATTCGCTAGGCAGAAGCGGCTTTATAAGTAGGATCGTGAAAAATTCCAATGTCGTTGAGACCAATTATATAGACGATTTGGTAAATCCCAGCGGGATGGCGCAGATCGGCGACGTGCTCTACGTATGCGATCTGGATGCGATCAGAGGCTTTAGCAAAGGGCAGGAGGTTTTTAATCTAAAAATCGAGGGAGCGCAGGCCTTAAACGACGTCGTAGCGCTCGGCAGCGAGGTTTTGCTCGCAAGCGATAATGCGCGCAGCGTGATTTACAGCATAAATTTAAACGCAAAAAGCTACGATGAGTTCGCACGCATCGACCCGTCGCTCGGCAATGCGGGCGCGCTTCTGCTCAAAGGCGACAAGCTTCTAATCACCACCTTCGATCTTAGCGGAAAGGTCCCGGGGCGCGTGCTAAGCATGGATCTGAAATCTCGCGAAATTTCGATCTTTGCCGATATGAAGGGGGTTTTCTACGGCATAGCGCGCGGAAAAAACGGCGAAATTTTAGTTAGCGACTGGGGCGAGGATCTTTTAAGCGGCAAAATTTGGCGTATTGATGCAAACGGGCAGATACGCAAAATAAACCTCGGCGCGATGCAAAGACCTGCGGACATCTCAAGCGACGGCAAAGTTTTATTGATCCCAAAATCGCTGGAAAACAAAGTCGAGCTGATAAATTTGCCATAAATCAGCCGCTTTCTTTTTTGCTCCGCCGCTTGCGCGGCGGTGTCCGCTAAAGAACCGAAACTAGTTTTTACAGTGCCGAAACTAATCGCCCTTTTTCGCGCGCACTCAGGAGCCAAGTACGCCCAAAAGCCGCGTGTACCGTCTTGCGACACGCAAATGCCGAGCCTGCCGTAAAATTTGCAAATCCATCTGCTCTACTTTTAAATTTTATCGCCTTAAATTTTATCACCGCGGATATTTTTGCAGGCCGAGCGGCGCTAAATTTTAGCGCGAGATTTGACGCCCGCCGTGACTCAAAAGCCTTGAAGACTCATAACGCGCGAAATTTCAGCGCGATATTTGACGCCGAGGCGTGCTTTTAACATACCGAGTTCGTATCTGCGCGAGACCGAATTCTACGCGGCGGTACGATCTCGGCCACTGCGCGCTGTCGTTGTACGGGCGCGCGGAGCTTACCATTCTATGCAGCACATATGCCTAGGCTGCTTCTGGGCCCCAGCGCGCAGAACCTACCGCTCTACGCGCCCCTCCCACACGGCGGGGGCGTCAAGCTCTACGTATGAGTTTAAAATTTCATACGGCTCGTAGCTAAATTTATACGCCAGGCTCGGGCATTGCTTCACCGCGTAGCCCAGATAGATCCAGCGTAGCCCCAGATCTTGGGCGAACTCGATCTGTTTTAAAAGCGAAAATTTACCCAGACTTAGATGCGGCAGATACGGATCGTAGTAGCAATACACCGAACTGATGCCGTCGTGTACGATATCGATGAGATCGACGCAGATAAGCCGCCCGTCCTCGCCGTAGTAAGAAATTTCTTTGCCGAAGTCTCCGTGGCCCTGGACGTAAATTTCATCATACCGCTCAAAATTGATCTCTTGCAGAGGCCAGCCCTTTTTTAGACGCATGTAGTCGTGATAGAGCGCAAAAAGTTCCAAACGCGCATCGTTTAAAAGCGGGCGAGGTTGCCACGCATAGGCGGTCGTGCGATTATTTTTATAGACGCGGCGGTGCGATCTGCTAAATTTAAAATTCGCAGCATCGATGCGCAAACTTTTACACTCCGCACAGGCTTCGCAAATGGGTTTTTGGAAGTACCTGCCGAAGCGGCGGTAGCCGTGCTGCACTAAGTTTGAATTATACTCGAAGTCGCAGTCTTTTATGTAGAGATACTCGCTGCGCGCGGCTCTGCCGTCCAGATAGGGGCAGGCAAAATCCAGCGTACAAAATGGAATTTCAGTCATTCAGCTTTTTGATATTCGCCGCGTCCACGTATTTTAAAAACTCGTCTTTAAGGCGCTTTTCGCGTGCGGCGATGCTCTCTTTGGCTGCGTCGAATTCCTCCGCGGCGCCCTCTAGACCGCTTTCGCTTTGCAAGCTCAAATCGTCATCTCTGAAAATATCTTTAAACTCATCGCGATTTGGATCCCTCTTTTTAGGCTTTTTTGGCGTGGAGCTCGCCGCCTTATCCTTAAGCATATCCTTTTTTATATCTTTTAGGCTATCTAAAAAATCCATAACTCTTTCCTAAATCCGCGCCGATTTGCGCATCGCAGCGGCGATAGCAGCGACCGCTTCGTTTTTACCGGGCTGCATATCGTCGATGGTGTTTTCTAAAATTTTAGCTAAATTTTTCTCGACGTAGCTCGTGTCGAAAAAGCCGAGCCGAAACTCGCGCGACTTGCTGATGCTGAGCAGAAACGGAATGATCGTACGCACTCCCTCGATGCGAAACTCCTTCAGCGCGCGCTCGAGCTTATTGACGGCTAGATCGTAGTCGGTGGTCTTGATGATGAGCTTGGCTAGAAGCGAGTCGTAAAACGGCGGAATTTTATAGTCTTTATAGATGTGGCTATCGACGCGCACGGAAGGACCGAGCGCGGGATAATAGTCATTTACGGTACCCGGCACGGGAGTGAAATTTTTCCAGACGTTTTCTGCCGTAATACGCGCCTCGATCGCGTAACCGTGCGGCTTGATATCGCTTTGCTCAAGCTCTAAAATTTCGCCGTTTGCGATGCGGATCTGGCGCACCACCAGATCGACGCCCGTAACCTCCTCGGTGATGCCGTGCTCGACCTGGATGCGGGTATTCATCTCCATAAAATAAAAGTTATTGTAATCATCGAGTAAAAATTCCACCGTGCCGACGTTGGTGTAATTCACCGCTTTTGCCGCAGCTACCGCGGTCGTACCCATAGTCTTACGTAGATGCTCGCTAATGGAGGGGCACGGCGCGATCTCGATGATCTTTTGATGGCGGCGCTGGATCGAACAATCGCGCTCGCAAAGGTGGATAATGTTGCCGTAATTATCGCCGATAATCTGAAACTCGATGTGGCGCGGCTTGACGACGAGTTTTTCCATGAAAATTTCATCGTTGTTAAAAAAGGTCTTCGCCTCCCTCGTGCACGAGTCGTAGGCGCTCTCCATATCCTTCTCGTCCCACACCTCGCGGATACCACGTCCGCCGCCGCCGCCGCTAGCCTTTAAAATTACAGGATAGCCGATCTCGCGCGCATATTTTTTAATCGTATCCATGCTCTCGTGATTTAGCTTTTCGGTGCCGGGCACGATCGGGATGCCGTTTTTGCGCATCAGATAGCGAGCGATATTTTTATTACCCATTTTGCGGATAACGTCGGGTTTTGGACCGATGAAAATAATGCCCGCGTCTTCAACCTCTCTTGCAAAGTCGTAATTCTCACTCAAAAAGCCGTATCCAGGATGTATCGCATCGGCACCGCACTCTTTGGCAACTTCGACGATCTTTTTGGCGTCCAGATAGCCTTTTAGCGCATCGGTGCTGACTTCGTAGGCCTCGTCGGCGATTTTTACGTGTAAGCAATCGACATCGGGTTTGGTGTAAATCGCGACGCTTCCGATATGCAGATCTCTGCAGGCTCTAATGATGCGAACCGCGATCTCGCCGCGATTAGCGATAAGAATTTTACGTATCATAAATAATTGCCTCTTTTAAAGAAATACCGCAGTAATAATAGTATAAAAAATTTTATAGCAAGTTGAAATTTACAAAAGGCGGTTGAAATTACGGATAAAATTTAAAGAAGATTTATGGTGCCCGAGGTCGGAATCGAACCGACACGAGGTCACCCTCGCCAGATTTTGAGTCTGGTGCGTCTACCAATTTCACCACTCGGGCATTTTAAAAAGTTATGATTGTATAAATTTAAAAAAGATAAGCCCCGAAGACGGGGCTTGGAGCAAGAAAATTATTTTTTCTTCTTGCCTTTTGCAGCTGCAACAGCCTCTTTTAGCTGTTTACCGACTTTAAATTTTACTACTTTAGTAGCAGGAGATTTGTAAGTTCTGTTTGTGCCAGGAACTTTACCCTCGCGAGCTGCACGCTCTGCAATACCGAAAGATCCGAAGCCGATGAAGCTTATGTCATCACCTTTTACTAAAAGCTCTTTGATAGCCTCAAGTGCAGAATCAACTACCTTAACGGTATCTTTTTTAGAAAGACCTGCCTTATCGGCAACTACCTGGATAAAATCAGCTTTTTTCATGCTAATCCTTTAAAATAAAGTGGTTTGGGCGGTATTCTACAATAGTTTCGCAAAAAATACAATAGTTTTTTAAGAAAAAAACGCAAAAATCGGCAAAATTTAGCCGAATTTAGCCCAAATTCGTCAATTTTTCAGATTTTGCTTCTTTAAATTTTAAAATTTCGCCATATTTTTGGAGCTTATTTTTGAAATTTTGCCAGATTTCAAAAAATTTCAAGATTTTACCCCTTCTCGCCTCGTTTTTATAAAATTTCGCCCCAGCCTGCCGCTTTAAAATATATAAACTATATTTTGTTATAATCCGCGCAAAATTTCAAAGGCTTTTTATGACTAAAATTTTAATGATAGAGGACGATTTAGAACTCGCCGAAATTTTAAGCGAATATCTGCAGCAATACGATATCGATATCACCGTCGCGGACGATCCGTTTTTGGGGCTTTCTAAGTTAAATTTAGAAAATTTCAACCTCGTGATTTTAGATCTCACGCTTCCTGGGATGGACGGGCTTGAGGTCTGCAAAGAGATCCGCAAAAACACCGATATACCGATCATAATATCAAGCGCCCGCCACGATCTGACCGATAAGATCAACGCCTTCGACTTCGGCGCAGACGATTATCTGCCAAAGCCCTATAATCCGCAAGAGCTTTTAGCGCGCATCAAACGCCACATCGAGCGCTACGATATAAACTCCATCCAGCGCGCCGCAAAGCCCAAAAAAGACCTCGAAGTGGACGATTTCCGCCACGTCATCAGCTTCAAAGGACAGCCCCTATCGCTCACCATCGCTGAATACGACGTGCTTTCGTATCTCATCAAAAAGGAAGGCGGCGCGATCACCCGCGAGGAGCTCATCTACAACTGCAGCTCCATAAGCGAGGAATCCTCGAGCAAAAGCATCGACGTCATCATCGGTCGAATCCGCCTAAAGCTTGGCGAAACATCCAAGGCGCCTAGCTACATCCACGCCATCCGCGGCGTGGGCTATAAGCTGATACAATGAAGCGGGCTCGCGCCGTCAATTTTAAAATTTAAAATGGTGAAAAGCCCAATATAGCGCAAAAGGGCGCAAAATGAAAGGACAAAGATGATAGAGTGGATACAAAATTTTTTTAGCGGAGTGATTCCGAAGCTGCTACTAAACGCGACGCTGGAGACGCTGTATATGACCTTCGTAAGTACGGCTTTAGCGTTTATTTTGGGGCTCGTGCTTGCGATCGTGCTTATTCTTACGCGCCGCGGCGGGCTTTGCGAAAACCGCATCGTTTACGCCGTGCTGGACGTCGTGATAAACACGCTGCGAAGCTTCCCGTTTATAATTTTGTTGATCGTGCTCTTTCCGCTTACAAAGCTTCTTGTCAGCACAAGCATCGGCACCACCGCGGCGATCGTGCCGCTTACTATCGGCTCGGCGCCCTTCATTGCGCGGCTCATCGAAAGCGCGCTACTGGAGGTCGATAGCGGCGTGATCGAGGCGGCGAAGAGCTTCGGCGCAAGCAAGATGCAGATCATCTTTCGCGTGATGTTCGTCGAGGCGCTGCCTAGCATCATCGGCGCGATTACTCTGACGCTCATCGTCATCATCGGATTTACGGCGATGGCGGGCACTGTCGGCGGCGGTGGGCTCGGCGACGTAGCGATCCGCTACGGCTTTCAGCGCTTCCGCCCCGATATAATGGCATACACCGTCGTAATCCTGATCGTGCTCGTGCAGATAATCCAAAGCATTGGAAATTTGCTCTATAAAATTACGAAAAAGTAGGCTCAAGTCCATAGCTTAAGAGATATCAAACATTTTCTATTAGTATAAAATTGCAAAAAAGTAGATCTTAAACTTATAGACCGTTCATTTGCATAGCCTGTTTTGCTAAACTGTAAAATTATAAAAAATATAGGTTTACAACGCTATGAATACCGCTTGAAATTCTATATCGTAAGCAGTTAGATTTTTGCCTGCCGTCAAGGTCTAAATTTAAGGCTTTGTGTAGCTAAAGCAAAGCTCGTGCCAAGACTTGCTTCGTGTAGAGTAAGCTTTTATTTTTATAACAGGTCGCATCTTTGAAGCGAACGATCGAAACTGCGCTGGGTAATTTTAAAATTCGCAGGCAAGATTTAGGCGCAGAATTTTAAAATTTAATTACCTAAAATTTAAAATTTAGCCCAAACCTTAATGAGAAGCGTGTTGAAATTTGAAATTCTAAAGCACGGAATTTTAAAATTTTAAAAATTTAGACCTTAAGAAATTTTGCTTATAAATTCTAAGACAAACAGTTTTAAAATTTTATAATTTTAAGTTTTGCGGGATCTTTCTTATACAATTTCACTTTTACATCGAAATTTCGTAGCTTAATTTTAAAATATAAAGCGCAGAATATAAATAAAAGGCACCGGCCTTAGCAATAAAAGCCAATAATGATGGTATTGCCGCTTTGACAAGCTTTTTTGGCTTTGGTAAAAGAACCTAAGATTGCGCCAGTTCTTTAAAGATAAAGTAGACTATGAAATTCCTCTGTGAATTGAGTCTAAATTCTTTTGTATTGCAAATTTTAAAGCGGCGTAGAATTTTATGAATTATCTTGTGGCGCTTGCCGTAAAATTTTATGCGGGTGGATACTGCGCGTTTAATAAGATCGTTATCGCATAAGAGCAGAGCTACTAAATTTATCCCGTTTTGCATTGCAAGATTGATGGTCTCTTTATGCGCCGCAAACGAGATCATCTGCGTAGCATCTAAATTTAAAAAGGGGCGAGAAATCTCCCGCCCCTGAAATTTTAAGTATAGGATTTGATTTTATAGATGTGCAAGCTAGAGCTTACGCATCTCTTAAATTTAAAACATAATCTCAAACCCTGCATTGATAGCACCACCTCTTGTTTTACC
>NZ_CALKTT010000061.1 GCF_937997535.1 uncultured Campylobacter sp.
TTTTGGAATTTTTGGAATTTTTGGAATTTTTGGAATTTTTGGAATTTTTGGAATTTTTGGAATTCCGCCGCCGCGACTTAAAATTTTGGCAGCGGAATTTAGAAAGCTTCGCGAGCTTTAATAGCCTGCGCAAGGCTAAATTTAAACCTTACGCAGTTAGAATTAGAATTCATACGCTTCGCGTGAAGAATTTCACAACTTATAGTTTGCTCGCATTTTTGCCTAGATAATCCGCGACGCCCTTAGGATCTGCTTTCATACCTGCGTCACCTTTGTGCCAACCCGCAGGGCAGACCTCGCCGTGCTCGTTGGTAAATAGCATCGTATCGACCATTCTTAGCATCTCGTCAATGTTTCTGCCAAGCGGTAGGTCGTTGATGACGGCGTGGCGGACGGTGCCGTCTTTGTCAAGCAGGAAGCTGCCGCGAAGCGCTACGGCGTTGCCGAACAGCACGTCGAAACTGCGCGCGATATCCTTCGTGATGTCTGAGACGAGTGGGAACTGCACTTTGCCGATACCACCTGCGTTTACCGGAGTGTTTTTCCATGCAAGGTGGGTAAACTCGCTATCGCAGCTAACGCCGATAACTTCGATGCCCTTGGATTTGAAATCTTGATATCTGTGATCGAATGCGATGATCTCGCTCGGGCAGACGAAGGTAAAATCTTTTGGATAAAAGAATACGACCGCGCCTTTTTCGCCGATATTTTTATAGAGGTTGAAATCCTCAACTATTTCGTTGTTGCCTAAAACCGCAGTTGCCGTGAAATCAACGGCTTTGTTGGTTACTATCATTTTGTTTCTCCTTGATAATAAAATTTATGATGGCGATTATACATTTTAAAACTTTATATTTGCTGAAATTTGATGAAAATTTTTATATAATAAAATTTATTTGCTTGATAATATTAAATTTTATCATTTTTTAAATTTAGTATGTTATCATTACTCCACATTTTTTGATAAAGGAGAAACAATGGCTGTAAAAATCACCGATATTTGCATTAGCTGTGGCTCATGCATCGACGAGTGCCCGGTAAATGCGATCGTGGACGATAGCGATAATCCAAGCGGCGAGGATAGCTACTACGTATACGCCGATAAATGCGTCGAGTGCGTCGGCTACAATGACGAGCCGGCTTGTGCTGGCGCCTGTCCGACCGACGGCTGTATCGTCTGGAGCGACATCGTAGCGGGCCAACCTAGCAGGGATAGTATAGGTGCGGATCTACGTAGCGGAGATACCCCGGTATTTGCTTAGCAGATAAAATTCCGCGATCAAATGCGCGGAATTTTAATTCATTCAATCCTTAAATAAATTTTAACCTATTTTTCGATACAATCCGCCTTTCACTTTAAGGAGATTATATGCAGCAAACGCTTTCTATTATTAAGCCTGATGCCGTTAAAAAGGGCGTTATCGGCAAAATTATCGATCGTTTCGAAAGCCACGGACTAAGAATCGCAGCGGCTAAAAAATTATGCCTAAGCGCCGAAGATGCGGGTAAATTTTATGAAATTCACAAAGACCGCCCTTTTTATAAGGATCTGATTGAGTTTATGACTAGCGGTCCGGTAGTCGTAATGGTGCTAGAAGGCAACGATGCCGTAGCTAAAAATCGCGCGCTAATGGGCGCTACCGATCCGAAAAAAGCGGATAAAGGCACGATCAGAGCGGACTTTGCGGACAGCATCGACGCTAACGCCGTTCACGGCAGCGATAGCCTAGAAAACGCAAAAACCGAGATCGCATTTTTCTTTGCAAAAAGAGAAATTTGCTAAGAGTGCCGCGTGAAGATCGCTTTTGCTAAAATTTCCGCATTGCCCGTGCCGTTTGAAATTTCTAGGGATGGACTTAAGCTTAGCGGAAATTTAAAACGAAAGGACTCTAAGTTTGTAGAGTGCAAGGGCGAAATTAAAGGCAAAATTCCATACATTTGCGACCGCTGCGGCAAAGAATTTGATCTTGACGTAAACGAGAGCGTAAATTTGCTTTTAAGCGAAGGCGTTTTTAACGACGAAAGGCACGAGAGCTTGGACGTTATGGAGTTTTTCGGCACCGAAGTTGATCTGGATGAAATTTTAAGAAGCGAAACGGAAGCTTTCAAAAGCGACTATTTTTATTGCGAAAATTGCAAAAAATTAAATTTATAAAGGAGAAAAAATGGCAGTTCCAAAGCGAAGAGTTAGTAAAACTCGTGCGGCGAAAAGACGCACTCACTACAAAGTGACCCTTCCGATTCCCGTCAAAGATAAAGACGGAAGCTGGAAAATTCCGCATAGAATAAACAAAACTACGGGCGAATATTAATCCGATGATTTCCGTTGCTATAGACGCGATGGGCGGTGATTTCGGCTGCGAGCCGATAATAAATGGAGTCGTAGATGCGCTGCGAGAGCGTAAATTTAATGCATTTTTGGTAGGCGACGAAGCGCAAATCAAGCCTTTTATTCCACAAGATCAAGGCTTTGAGAAATATATCACTTACGTAGCTGCAAGCGAAGTTTTCGAGATGAAAGAGGGCGCAACCGACGCTCTTAAACGCAAAGAGAGTAGCATCTTTAAGGCGGTCGATCTAGTAAAAGACGGCACTTGCAAAGCCGTGGTATCAGCAGGACATAGTGGCGCTACGATGAGTCTTGCGACGCTTCGCATAGGCAGGCTAAAAGGCATTTTGCGCCCGGCGATTGCTACGCTGATGCCAAATTCCATAGGCGGTCGCACGCTTGTGCTAGATGTGGGCGCTTATGTGGATTGTAAGCCTGAGAATTTGTTTCAATTCGCGATTATGGGCGAAGCATACGCCAAGGAGATTATGGGCCTAAATGCACCACGCATCGGCTTATTATCCAACGGCGAGGAGGATAGTAAAGGCAACGAGGTAACAAAAGAAACCTTTCATATGCTTAAGAAGATGCAAAATTTTATCGGTAATGTCGAAGGCAATCAAATTTTTGACGGCTCCGTGGATGTCGTAGTTTGCGACGGATTTATCGGTAACATTATGCTAAAATCCAGCGAAGGCGTCGCGAGCGCTATCGGCAAACTTATCAAAAACGAAACAAAAAAATCTCCGATTGCTATCGCTGGCTCCATTTTGATGAAGCGCGTCTTTAAGATAATCAAAAAAAGCACAGACTACGACGAATACGGCGGCGCGCCGCTTTTAGGCGTCAAAGAGTGCGTCATCATAAGCCACGGCAAAAGCACTCCGAAAGCCGTTAAAAACGCGATCTTTCAAGCGCTTAAATTTGCAGATTCTAAAATCAACTCCGCGATAGAAAGCGAAATTTCTTCAAACGAATAGGAAAACGAATGCAAAAAGCCTCGATGATCTCAATCGCAGCATACGCGCCGAGCGAAATTTTAACCAATTTCGATCTTGAAAAAATGGTTGAAACGACTGATGAATGGATCGTCAAGCGCACAGGCATTCACGAGCGCCGCATCGCGAAGGGCGAGAGTACTAGTGATCTAGGCACGAAAGCGGCGTTAAAGGCGATTGAGCGTAGCGGTTTGCAAAAAAACGAGATCGATGCCATAATCT